>JAHJCH010000242.1 GCA_018813065.1 Myxococcota bacterium
CGCCGCCCCGCAGCCCGACGCCGCCGCCCCGCCGCTCGACGCCGCCGCCTGAAGCCCCTAAAAGACCACGAACCACCCCGCCTGCTGCCCGCTGATGGCGCATAAAAGCCCATTGGCCGCCGCGCGCGCCGCCTCTGCCGAGTCTGGGGCGCGCGCCAGGGCCAAGAGGCCATCAGCGATCAAGCGCGCCAAGCCCAGGGGAGGTAGATCCAGCGCCGCGACGCTCCCCCGCAGCGTATCCTGGGAGGTCAAGAGGGCGCGGGCCGTGGCATAATCGAGGATCTCGCGCAGGGTCGGCAGCGGCGCGGGCGTGGGCCGCCCGGCGCGGGGGCGCAGATCCTGAAGAAAGGCATCCAGATACGCCAAAGCCGCGCCCGCATCCGCTGGCGTATCCGCCTGCGTATCCGCCTCCGCCTCCGCCTCCGCCAAGGCGCGCAAGAGCAGCGCGCGGGCGCAGACATCGCCCACCGTCGGCGCCGCGCTGGGCGACTGATAGCGCGCCGCGTAGAGGGCCTTAAGCAGCTCAAGGCGATCACTGAGATCCCCCCAAGTGTCGATCAAGCGCAGGGCGGTAAAGAGCAACGCGCCGCTGATCGCGCGGCGGTCCACCTTCGCCAGCTGCGCGGGGGGCAGGCCCAACACGGGCGCCAGCTGTGATACCCTCAACGGGGTCTCCTTGGGCTGCGCGCCCAAGGCCAAGGCCGCTGTCGCCAGATCCAAGAGCGCCTCGATGTCCGCCTCAGCGGGCTCAAGGCCGAGGAGAGCCCAGGCCTGCGCCGCGCGTCCCCAAGCCAAGACCCCCTCGGGCCGGGTGTCGAGCCAAGCCCCGCGCAGGGCATCGAGGCCCTGATCACCCAAGGCCCCAAAGAGCCCGGCGGTGGTCAAGAGGAGGCGGCGATCCACCGCGTCCCCCCCCGAAGCCGACGAAGCCAGGGCATAGAGCGCCTTAGGGCTCCAGCGGAAGGCGGCGGGATCAAGATGAGGCAGGGCCAGATCGCCCCAAGGGTCCTCAGCGGCGATCACCTCCGCCTGATCCTCACTGGGCGCCAAGATCAGCGCCAGCCTCGCGGTGGGATCAGCCACCTGAGCGCGCCACTTCACCAAGTTAAAGCGCAGCGTCTCCCCCACGGCGATGGACAGCGACGCCCCGGCAGGATCGAGGAGGTGTTGACCTGTGGCGTCCACCTCTGCGTCAAAGCGCCCCAGGGCGCGCCCGATCTGCCCTGCCGCCAGCGTGGGGGGATGAGGGGGGAGAAAAGAAGGCGCGACGTCGAGGAGGCGGGGAGCGCAGCGAAAGGCGGGGTTGACGTGAAGGACCTCAGCGCGCAGGGCCACGGGATGCGCCTCCAGCTGAATGACCGCCGAGAGCATCGCGCGCAAGGGGAGCTGAGCTTGAAAGAGGCGGCTGATCACGGGCCGCGCCAGGGGGCTCAACGGCGAGAGATCCGAGAGATGATCATGAAAGACGACGTGCTGACGAGCGCCCAGCTCCAGGGCGAAGATCTCCAGGGAGGCGCCCTCCAAGCGAGCGCCGATGGGCCACGCCACCAGATCGGCGGTGGGGACGCGGGCTTGGGGCATAGCCACGCCCTCGGCCTGTGCGGCCAAGCGCCCGGCGACCAAGAGCAAGGCGTGCTCACGTCGATAGAGGCGCTGCCAAGCGCTGAGGTGTTGCAGGGCCTCAGTGGCCTGCCGAGTCGCCTCGGCGTGTTCGACCTCATTGTTGGCCGCGCGAGTGGAGGCCAAGGCCACCTCCAGGGCGCCCAGCCGCGCGACCAAGCCCTCCAGGCCCAGGGCGGCGCTGCGCTCGATCAGCTCGGGGAGACCCGCCAAGAGATCGGGTTGGGGATAGGCCAAGCCAGCGACGAACAGGGCCTCAAGCAGCTCGGTGAGCTGACGGAGGAGGTGATCCATATGCGCGCGGGACGCGGTGAAGGCGATGGCGTCGGCGAGCTGAACTGCGTCGTGTGAGTCGCTCATGGTGGCACTCTGCCACGAGGGCGGCGCGGGCTGGAAGCGATGATTTGGCGTGCTGCGCGTCAACGCGCATAAGGCGGGGGGGCGAGGCTCAGGCCACGGCCTCTGAGGGGGAGGCGGAGGGGGAGGCGGGGCGGCGACAGCGGGCGGCGGCGAGGGCCTGAATCCCCTCGACGACCTCGACAAAGCCATTAAAGACCGCCGAAGTCTCTGGGCGCTGATAATACGTCGTGATCATATAAGCGACGACCAAAAGCAGCTCATCTTGCAGCGCGGCCTGAGCCGAGAGGGGGGAGAGGTCCTCGAATTGAAGCTCGGCCTTAGGCGCTGAGCGCTGAGCGTCTGAGTTCAGGGACGAATGTGTTTGCATATACAGCGTGTAGAGCTGGGCGTGGGCCTCAGCGAGAGTGGGCTGGAGATGGTCCAAGCCCATCAGGGCCCAGGCATCTTGATGCTTAGCCATTGCCAGCAAGATACGCTGAGCGTGGGCGATCAGCTGATGGGCGGCGCGTCTGCCGCGCTGCTCAACGGAGAACAGGGCTTGCAGTTGTGCATGTGCGGCCTGATGACGCGGGTCATCTTGCGCAGCGACTTGGGTCAAGCCCGTCAAGGCATCGCGCAGGAAGGTCATCAGCTTAGAGAGGCGCTGCATTTGGGGCATGATTTTAACGGTCGGCGCTTGAGCCATCTGTTGATGATGCTTGATCGCGGGGTAAGCCAGCGCGTTCACCTCCAGGCGTGTGATCATCTCGTTGAGCCGCTCATCTTGGACCTGCTGGCTGGAGATCATCGTGCGCATACGCTGCGCGAAGCTCAGACACTCCGCCCATGTGAACAAGTAGAGGTTCATCAGGCTCTTGAGGAAGGATTTTGAACTCATTCGTTCCTCCGTGGTGGTGTGGAGGAGAAATGAGCGCGCGGTCGAAATGATTTAATTGCAGATGAAAAAAAATATAATAAATCACCGTTTGGTTTTTAAGTATTTGAAATCACGTCGATTATCAATCATAGACGCTGCGCGATTGCCTGAGGTGGCCGTTGATGGTGATGTGGGCATGGCTGATGGGTGCTCACGCCGCGTCTAGACCGGCGCAACCCCAAAAAGTTGGCAAACCCCAACGAGCCCCAAGGCGCCCTTCAAAATGCACCTCGTGCGCCGTCGAGGCCCTAAATCTCGCCCCGTTTTGGAAGCAAAGCGTGAACAGCTGAGCGAAGAATCACCCATTTGAACGCATTCGATGCACAGTGCCCCTATGCGCTCGAGAGCTTGCCAACTTTTTGGGGTTGCGCCCGCCCTGGGGTGCTCGGTAAACGAGTACCCCGCTGTTTGTGGTGAGGGATTTAATTAGAGGGTTCCTAAGTTGTCAAAAGTACCTAGAGGCTTCTTAAAGGATACTTACTTGAAATAGCTTCAAAATCTTTTTGTGGACGATACATCGGACCACTCATATTATTGAACCTTTCAATCTCCAAGATATTACCTTGTGAGTCGAAAACGACAGGCCATCTTTCATTAAAGAATTTATTCCCATTACCATCTATCCTTGTTGCTCTAGAACCTAAACCAACATGCATTGGCTGAAAACTTATAACTTCCTCGTAAGGTGTCTCCTCTGGAATATCAAATATAATTCTCCAAAGCACAAAGAAATTAAACTTAATAGCAGCACCTTCTTCATCGCTAGAAAGATAAGCTTTCTTAATTGATAAGCGCTTTACTTCTTCAATGTCCTTCAGAGACAGGCTAGATAGCGCAGAGCCAACCAATTTATAATCATTAACATCATATTTAGAGAACTGATTTCTTTGGAGTGAGGTCGTCTCCAGCCAATATGGAAGTTTCAAAACTTCATCAGATAAAGCATCTAGGTCATTATTTGTGATAGACATTTCAAGCCTAGACATTGAAACTCTTTCGTCCATTTGGCCACATGCTGACACGACTAAAAGAGTAGATACGACAGCAATGTATTTCATTTTTTTCACCTATCTGCAGTTTGTGTCTTTAGTTACTGTTGTTGGGCCATCTACCTGTTCACCATTATTACAGCAATCCCACTTAAATTCCATTACTCTCTCTACAGAACCATTTTCATCCCAAAATGGAGGGGCTGGATCCCCAGATTGAGTGTTTAAATCTAAAACTTCACTAGCACAAGCATAACCAGCGTAGTTAGGTTGAATTCCCCAGAATCTACGCATTTCTCCATCATCATTTATTACACTATCTGAAGGAAGGTATCCCTCCATTTCTTCAAATGAATAAAATTTTGCATTAAACTTCCATTTCTGATATCCATCTGAGACCATTGAATACCTTCTTCTATTGTGATCAAACCAATAAACAACCTTTCCTTCTTCATCCTTAGGTGCCTCAATCTCGTCATTGACGAAGTAGATCTGGTCATTACAACCATATCCATATGGCACCTTTTTCCCTTTAGCAATAGGACCTATTAGTTCGTAAAACAAAACATGTTCAGATATAGGTTCTACACATTCATCATCAGCGTCATCTAATGATGCACGATAGTCTAACTCTACTTTTTGAACAACATATCCATCCTCTGGCGCTCCACCAGGCATTTGATAAATTAAAATTCTAGTATAATCTCCGCAGTTGTCTACCAATCTTTTATTTTCTTCAGTAGTAACACTCAAATACTGTAGACCATTAATAGAAGGGCAGGTTCCTCCATCGTTTTGTATGCAAGCAGAAGCCCCAGGGTTCCCTGTATAGCACTCGTGTGGAGACTCAGGGCAACCTAGTAGTCCTATTAGACATACCCCGAAGATTGACTTTTTTTAAAATCATAGACGAGCCCTTTCTTATGAGATTTTAGCCACAGAGGAGGATAGGAAGTTCAAGCAAACCATCGTAAGTAAGCGTGATTGCGACACTATCCCCATCGGCACTTTTTCTCGACGAGCCGAAGATAGACATCCCCCCTCCCCGCGTCAAGCGAAATCTCTTGACCCCTAAACCGGCGAGCCCCTCACCCTACGGCCCAAGAGATCCCCCCTCCCCATAAACGAGGCCATCGCCCGCCAAAAAATAAAAGACGTTTTCTTTTTGGAGGGCATCGCCAGTCAAAAAATGAAAGACGTTTTCTTTTTGGGGGGGCATCGCCCGCCAAAAAATGAAAGATGTTTTCTTTTTAGGGGGCATCGCCCGTCAAAAAATGAAAGATGTTTTCTTTTTGGGGGGCATCGCCAGTCAAAAAATGAAAGATGTTTTCTTTTTGGGGGCCATCGCCCGCCCAAAAGTAAAAGAGATTATCCTTTGGCGTGCTCAGGACCTTGGGATTCTCCCAGCCGCTTGACCGCCTCCCAGTCCGTACCAAAGGTCTGGGGAAGACCATAGCCATCTCGCGCCTTGGGCCAGACTCTACGCCAAGATTGGTGGCGACCCTGATCCATCGAGAGATACTGAGGATCCCAGATGGGTTTGAGCGCATAGGTTCTATCCGTGACCCAGAACTGCGGCTTGCCCGGATGTGCCGAGTGGGCGATGCTTTGCATGAATTTCGCTTTGGGATCATGGACATCCACCCAGCTTCCAGACTTCCCCGCGACGCGAATAGAGCAGAAGGCCGTTACGGGAATGCCATAGCGCGTGATGACCATCTCCCATAGATCCAGATTCTCTACAAAGGCAAACAAAACAGGATGACAAATGTTGAACATCCCCCACGAAATACATACCTCAAGATAGGCAAACTCCATCAGTGGGTATTCTTCACGGTCTTTATCCTCCGACCGCCTGACAGACCCATACACCATGGTCGGCCTCAGATTTCGATGTCTTAATAGGATAATCTCTTCCACAGAGAGATCAGCACCAGGAGGGACGATTTCAGATAGCCATGGCAAATGCGTGGGATAAAGGTTTTCCAAATGATCATAAAGCTGTTTTATGTTCTGTCGATGGTGATGACCGTAATCCGACATCAAGTACAGAAATTCAAATCCGCATGCCTTTGTCATCTGATACGGAAAGCCCTGCGTTCTCAGTCCAATAAGAGGATGGAAATCAAACCCTGAGCCGCCATACCAAAACACAGGGCGTGGAGATGAAAGCCGACGCTTGACAGCAAGCCAGTCATCCGCATCTTCATCTTCTTGAGAATCGAGGTCATTGAGAAAATCAGCCAAACTCATGTTTTTTGCCCTTCAAGTACATCGTTTTTAGAGTCTCGTGACGAATACAACCAATGTAAGCCAGTCTGATTGTGACACGATTCCCGACCAACGCTTATCCTGAAGCGCACGATAAACCGTCATCCTTCTCCCTTCAAGCGGAATCTCTCGACCCTATGACCGTGCAGCGCGCTTTGAGGCATAAGACAGGGTCAAGTCGAAATCTGAAGATCGCTGCGCATCTCTTTAAGCCAAGCGTTCTCTCGCGCCACCAAGTCCAGCGCCCGCTGGGCCAGGAAAGCGCCTTGCTCACCCGCGACCAAGCGCGAATGAGCCTGGGGCGAGATCACATGGCTGCTTAAGATGTCCAAAGGGCAGTCGGCCTGCTTTAACCTGGCGCGCAGCGCTTCTAGGGCCTCTGGCTCGCAGAGAATGCGGTTCTCTAGTTGACTGAAGGCCACGCTGGCGCTCCCCGGCAGCAAGCGCTGGAGGAGGTACACCCCCTGCGCGCCCAAGCGCCCAGGCAGGTTCGGCGGCGTCCGCCCCTCGGCGTCCAGCGGCTTCTGACAACCCAGGACAATCGCGCTCACCTTCGGTCTGGCCCAACTGGCGTTGATTCGCCCACAGGGCTTGAGCTTTAAGGTGTCTGCCTTGCTGCGTTCGGTGTCAGGGGCGTTTGGCAGGTTGAGCGCGCGGGCCAACTCATTCCATGAGGCGTTGATCATGGCGGTGGTGACACCCGCTGAGAAGCGCCCCCCGATGCTGGACTCGGCCACCCAGCGCCGCAGGTCCGCACGCTGGGATGAGTCCAGCGCGTCTTGAGCCTCATAGAAGGCCCGGAAGGTAAAGGTCAGGATGTGCCCATAGGGGAGGAGCGCAGGCCCGCTTATCCCCATCTCGCTCAAGAACCGCACCGCCGCGCTAAAGGTTTCGGTGATCTTATCAAAGCGTCTTGGCTCCGCCCTTATCCCAAAGGAGAGCTTATCTGCGTCTTGCTCAGTGAGGGATTGTCCATAGCCCACACGGATAATCCTTAAGAGATCGTCGCGCTCAACTTCGCGCCAGCCCAGAGGCTCAAGCGCTGGCATGATCAGGTCCTCTATGCGCGCTTCTAGATCGAAGTCATCGCCCTCGCCCTTTTGAGAAGTCAAGGCACGACCAGACCTCGACGTCGGTCACCTCCCGCAAAGCGAGCGCCGCGTAGAGCGCGTGGGTCTTTTGCCCTCGTCTCCAAGCGGCATCTGGTGTCTTGTTTTTCCAAGCAGCATGGATCGCCTGCTGCTTGTTTGGGATCGCGCTCTCAAGCCAGTCGATAAAGGCATCAAGATCAAGATAGTTCTCAATGGCTCGGCGCTTGAGGCAATCGCCGAGCGGCGCTGGCGCGGGTGGGGTGAGGGTATGATGCTCTGCGAGCGCCTCCTTAATGCGCTGCGCGTCATGAGAGAGGGCATTCGGTTGGCGGCTGTCGCTGTCAAAGACCGTATAGAAGCGAAAACGGCCAAAGGGCTCCTCTTTAAGCTCGATTAAGCGCGCCACAATCTCGTTCACCCCGCCAGCGGTTTCAAAAACCAGCCAGCCTCGCTCGGCGGCGGTGTCCAGCAGGGGCCGTTGTTGAACGTCGGCGAAGGCCAAGAGAAAGTCTCGGTCGTTTCTCCCATTCTCCAAGAATACCCTTAGAGGATAGCCCAGCAGCGTGACGGCATCGGAGAGCGTCAGCCCTTGGCCGTTGGCGCTCACCCGGATCGATTGGCGCCGAGGTCCAATGGCCGCGCGGGACTCGCCATCGCTCAGCGCCTCAAGCAGCTCATCTTGCACCAGCCTGTCTTGAATCTGCGCCTCAGCCCATGCCCTCCAGGCCTGGAAGTCCTCGGCCACCACCTGATGACGCTCACTCTGACCAAAGGCGATCAGCGCCAGCACCCCCAGGCGCGTGTCCTGACTCTCAAGCAGGTCATCCGCCAGCTCAACGTGCATGGCGCCTCCGCCTGGCGAGGATCTCCCGGCGCATCACGCCCAGGGTCTCATAGGCTTGCTCTAAGAGCCCGTTGGTGGGTTGGCCTCGCTCATCTAAGGGGATGGGCGTGACGGTGACGGCGTGGTCAGCGGCGGCGCTTAGCCAATGTAGGCGGATAAACTCAGAGGGGTTGCCCTCGGCGGGGACGGCTGCGGCGAGGGCGGCGAGCAGGAAGACCTCCGAGTGGGTCTCAAGCAAGAGCTGGGCGGCGGGGTTGGCCCGCGTCACCCCAATCAGGTGCTCGGCGAGGGCGCGCTGGAGCTTGGGGTGAAGGTGGGCCTCTGGCTCCTCCACGATGAGAATCCCACCTTCGCGCCGGAGCAGCTCGGCCGCCACCAACACCGAGAATACCCGCTGGAGCCCTGAACCACAGGCCGAGAAGCTCAGCTGTGGGCCGCCAATGGCGCTCAGCGTCAGCCGACTTTGGTCGCCGTTGACGGCGGTCTCTATGCTGCGCCCGGTGTGGCGGTAGTAGAAGGCCGAGATCTGCTTCATCAGCGCGTCATCGTTGAGCGCCCAGCCCTCCGCCCCCTCGCCGTTGGGCTTAATCGCCTGCGGGGCGATGCCCTGGCGGCGCCCGTTTTGGGAGGGGCCGACGCGCCCAGCCGTCAGCCACGTCACCCGCCTCAGCGTCGCGGCCAGCGCGCTCGCCTCGGTGAGCATCGCAGGCACGAGGCCCGCCAGCGGCGAGAGGGCCTGGCCTTGAGAGTCAATGAGATGGCCTTGAGTTCGCTCAAAGCAACGCGCGTTGAGCTGGAGCGCCGAGACCTCATAGCTAAACCGGCGCTCCTCAAAGCGCCACCACCAGCGCATGCCTGAGCCCAAGGTCAGGCCAAAGCTCAAGGGCTCTTCATCGTTGAGCGCCCAACGCAGGTCATGGGTGGGGCCATCGCCCAACGCGGGTGACTCAAGGTTGAAGCCTTCTTGTCCCATCGTGCGCGCGTCGGCGATCAGCGGCAGCAGCCTTAAGAGCGCGCTTTTTCCTGCGTTGTTCTCGCCATAGATCAGGTTGACCGCGCCCAGCTCAACTCGCTGAGGATCGCGAAAGCAGCGATAGCGGCTGAACTCTAGGCTTGAGAGAGGGCGTGTGCTCATTGGGGCCTCCGGGGCGGAGTCTAATCGAAAAAGCGCCCTCATGCTTCAGCCAAGCGGCGCCGGAGGGGCGGCGGTCACAGCGCGAAGCCACGGACGGTTTTCGTCGCGCGCCAAGCCATATTTTGTTAGCCTGCGCGGCAATTTACGGAGGGATATATGACAAGACACACCCTCAGCCTCTCGATATGGCTGCTGGCCTGCGCGCCCGCAGAGGCGCCCACCACGGCCCCCGACCCCTGCACAGATTGCCTCTATGGCGAGGTTGAGCTTGACCCCGCGCTCCTCGCCGCAGAGATGGATAAGGCCGATGGTGACCCCTGCGCCGCCT
This sequence comes from Myxococcota bacterium, assembly GCA_018813065.1. Classification (GTDB taxonomy): domain Bacteria; phylum Myxococcota_A; class Bradymonadia; order UBA7976; family UBA1532; genus JAHJCH01. The sequence continues at coordinate 9,555 of JAHJCH010000242.1, forward strand.
ACCCCGGCGGGCCGCTGCGCGCAGACTCGCTGCTGGTGCTGCTCAATCGCGATGAGGGGCAGCAGCTCGCTGAGGATGCTCAGCCCCCCGATCTCGTGCCCATCGATCCCGTGCTCATGGTCGCAGGCCGTCAAGGGCTCGCTCGCGCCCACGTCCGCGCCGCTTATCGCGCCCTGGCCGATGCCGCCCTGGCCGAGGAGGGCTTTGATTTTAAGGTGCGCTCCGCTTATCGCAGCTATCAAACTCAATGCTTCACCTTCGATTATTGGGTCCGCGTCAAGGGCCTCGCCCACGCCAGCCGCTATAGCGCCCAGCCCGGACGCAGTCAGCACCAGCTGGGCACCACCCTCGATGTCACCTGTGAGGCCTGGAGCTGGGATCTCGTGCCCGAGGTCGGGCAGACCCCCGAGGCGGCTTGGCTCTTTGAGAACGCTTGGCGCTTCGGCTTCACCTTGAGCTATCCCGAGGGCGCGGAGTCCATCACTGGCTATGGTTATGAGCCTTGGCACTTTCGTTATATCGGCGTCGAGGCCGCCGCCGAGATGCATGAGGCCGAGCTGATCCAAGAGCGCTATCTGCGCGCTTGCCAAGCTCAAGATCCCACGCTGAGCTGCCCCGAGGAGCTGATCGCCCCCCTCACACCCAACTTTGAGTTCATCGGCGCGCCATGCGGCAGCGACGCTGACTGCGTGGGCGCGGGCGAGGGCGCCGTCTGCCTCACGGATCGCCCCGGCGGGATGTGCAGCAAGCCCTGCACACGCCTCTGCCCCGATCAAGAGGGCGCCAGCGGCACCTTCTGCGTCGCCGATGCCGTCGAGGTCGATGCGACGCCCGCCACCACCGGGCTCTGTCATGGCCGCTGTGATCACGATCTCTATGGTGAGTCAGGCTGCCGCGAGGGCTATGCCTGTGTGGTCGGTCAGCGTCCCTCCGAAGGGGGGGCCGGGGCGGTGTGTCTGCCCTTATGACGGTCAGCCTCGCTCTCCTCATCCTCCTCGCCCCGCCGCCGCCCATCGAAGGCCCCTTTGAGCCCAGCCCGATGCCTTATGATGGGCCGCCGCCCACCTGGGCCGCGCGCGCTCGGCCCGATAAGGCGGGGCGGCTCAAGCCCAAGTATCGCGGGCTGATCGATCTTAACCGCTGGCCCGCCGAGCCTCAGACGCCCAGCCCCCTCGATCCCGCGCGGTTTAAGCATGCCTTCGCCCAGCTCTGCGGCGAGGGCGTCGCTGAGGCCGAGGCCGCGCGCTTGGCGGGCTGGATCATGGAGGAGGCCGCCGCTTTTAAGGTCGATCCCGCCCTCCTGGCCGCCCTGGTCTATCGCCAAAGCCGCTGTCGCCCCAAGCGTGAGAGCGATTTTGGGATTGGTCTGGCCGGGCTCAACCTCAAGATGTATGACTTTAAGGGCGCGCGGTTAAGCTATCACGTCCTCGAAGATGGGGCTTGGCGGCCGCGAGAGATCACCTTTAAGTACGCCTGGACACGGGCCAATCTCCTCAACCCTCAGCGTAACCTTCACTTCGCCGCCGGGCTCCTGTCCATGTGGGCGGCCCAGTGGCCGGCCATCGCTGGCGCCTTTGGCTCGGCGCCGCATCGCCACTTCGTCTCGCATTACCTCTGGGGGGATAAGGTCCTCGGCGCGGCGGGGGAGGATCGCACGCTGCGGACGCGGCGGCGCTTGCTGGCCAAGTACACAGGCGCGCCCATCGAGGCCCTGGGGCGCTACAAGGATCTCGCGCTGATCTGTCCCCTGGAGGGCGCGCCGCGCAAGATCGGCAGCCGGATGGGTGATGATCGCGCCGATGGTAAGCGGCGCCATAAGGGGATCGATTTTGTCTCCAGCGCCGGTGAGCCCGTGCGCGCGGTGGCCGATGGCGTGGTGGTGGTCGCGGGGGTGGACGCCTCGGGGGCGGGCAACCGTAACCTGAGCCCCAAGGCGGCCCGGCGCTTCCCCAGCGCGAAGATGAAGGCAGGGGGGATCTTCGTGATGATCCACCACGCGGGGGAGATCAAGTCGGTTTATATGCACCTGCGCGGCTACAAGGTCCGCGTGGGTCAAGCGGTCAAGGCGGGCGAGGTCATCGGCTGGGTGGGGCAGTCGGGGATCAAGCGCTCGGGGGCGCACCTTCACTTTGAGCTGAGGGATCAAGGCAAGCACGTCGATCCCTTTGAGCCACTGTCGCCTTATCTCTTTGATCCCCTGGAGATGTATCGAGGGCGGCGCCAAGCCCGCGCTCAGCGTCAGGTGCGCGCTCAGCGTCGCCGGGCGGCGTGGCGCGCCCGACGCGCCGCAGCCAGCGCCAAGGCGCCTGCCCGCCGCGCCGAGGAGGGCTAGGCTCATCGCGTTATGGGCGTCATCAAAGGAGGCCTGATGAAGATCATTTGGAGCGCGCGTTCAAGCCACCGCGTCGCCGCGCTGCTCGCGGCGCTGGTCTTTCGCTGCTCGGCGCAAGATGAGGCCCCAGCGGGTGAGCCAGACGCCGCGCGCGTTGAAGGGCTTGACGCCTCAAGCCCCGACGCTTCGCCCCCAGCAGACGCCGCGCCCGCGCCC
>JAHJCH010000243.1 GCA_018813065.1 Myxococcota bacterium
CCTCGCCGCCCTCGCCGCGCGCCTCGCCCCCGCCGCGCCGCTGCCCTCCGCCTTCGCGGTGGCCCTCGCCGTGCTGATCGCCTTCGCGCTCTACCTGCGCCTCGTGCTCCAGACCTCGATTAAGGACCTCTTTAAACGCGATGACGCCTGAGCTGCCCTCCATCAGCGCGATCGTGCGCTCCTACAACCGCCTTGACGCCTGCTTGGAGCTGCTCGACGTCCTCCAGGCCCAAGACCACCCAGACTTTGAGATCATCGTCATTGAGCAGAGCGACGCGGCGACGCCAGCGCAGCGGGCGGCCCTTGAGGCCCGCGCCGAGGCCGACGCGCGCCTGCGGATCTTCAAGCACCCGCCGCTGGGCCCCGCTGGCGCGCGCAACGCGGGCTGGCGGGCGGCGCGCAAGGAGATCATCGTCTTCTGCGATGACGACGATCTGCCCATCGGCGCGGGCTGGCTGTGCGCCCACGCCGCGCTCTACGCCGATCCTGACGTCATCGGCGTCTCAGGCCGCGAGGTGATGCGCCCCGATGAGACCTGCGGCTATGGCGATCGGCGCGCTGCTGAGCGGGGCTGCCTCGCCTACGGCTTCTTTGGCTACCCCACGGTCTACTGCCGCCTTGACGTCCGCGTCGATCCGGTGGACTGGCTCCATGGCGGCAACGCCTCGGTGCGCCTCAGCGCCGTCCGGGCCGTCGATGGCTGGTTTGAGGCCATGTGGGACCATGAGGAGCACTCCTTCGCCTTCAAGCTGCGCCGCCACCTCAAGGGGCGCCAGCGGCTGATCTTCGATCCAGGCCCGGTGGTCCTGCGCCGCAAGGACATCCCGGGCGGCTTAGCGCGCGGCGAGCAGCGCCCTGTCGAGATCCATCACCGTTGGTTTCGCTACTACCACCGGCTCTTTGGCCCCTTCCACCTGCCGCGCTTCCTGCTCTTTTACCCGATCTTCGCCGCGCTGCCGCTGGGCCTGACCCTGTTCTGGCTCTGGAAGGGGCCGCAGCGGGCGCGCTACCACCGCCTCACCCGCCTGGGCCTCAGCCTGGGCCTGCCCATCATCGCCCCCGCGCTCTATCTGCGAGGTTGGCGTGACCTGATGAGGGAGAAAACATGAGCATCGACAACGGCGCACAGCGCGACGGGCGAGAGACGCCGCTGCGTGTCTGCTTTTGGACCACCACGCTCCAAGCCGACGTGCTCACGTTGGCGCGTCACCTCACCGAAGATCCGCGCTTTGAGGTCCTGGTCATCGCCGACGAGGTCGCCGCCTTCCTCCAAGAGCCCATCCAGCGGCTGCGCCCCCTGACGGCGGCGCTGATCGACAAAGCCGATCCCAAGGTGATCACCAAGGCGCGGGCGTTTAGGGCGGACATCACCGTGGTGGACAACCACTTCCCGCCCAAGGCGCTCTCGCCGCTGCTGTTCGTGCTCTGGCACGGCTTCGGATGGAAAGGCCCCAACGACATCAAGGAGTTCGCCGCCGTACATCGCGACATCAAGCGGCTGACCAAGGCCCCCTCCACCCAGCCCAACCCGCGCTTCCTCTGGCAATGCTTCGGCCCCACGGACCTAGAGCACCGTCACGCCGTCTCAGGCTTCGCCCGTGAGAACCTCGCCAGCCTCGGCGCCGCCTTCACCGACGATCTGATCACCCCCACGGTGCCCCGCGAGGTCGCCCGCGCCCACTACCCCGCGTTGGCGGGCTGCGCGCAGATCGTCTTAGTGGCGCTGACCTGGCACTATGGCCGCGCCTTGGCCCACTGGGGCGACGATCTTGAGCTGTTTAAGCGGCTGCTCGACGCCCTCGCGGCGCGCGGCGCGGGGGTGATCCTGCGGATGCACGACCGCCGACGGTTCGAGCCGGACTATCTCGCGGCGTTAGAGGCCCTCGTGGCCGCCCGTGAGGGGGTGATCATCAAGTTTAAAGACGAAGATCGAGACAGCCTGCTCGACTTGAGCGCCTCAGACGTGATGGTCAGCAACTACTCCTCGATCCTCAACTACTTCTACGCCACCCAGCGGCCCTCGATACACGTCTACCCGGTGGCCTCGGCCTCCGAGGCGTTCCTGTGGCGGACCTGGAAGCGGGGCAAGGTGCGGATCGAGGCGGTGCCCTCGGCGGACTATGTCTGGAAGCTGCCCCCGGAGGAGCATGGGGGCCTGCTCGCCCGCGACTTTGAGGGGCTGATCCAGGCGATTTACCAAGGGCTCGACGATCCTGGGTGTAGCGTCGAGGCCGCCGCGCGGTTTATGACGCGCCATATGGCCCCCGTCGATGGGCGGACCTCGGCGCGGATCGCCACGGCGCTGCGCCACTTCGCGGCGGGGCGCAAGGATCTGATTGAAGGGATAGGCGCATGAGCGCGCGCAAGCGAGTGGCCCTCTTTCGCAACAACTTCCTGCCCTACTCCGAGACGTTCATCCACGACGAGCTGCGGTTTCATACGCGCTATGAGGCCGTGGTCATGGCGCGACAGTGGCGCAACGCGGCGCGGTTTGAGGGGCATGAGGTCATCGCCGTCGAGCGGCTGCCGGAGGCGCCGCGCCCGTTGGCCTCGGCCTGGTATGGGCTGACGAGGCGCGCACAAGCCATCTCCGAGGGCATGGCCAAGGGCCGCTTTGACGTCGTCCACGCTCACTTTGGCCACAACGGGCTCTACGCCCTGCCCTACGCCCGCCGCCACGGCCTGCCGCTGCTCATCTCGCTGCATGGCCGCGACGTCTCGGTGCTCTTGGGCCGCGACAAGTACCGCCCCGCGTGGTGGCCCTACCTCATGGGCCACCGCCGCCTCTTCCGCGAGGCCACCTACTTCCTCGCCGCCTCCCAAGAGCTCAAGGATCTCATCGAGGGGGTCGGCTGCCCGCCGGACAAGGTGTTGATCAACCGCCTGGGGGTGGACATCAGCGCCTTCAGCCCCGCGCCCGAGCGCCGCGAGGCGCCGCCGGTGGTCTTGATGGTGGGGCGGTTTGTGGAGAAGAAGGGCCACCTCGACGGGATCGAGGCCGCCGCCGCCGCGATCAAGGCGGGCCAGGCGCTGCGGCTGGTGATCATCGGCGACGGCCCGCTCAAGGCGACCTACGCGCAGCGGGCGGCGGCGCTGGGGATCGGCGAGGCGCTGACATTGACGGGCGCGCTGCCCCACGCGGGCGTGCTTGACTGGGTGCAGCGCGCCTCGGTGCTGCTGGCGCCCTCGGTCATCGCCCGCAACCTGGATCGCGAATCGGGGCTGATCGTCGCCAAGGAGGCGGCGGCCTGCGGCCTGCCCATCATCGGCACCCTCCACGGCGGCATCCCGGAGATCATCGACGACGGCGAGACGGGCTACCTGGTGGCGGAGCACGACGCGGCGGCGTTGGGGGCGCGGCTGACGCAGCTGCTGAGCGACGAGGTGCTGCAAGCGCGGCTCGGCGCGGCGGCGCGGCGCAAGATGGAGCGAGAGTACGACATTCGCCAGCGCGTCAACGCGCTTGAGGACATCTACGACCAAGCCATTGAGGCGCGGCGCGCCTCGGAGAGAGGAGCTTAGGATGAAGATCACGGTCATCGGCAGCGGCTATGTTGGCCTGGTGGCGGGGGCTTGCCTCGCCGACGTGGGCAACCGCGTCACCTGCGCGGACATTGACCCTGACAAGATCGCCAAGCTCAAGGAGGCCGTCGTGCCCTTCTTTGAGCCGGGCCTGGCCAACATCGTGCGCCGCAACCTGGAGGCGGGGCGGCTCACCTTCACCACCGACGTGGCCCAGGCCTGCCGTGAGGGGGGGATCATCTTCATCGCCGTGGGCACCCCCCAGGGCGACGACGGCTCCGCGGAGATGCGCTTCGTGCGCCAGGTCGCCTCGGACATCGGCGCGGTGCTCTCCAGCGGCGAGAACGTGCTCATCGACGGCCACAAGATCATCCTCACCAAGTCCACCGTGCCTGTGGGCACCGCCGACGAGGTCTGCGCCCTGATCGGCGCGCAAGCCAAGCAGCCCTTCGTCGTCTGCTCCAACCCGGAGTTCTTAAAGGAGGGCGACGCGGTCAACGACTTCCTCAAGCCTGATCGCATCGTCATTGGCGCCCCGGAGGGCGAGGCGGGCGACGTAGCGCGCCGCGCGCTCAAGGAGCTGTATGAGCCCTTCTGCCGCACGCGGGATCGGGTGCAGTTTATGGACGTGCGCTCCAGCGAGCTGACCAAGTACGCCGCCAACGCGCTCCTGGCCACCAAGATCAGCTTTATGAACGACCTGGCCAACCTCGCCGAGCGTGTCGGCGCGGACATCGAGCGGGTGCGCGAGGGCATCGGGGCTGATCCGCGCATTGGCTACCAGTTCCTCTTCCCCGGCACGGGCTACGGCGGCTCCTGCTTCCCCAAGGACGTCAAGGCCATCCGCTACACGGGGGCGCTGCATGGCCACGCGCTGCGTGTCCTCGACGCGGTAGACGCCGTCAACCAGGATCAAAAGCGGGTATTGCTGCGCAAGGCCCTGCGCCACTACGGCGAGGGGGGGCTCAGCGGCAAGCGCTTCGCCGTCTGGGGCCTGGCCTTCAAGCCCAAGACCGACGACATGCGCGAGGCGCCGAGCTTGGAGCTGATTCGGGGGCTGATCGAGGGGGGCGCCACCGTCGCGGCGCATGATCCCGAGGCCATGGACAACGCGCGCGCGCTGCTGCCCGAGGGGGTCCGCTACGAGGCGGACCACTACGCCTGCTTGGACGGCGCGGACGCCTTATTCGTGGTCACGGAGTGGAGCCTGTTTCGCCGCCCGGAGTTTGATGAGCTGGAGCGGCGGCTCAAGGCGCGCGTGATCTTTGACGGGCGCAACCTCTACGACCCCGCGCGGATGCGCCAGCGCGGCTTTAAGTACTTCGCGGTGGGGCGCGGCGACGCGCTGCCGGTCTGAGCCACGCGAAGCCCTTGACGCGCGCCCTCAGCCCGTCGCATGGACATCAGGATGCGCGTCGATTCGATCAGATCCCTCCTCAGCCTCACGCTCCTCAGCCTCACGCTCCTCGCCTGCGGCGGCCCCTCACCTGAGCGCCGCTTAGAGGGCCTCACGCTCCAGCGCCGCGCGCCGGGGGGCTACCTTGGCGGCTGCTTCACCTCGGGGCGGCTGCGCCTCGCCCGCGTGGGGGGCGTCGAGGCTTGGGATCTCAGCGGCGAGGCGCCACGGCAGCTCAAGAGCGAGGCGACGCTTACGCCGCTGACCTTAACGGGGGCGGGCTGTGTGGAAGGGATCGGCGTGTTACCGCTGGGCGACGCCCGTCAGATATGGATCGCCCCTTATGGTTGGGGGATCGTCGAGGGGCGACGGCGGCTGGGCTGGCGCGTCGCCATGGGTGGGGTGCGTGACGCGGCGCTCCATGAGGGCGCGGTGTGGCTGGTGGGCGAGGGGGGCGCGTGGCGTTGGCGGCTGACGGCGGGGGCCTCAGCGACACCGTTGCCGCTGCCCGCAGCGCTCTCGGGGCGTGGGCTTGCGGGGATCTTCCGAGGGGATGGCCGGCTATGGCTGCGCGACATCGCGGGCTTTGGCTGGCCGACGCGCTTTGACGGGATGTCACTGCGCTTAGCGGGCGAGCCTGGACAGCTGGCGCGAGCGCCGGAGGACATCGAGCTATTTATCGGCGAGGGGCGCGCCCGTGGCCGCCTTGGCGCGCCGCTGATCTTCACGCGGGGCGAGGCGGCGCCGGTGACCTTGAGCCCGCGCCTGGGGGCGTACCTGCCATTAGGCGAGGGTCGGCTGCTGTTGACCACGGACGAGGGGGTTGAGCTATGGCGGCTCGACGGCGCCCCGCGTCGCCTGCGCGCTTGGCCGCTGGGCGGGCCGACGGCGCGGATTTTTCACCTAGAGGGGCGCTTGATCTTCATTGGGCGCGACTATGGAATCATCGAAGGGCGGCTGGATGGGGCCTCTAACGACCGCGCCTCAACCGCGCCGCCATCTTAAAAGGAGAACACCTGATGACACGCCTGATGAACCTCACCCTCGCCGCGCTCCTGCTGGGCTGTGGCGGCGATGACAGCGAGGGAGGCCCCCTCTTCTCCAGCGGCGTCGAGGCTGACAAGCGCGTGGAAGATCTCAGCGAGGCGGAGGTGGACGCGGTGTGCGAGGGCATCATCATGGCCTCGGCGCGGCTCATCTCCAATGAGCGCATGTGCTTATTTATGGGGCTGATGTTCAGCGAGGACGCCGCGTCCTGCGATCAGCTCAAGCAGATGTGCGTCTCTGGCGGCGGCGATCCCTTCGCGGGCGAGGGCGGCGAGGGGGGCGAGGGCGGCGAGGCTGAGCCGGAGGCGGCCTGCGCGCTCAAGGGCCAGACCGAGGGCTGCGCCGCCACGATGGAAGAGTTTGATACATGCGTCAACTTCACGATGGAGGCGGTGCGCGCCTACGTCAACAGCCTCAGCTGCGGGATGATCGACCAGTTTAAGACCACCGTTGAGCCCGACAACCAAGCCGCCGCGCCCTCAGAGCCCGCCGCCCAGGAGACACCGCCGGAGTGCGCGCCTTTAGCGGAGAAGTGCCCGGACTTGATCAAGGCGATGACGGGAGAGGTCAGCCCGGAGAACCAGCTTGAGGGCCAAAACGGGGGCGCGTCGAGCTGCGCCGAGGACACAGACTGCCCCACCGACCAGGCGTGTGTCATGAACCAATGCAGTTAAAGCCTCTTCGCCAGCCCCTCTAGGCTCTCTGCCAAGCCCAACACCACCCGCGACATTCGATCATAATCCAGCGTATCGGGGGTATCTGTGGGCCTATGATAATGCCGATTTCTAAAGAAGGCGGTATCTGTGACCATCAAGGCGGGATAATCCAGCGCCCAGAAGTTGCGATGATCAGAGAAATCTACGCCGCTGATATGCTTTGTGCCCATCAGCATCTCGCTGGGGAAGTCTGCCTTGAGGCGAAACTGCTTGATCGCCTCCTTTAAGAGCTGACGAGAGCTGATATTACCCACGAAGGCGATATAATCGCCGCGATCGGGATAAACCATCTGCAACGGCGGCGGATACTTTTGGCCTCCGGGCATCTCATCGTAATAGCCCAACATCTCCAAAGAGAACATCCCACGGACATCTTCACCGCGCGCCTTACACGCCTTGGCGTGAACGAGGCTCCCCATCGTCTCCTCAGCGAAGTGGGGCGGCTCCTCATTGACGAAGGCGACATAGCGCACGGTGACATCCAGGGGGGCTTGAACGAGGCGAGCGATCTCCAAGAGGGCGGCGACGCCGCTGGCGTTATCATCAGCGCCGGGCGTGGTGTCTACGGTGTCATAATGCGCGCCGATGATCAGGATCTTATTGGGATCTTTACCGGGGCGCGAGGCGACGAGGTTCGCCACCTCGACTTGGGTTTGATAGACCTCGCGTGTCACCGCCAGCCCCGCCGCCTCCAGCTCTGCTTGGATATAAGCCGCAGCGCGGCGCAAAGCCTCGGGGCGGCGCTCGCTGCGGGGACCGATATCCACGGCCAGCATATGAACATGGGCCTTGAGCCGCGCGGCCAAGGCGAGGTGCGCATCACTGGCGGGGGGCAGCTTACCCTTAAAGCGCGGGCCGGGCGCGCGGCTCACGAGATAGAGCGCCAACGCCGGCGTCCCCATGAGGAGCAGGGCATAGATCAGGAGACGTAAGAACAGCAATCGCCAACCTCTCTTATCCTGGGGCCAGATTCTCATCACATCACTCCAGGGTGAAGCCTGGACCATGCGCGGGCGCGGCGCGAGCGTCAACCGCGACGATCCTCCAATCAGCCCCGCCCGCTAAGCCCCCGCCCGCGCTTGAATCCGCCCCGCGCCGCGGCGCGCGCATCAAAAGTAGTTTCCCCTTGAGGGCCGCAGGCGCTAGGCTCCCGCCGATGGATTTTGAGCGCGCGATAGAGATCCTCGGCGTCAACGCGGAGGCGGACCTGGATGAAGCCCGCCGCGCCTACCTGCGTTTAATCCGAGCCCACCGCCCCGAGAGCGATCCCGAGGGGTTTCGCCGCGTCCGCGCGGCCTGGGAGGCCTTTGAGGAGGGCTACACCCCGCCCGCGCCCGCCCTCGACGCGGCGGTGATCCCCTTGGAGATCGAGACATTGCCCAACGATCTGCTCTTTGAGGCCCGCGAGGCCCTGGAGGCGGGTGAGTTGGAGGAGGCCGCGCGCCTGGGTGGCCGCGCCCTGGCCATCAGCGGCCCGCGCGCCCAGGTGGATCTCGATCATGTCGCCTTCTTGCTCCTGTCGCTGTGGGGCGAGTCCGCCGACGCGCTGGCCTCGGCGCTGATGAACGAGCTGGAGGCGCACCTCGCCCAAGAAAAGCCGCGCACGTTTAGCCCGCCCATGGCGATGATCTTGGATTTATGGCGCAACCAGCGCACGGCGGAGGCGCGGATCGATCGCGCCTTGGTCCTGCTTGGCCGCCGTAAGCGGATCACTGGGCTCCTTGATCGCTTTGAGTCGAGCAACGACAAAGGGCACGACAAGGGGCAAGACAAGGGGCACGACCAAGACGCCTCTTCCTCCCGCCGCGCGGGGCCTCATGAGGGCAAGACGCGCCAGCGGTTCAACGCCCGCGCCGATCTCTATGACAAGCTGAAGTAACCGCACACATTTGGGACCCTGAGCGCGGGTCAAGCCCGCCCCAGAGAGTATGTATGTCATCAATGAAGCCCATCATCGGCATTGATCTGGGCACCACCCACTCGCTCGTGGCGGTCTTTGAGGACGGCGCGCCCCGCATCCTCAAGAACCGCCTTGGGGAGTCACTGACCCCCAGCGCGGTCTCCATCGACGAGGAGGGCGTCATCCATGTGGGCGCCGTCGCCGCCGCGCGACGACTGACGGCGCCGGCGCAGACCGCCGTGACCTTTAAGCGGGACATGGGCACGCAAAAACAGTGGACCTTAGGAGATCGTGAGTTTAGCCCCCAGGCCCTCTCGGCGCTGCTCTTAAGCGCGTTGAAGGCCGACGCCGAAGAGGCCTTGGGTGTTGAGATTGAGGAAGCGATCATCACGGTCCCGGCCTACTTTGGCGAGATCCAGCGCCAAGCCACGCGCGACGCGGGGCGGATCGCCGGATTAAAGGTGGAGCGCATCATCAACGAGCCCACCGCCGCCGCCTTAGCCTATGGCCTCCACAACATGAACCGCGAGTTAAAGGCCGTGGTGCTGGACATCGGCGGGGGCACCTTTGACGTCACGGTCTTAGAGATCATCGAGGGTGTCATCGAGGTGCAGTCCACCGCGGGGGACGCGCGCCTTGGCGGCGAGGACTTCACCGAGGCGCTGGCCTATTGGATCGCGGGGCGGCTCCCGGCGACGGTGAACGTCGCGGACGTGCGCATCGCCTCACGGATCTTCCACGCCGCCGAGCGGGCCAAGCAGCGCCTCACCGAGATGGAATCAGCCCTGATCAGCCTACCGGGGCTGGGGGCGGGCGACGGCGATCTTGAGTTGACGCTGGACAGGGCGACGGCGGAGGAGATCTGGGGCGAGCTGCTGCGGCGGCTCCAGAAGCCGATGAGCCGGGCGCTGCGCGACGCGGGGTTGAGCCCTCGGGACATCGACGAAGTGCTCTTAGTGGGTGGCGCATCGCGGATGCCGGTCTTTATCCGCCTGGCCACGCAGATGTTTGGTCAGCTACCGCGCCGGGAATTACAGCCGGATGAAGCCATCGCCTTGGGGGCGGCGATCCAGGGGGCGTTAAAGGGGGCTGACGCCACGGTAGAAGACATGGTTGTCACCGACGTGGCGCCCTTCTCACTGGGCGTCGCCATCGCCAGCCCCTTTGGCCGCTTCCTTGTCTCTGACCTCTTCAGCCCGATCATCGAGCGTGGCTCAGTCATCCCGATCAGCCGAGTGGAGCGCTACTCCACCAGCAGCGACTTCCAGCGTCAGATCAAGATCGAGGTCTACCAAGGAGAGCACGCCCACTGCGCGGACAACACCCTCTTAGGCAGCTACGAGATCCAGGGTTTACCGCGCAAGCGAGCGGGAGAGATCAGCGTAGATGTGCGCTTTACATACGATCTCAACGGGCTACTTGAGGTTGAGATGAGCGTAGACGAGCTGGATCGAGTGGAGCATCTGCTGATCGAGCGTCGGCCTGGGAGCATGACGACGGAGGACATTGAGGCGGCGCGTGAGGCGATGAAGGCGTTGAAGTTTCATCCCCGAGAGAGCCTACCCAACCGCACCGCGTTGGCGCGGGCCGACGCGCTCTTTACGGCGCTCAAGGGCGACGCGCGCGCCGAGCTGGGCCAGGCCATTGGCGTCTTTATGGCGGCGCTCAAGACCCAAGATGAGCTGGACATCTCGGCCACCCGCCGCCGCCTCAACCGCCTCGTCGAAGATCTCTCCCGCTACTGAGTTCGCCATTGGGCGTCGCAGGATATCTTCAAACTTTACAAGCTGAACTCGCCGGACTCGAATCATTCTCAGGCGCCTGCCTTCGCCTGGAGAAAGCTCAGCGGGAGAGATTCTCCGAGTCACGTTGTAGACTTAAGCGCTCTGTATTTGCCGCGCCCTTGACATCTTGAGCGCGCGATTTGGCCTGGAATGATCCCATCTTTTATGGATACGATGCGCTCCCGCATAAAGAAAGGGAGTGAAATGATGCACATAGGTCGAGTTTGGACAACCGCGCTTGCCCTCTGCTTGTTGAGCTGGGGCTGTGAGGTCGATAACACGCTGGCGACAGGGGATGACGCAGGCAAAGCGGGCTCGGGCGGCGGCGAAGCAGGCTCGGGCGGCGGCGAAGCGGGCTCGGCTGGCGGCGAAGCGGGCTCGGGCGGCGAAGCGGGCTCCGGCGGCCGAGATGAGCACTGCGATGATGGCACCCAGCCCCTCTGTAACACGCTCCCCCCAGTGTGCGATGAGGGGTTGATCCTGGCCTATGTCAACATGTGTTATGCCTGCGTCGATCCCGTGACCTGCGCGCCCCCCGTCGCCTGCCGGCCAGATGATATCCGCGCGTTTGAGTGCCCCGACGGCCAGATCGTGCCTTGGTGTACCTGTGAGGAGGGGGACTGGTTATGTCTCCGCTCCCCAGAGACGCAATGCCGCGATGCCCACTGCGATGACGGCACCGAGCCCCTCTGCGAGATCATCCCCCCCGTATGCCATGAGGGGGAGATCCTCGCTTATCTCAACAACTGCTACACCTGCGTGGACCCTGAGACCTGTCAACCCACAGCGCCGCCGCTCCCTTGTCATGCAGATATGGACTGCGCGCCGACCGCGCGTTGTGATCCATGCGCCACCAGCTCTTGCCCCCAGTGTGATGACTGCATTGCGGCCTGTGTCCCCCACGGCTGCCCGACGGAGGAGCAGGCCATGTGCTTTATGCAGCGGTTAGCGTGTGATCAAGGTCAGGTCGCGGTGATTCAAGATGCGTGTTGGGTCTGTGTCTATCTTGATAGCTGTAGGCCGGTCTTCGAGGATTGCCGCCCAGGTGAGACGCGCGCGTTTGAGTGCCCCGACGGCCAGATGGTGCCCTGGTGTACTTGTGATGATCGCGGCGCGTGGTCTTGCATCCGCTCCCCTGAGACGCAATGTGGTGCGCTGGAGTGCCGCCCAGGCGAGACGCGCGCGTTTGAGTGCCCCGATGGCCAGATGGTGCCCTGGTGTATTTGTGATGATCGCGGCGCATGGGCGTGTGTTGACTCCCCTGAGTCGCGATGCCGTGAGCTGGAGTGTCGCCCAGGTGAGACGCGCGCGTTTGAGTGCCCCGATGGCCAGAGGGTGCCCTGGTGTACTTGTGATGATCGCGGCGCGTGGTCTTGCATCCGCTCCCCTGAGACGCAATGTCGCGATGCCCACTGCGATGACGGTACGGAGCCGATCTGTGAGATGCTCCCCCCCGTATGCCATGAGGGGGAGATCCTCGCCTATATCAATCACTGCTATGCCTGCGTAAACCCCCAGACATGTACGCCTTGGGGGGTCCCCGGCTGTCGGTTGGACGCGGACTGCGCGCCCTCAGAGTTCTGCGATGACTGCGCCTCCAGCTCCTGCCCGCTGTGTGATGACTGCATCGCAGGCTGCGTGCCCCATCGCTGTGAGAGTGAGCCCGAGGCGCTGTGTGATCTCGCCCGCCCTGAGTGTGAGCGAGGTCAGGTGTCGATCGTGCGTCATGGTTGCTGGATCTGCGTCGATGCGGTGACCTGCGAGCCGCCTTCGCAGTGTCAACATCACTGCGATTGTGAGCAAGGGATGCTCTGCATGGAGAATCGCTGCTTCATGGGCATCAGGCCAGTCTTCTGCTGCGTAAACCCCGGCTGCCCAGAGGGTCAACGCTGCGAGTATCCCGATGGTGAGCCGGGGATCTGCGGTGAGGCGCAGCTGTGTCGAGCCCCCATTGACTGCGCAGACCAGGTCTGGAACGTGCGCTGTATGGGTCACTGGTCCTGCGTGGAGGGGGCCTGCGTAGAGACCTGCGAGGATGAGCGTTGCGGGGATCGCCGCTGTGATCTGGAGGGCGGTGAGACGCCCACCTCTTGCTCGATTGATTGTAGAGAGATCGGCATCTAAGCGCGGACACTTGCGCGATGGGCGCCGAGCGCGCCCAGTGAGCCCTCCACATCGCTCTCCGAGTTTTTTTGGCGCTTGAGGTTGTCGCGAAGAGATCCCAACTCTGTTTTTTGGCGCTTGAGGTTGTCGCGAAGAGATCCCAACTCTGTTTTTTGGCGCTTGAGGTTGTCGCGAAGAGATCCCAACTCTGTTTTTTGGCGTTCAAGGTGATCGCGAAGAGATCCCAACTCTGTTTTTCGGAGTTTGAGGTTGTC
>JAHJCH010000244.1 GCA_018813065.1 Myxococcota bacterium
ACTCAGAGCACTAATCGACCAAGAATTCTGCTTGAGGCGGGGAGGGGGGAGGTCTATCTTCGGAGGGCGAAATCAGGAGCAGATGGAGATAGTGCCGCGATTACACTTACTTAAGTTGGGGCGCTTAAATTACCTATCCCCGGCGCTCTGCTATGACTGCTGCCACCAGGCGGTCTTCTTTGAGGACGCCGCTGAGAACGTGCGTCAGCTCGTGGCGCGGGGGATCTTGGGCAAGGTGCAGGTCTCCAGCGCCCTGGCGCTGACCGATCCCAGCGATGCGGCGGCCACGCGCCAGCTCTTGAGCTATGACGAGCCGCGTTATCTGCATCAAGTGGTGGCCAAGTCGGGGGATCAACGGCTGCGCGCGCTGGATTTATCGGCCATCGACCTCGATGACCCGGCGTGGCGCGGCGCGGAGGCGTGGCGCTGCCATTTTCATGTGCCGATCCACTGGTCTGGGGCGGGATCTTTGACCACCACGCGGGCGGATTGGGAGGCGACGCTGTGGGCGCTCCTCGCTGAAGGGGCGCAGACCCACGTCGAGGTGGAGACGTACACCTGGGGCGTGCTGCCCTCGGGCCGCGCGGCCCGCCTTGAGGACGATCTCGTGGCTGAGCTGGAGGCCGCCCTGGCGGTCTTGCGCCGATGAAGGCCCTCGGGCGGGGTCGCCGCCTCCTCTTCGGCGGCTCCTTTAACCCGATCCACAACGGTCACCTCGCCGCCGCGCGCTTCTGCCGTGATGCCTTGGGCTTTGAGCGGGTGATCTTCGCGCCCAACGGCGACGCCTACCCCAAGCCGGGCCTCGCCCCCGCCCGCCTGCGCCTGGAGATCGTCCGCGCGGCGCTGCGCGGCGAGCCCCAGTGCGAGGTCTACGACGCCGAGGCGCGCGATACCGCGCCGCTGCGGGTGGTGCAGACGGCCCGCGCGCTGCGCCAGGGAGATCCACAGCGGCCGATCACCCTGTTTCGGGGGCTCGACGCCCTGCCCAAGACCCACCGCGCCCACTTTGAGATCCCCGATCTGCGGGTCCTGGTGGTCGATCGCGCAGGATCAGGCCTGGACTTCGAGGCGATCCTGCGCGCCAAGCCGCACCTGGCCGCCCACCGCGCGCGGATCGACTACCTCCCCGCGGCGTTTGAGGACCCGCGCTCATCGACGGCGCTGCGCGCGGGGGAGATCAGCTGGCTTGAGGGGGTGCCCGAGGCGGCGCTTAAGCTGATCTACGCCTATGGGCTCTACGGCGCAGGGCGATGAGGGTGATGAGGGCCAGCCAAAGCGAGGCGCCCCCTCCGCCCGCGCGCTGCTGGCAGCCACAGCCCTCCTCATCGGGCGCCGTGTCCAGGCGCGGCCCGCCATCGAAGGGGCGCGGGGCGGTGTCTCCTCCGCCCAGATCTGGGGAGGGGGGCGTCGTCGCGTCCTCGGGGGGGCCGATCGTTGTGTCTGTTGAGGGTGTGTCAGCGTCGAGCGCCAAGCCCGCGTCCTCGGCGGGGGCGTCGCCCGGCAGGCAGAGCCCCAGCGCCGCCTCGCAGTGGGGGAGATCAGGGGCTCGGCAGTCCTCATCGCTGAGGCAGCGCGGCACGCAGGCCAGCCCGCCCATGTCGGCGGCGGCGTCGGCGCAGACGTGATCGGGGCGGCAGTCGCTGTTGACCCCGCAGCGCTTGAGGCAGAGGCGCACGCCCAGGGCTGAGCCACAGGCGGCGCCGTCCGGGCAGCCCCCGTCTAGGCAGTCGACGAAGCTGCAATCCCCGCTGTGAAAGCCCGGATGCTCAGGGGCGATGACGCAGATCATCAGCTCACCGCAGTCCACGTCGAGGTGGCAGAGATCGCCCACGTCCACGTCGCCGCCGCAGTCCCGATCCACGCCGTCGGTGGCGCCGTCGCAGTCGTTGTCGATGAGATCGTCGCAGATCCGCCGGGTGGAGGTGTCACCCATGTGCTCTTTTGAGATTTGATGCTTATGTTTGATTTAGTTCCAGCCCAGCAGCTCCTGATGAAGCACGGCGTCGATATCGAGATCGACGCCGTGAGCGAGGCGCTGGCGTCAGCATCAGCACGCCAAACTCAGCTCTTTGGTCCTCAACCTGGCAGGCGGGTAGAGCGAGTCGAAGGCGAGGCTC
>JAHJCH010000245.1 GCA_018813065.1 Myxococcota bacterium
CGCCACCAACCGCGAAGATCCCACGCGCGCCGTGGATCAATTCTATGGCTACATCGATCACACCGTGCTCAAGGACATCGTGATTGACTGGGGCGATCTCAAAGTAGACAGCGTGCAGCCTGCGCCGATGCCGAGCCTCTTCGCCACGCGCCCCTTGGTGCTCTCGGGGCGCTACACCCAGGCGGGCGAAGGCACCATCTACATCCGCGCCAAGCACGATGACAAGCCCTACACCCTGCCCATCAAGATCAAGCTGCCCCAGGAGGAGGCCGCTCATGAAGCCCTGGCCACCCTGTGGGCGCGGGCGCAGATCGAGGCCCATGAGCGCGTGCTCTGGGATGGACACGATCAGAAAGTCGTCAATGCCATCACCGAGCTGGGCTTAGCCCATCGCATCGTCACCGCCTACACCAGCTTTGTCGCCGTCGATCAGTCCACCAAGGTTAAGGGTCAAGCGCGCACGGTGCTCCAGCCCGGCGAGGCGCCCGAGGACGTCAACATGGCCATGGCGGGGCCAGCGGCGGTGGCGCACGCGCGGCCACAAGCCCTCGCGAACTTGAGCCACAGCGTTCAGGCCGAGGGTTTGGCCTATGGCATGGGTGGCTTAGGTATGCGTGGCTCAGGCATGGGCGGCGGCGGTTTGGGGTCTGGGGTTGGTGCAGGCCCACGCGGCCGCAGCGATGTGGCCTATGGCAAGGGCCGCAAGGGCGGCGAGAGCGCGAAGAGCCAGGCGCGCCCGCCGCGCATCGTCACGGGTCAGCCGATGGTGCATGGCAGCCTCGACAAGGAGATCATCCGCCGCGTCATCCGCCGCCATCACAACGCGATTAAACACGCGTATCTGGAGCAGCTACAGAAAGATCCCAACTTCAAAGGCAAGATCGTCGTGAAGTTCACCATCAATCAAGATGGCCGTGTTATCTTCGCGGAGATCGAATCCAGCACCTTCAAGAAGGGGCCTCTCTTTGAAGCCTTCAAGGCCAAACTGCTTAATCGCATCCAACGTTGGCGCTTCCCCAAGCCCCAGGGTGGGGGCGTGGTGGTCGTGAGCTACCCCTTCATCTTCAATCCGAGCTGAGCCTCACGGGCAGGCGCCCTCACCTACAGGCTGCCCTACGACCGTCCCACAGACCGTCACCGTCGTCCCCGCCAGGGTCATCGTCACCGCCACCTCCCCGGTCTGCGTAAAGCGCCCCATCTTGAGATCGAGCGCGCCCGTCACGACGATCTCCATCGCGGGCGGCACCAGCTGGCTGATGGTGTAGGTCAGCGACAGCGCCCCGCTAAAAGAGTCCACCAGATCACTCTCGGCCACGGCCCAATCCGTGAACTCGATGGTCAAGCTCAAGACCCAATCATCGCCCGTCTTCGACCCGCTGCCATAGACGCGCGCGGTGCCCTCGCCGTTGGGGTTATCGAAGGTGTGATCCACCTCTACCACGCCATCCCCTGCGGCCTTGAGGGCGCTCTTTTGGGCGGCCTCCGCCGCGCGCACATCGGCGATCAGCTCATCCTGGGTGGCGGTCAGCGCCGCCTGCGCCTCCCCCCAGGTGGCCTCGGCGGCCTCCACGCTCACCGCAGGGGCGCCCGCGTCGGCGGCCTCATCGGCGTCGTCATCGCAGGCCAGCGTCAAGAGGCCGAGGAGCAAAGCAGACCACAGCGCGGATGTGTGCTTGACGCGCATATCCTCTCCTTCCTTGGACCCATCTAAGGGTGTGTGTGTGTGAGGTCGAAACCGCTCATCGGCGCCTGGGTCGCGCGGTTTGAGTCCCAGCAGACCCACGCCCTTGGATTTTGGCGCCGCGCCGCCGAAGCCCCCCGGGGGCTTTACAGAGGAGGCGCTCATGCGCGTCAGCGTCACCCAGCTTATCTCCCTCACCGCGCTCACCGTGGCGCTGAGCGCCTGCACGCGTGACAACCCCGCCGCCACCGCGCCGCGCGTCGGCCTCAAGGGCGCGGAGTTCGTCGAGGGTGAGATCCTGGTGCGCTACAGCGCCGCCGTGACCGCAGAGGAGATCGCGCCGCGCCTAGAGACCTGGGGGGCGACGATCCTGGGCGAGATCAAGGGCGCGCGCGAAGACACGCTGAGCCTCACCCACCTCGGCGGCAGCTTCCGCGTGGGCTTACCCAAAGGGATCAGCGTCGAGGAGGCCATCGATCTGCTCTCCCTTGAGGGCGATCTGGACTTCGCCGAGCCCAACTACATCGTCGAGGCCACCACCACGCCCAACGACCCCTTCTTTGATCGCCTCTGGGGGATGCCCAAGATCGGCGCGCCTGCGGCCTGGGACACCCACACCGGCAGCGCCGAGGTCATTGTTGGCGTGATCGACACAGGCGTGGACTACAATCACCCAGATCTTAAAGACAACGCATGGATCAACCCCAATGAGATCCCAAATAATGGGATCGACGACGATCAAAATGGCTATATCGACGACATTTATGGATATGACTTCTGCAACTTCGACGCAGATCCGATGGATGATCATGGCCATGGCACACACTGCTCAGGCACCATCGCGGGCGCTGGAAACAACGGGATAGGCGTCGTTGGTGTTTCTTGGCGTGCCCGCGTGATGGCGCTCAAGTTTCTCTGCGCCAATGGCAGTGGATCGACAGCGGGTGGCACCCTCGCGGTGATCTATGCCGCCGATAACGGCGCCACGTTGACCTCAAACTCATGGGGGGGCGGCGGCTACTCCACGAGCATGTACAACGCCATCCAATACGCCCGTGAGCGAGGCCAACTCTTCGTCGCCGCTGCGGGCAATGACGGCCTCGACAATGATCGCTACGCCTACTACCCGGCCAACTACGACGCCCCCAACGTGATCACCGTCGCCGCCAGCGACAACAGCGACCGCCGCGCCAGCTTCTCCAACTATGGCGCCACCAAGGTTGACCTCGCCGCGCCGGGCGTCTCGATCTACTCCTCGATCACCGGCGCGCGCTACAACTACGCCTCGGGCACCTCGATGGCCACGCCGCACGTCGCTGGCGCGTTGGCGTTGCTCTACGCGCTGGACCCGCAGATGGGCTACGAGCAAGCCCGCGCGCGGCTCCTCGACAGCGTGGACGTGGTGGCGGGCTGGTCGGGCGTGGTGGCTACGGGCGGGCGGCTGAACGTGGGGCGGATGCTGGCGGGCTTCGTGCCCCCGCCCCTGGCCCCGCAGCTCCAAGCGGAGGCCGACGGCCCTGACGGGCTGCGCGCCTCATGGGCTGCGGTGGCTGAGGCGACGACCTACCGTGTGTACCTGCGCTCGGGCGCGGGCGACGCTTATGCGCCGCTCCAGATCCCCCAAACCGAGATCGAGATCCGCCCCTTAGCGGAGGGGGACTGGTTTATCGCCGTCAGCGCCGTGGGGATCGGCGGCGAGGGGGCGCGCAGCGCCGAGGCCAAGATCACGCTGCGCGATGAGACGCCGCCGGGGCAGATCATCGATCTCACCGCCGCCGCCGCGCCTGGCGGGCGGCTGCACCCCGATGAGATCGCCAGCACCGATGAGATCGGGCCGGGTTGGTCCGCCCAGCAGCTCCTCGACGATGACGCCCAGACCGGCTGGGCCACCTGGCCGACGGACACGCCCGCCACGGCGCGGCTCACGTTGGATCTGGGCGTGGCGCGGACGCTGGGTGAGGTGGCGCTGCGCCCGATGGTGGGCTTTGAGGATGTCTACCCCGCCAGCCTTGAGATCCGCGCGGCGGCCACGCCGGGGGACTGGCAGGTCTTGGCCCGTGAGATCGGCGTCATCGCCCCCGCCGAGGGCTGGGCGCGCTTGGCCTTCGCCCCCGTCGAGGCGCGCTACGTGGAGATCGTCATCTTGGAGCGCGCCACCCACCCCAGCGGGCTCCTCTACAGCGTGATCGGCGACGTGGCCCTCTACGGCCCGCCCACGGGGGGCGAGCTGCTCATCGGCTGGACGGCGCCCGGCGATGACGGCGCGGTGGGCCAGGCCAGCCGCTACGAGATCCGCTACGGCGTTGATGTGCGCGCCCTGGAGGATCTGGACGGCGCGGCGATCTACCCCGAGGCGCCTGCGCCGCGCACGGCGGGCGCGCGCCAATGGCATGTCTTGACGGGCCTAGAGGGCGGCGTGACCTATGGCGTGAGCCTGCGCGCCTTCGACGACCACGACGCCTCGGGACGGTTCGCCCCCGTCGCCGTGGCCGCCACCGCCGCGATCCCCCCTGGCGGCATCGAGGATCTCCAGCTCAGCGCCTCAGCGCCGGGCGCCTTGGCGCTGCGCTTCACCGCGCCCGCCGACGACGGCCACCGCCCCGAGACGGGCAGCGTCGATCACTATGAGCTGCGCCTCTCCACGCGCCCCATCACCGCCGCGACTTGGCCCGAGGCCCAGGCGTTGATCTTGGCGCCCGCCAGCGCGCCCGGCGTCGAGGAGATCTTTGAGCTGCGCGATCTCGCCGAGGCGGCGCGCTACTACCTGCTGCTGCGGGCGGTGGACTCGGGCGGGCTGGCGGGGCCTTGGAGCGCCCAAGTGGACGCCGATCCGGGCTTCGAGGATCACGCCGCGCCGGCGCGCGTTGAGGATCTCCACGGCGTCTACGCCGCGCTGACCGTCGAGCCCGCCTCCTTGACGACGCCTCAGCTGGCGCTCATCGACGGCGACGGCCTGGAGGGCTGGATGGCGGCGGTGGATGGCCCCATGACGCTGCGCTTTGACCTCAACGGCGCCGACGCGCCGCTGGCCCAGGTGCGCCTGCTGCCGCACTGGCTCTACCCCGGCGACTTCCCCGCCGAGATCACCCTGATCATCCACGCCGCGGGCGTCGCTGACCAAGAGATCTTGACCCTCGCCGCGCCCCCTCAGCCTGGCGCCTGGTTGGATTTGGACTTCCCCCCCGTCACCGCCGACGCCTTTAGCCTGCGCTTGACCCCAACCGAGGCCCGCTTTGGGGTGCGCGCGCTGGCCTTGGGCGAGGTCGAGGCCCACGCCGCGCGTGTCGGCGGCGGCGCGGCGCGGCTGAGCTTTATCGCGCCGGGCGATGACGGCTTTATGGGCCGCGCCGCGCGCTATGATCTGCGCTGGTCGATGGCGCCGATCCTCGACGAGGGCGCCTTTGAGGTCGCCGCCGCCGTCGCGCCCCTGCCCGCCCCCCTCGATGGCGGCGCGCCGGAGATCCTCTTCGCCCACGATCTGCCCGCCGTGGGCCAGATCCACTTCGCGATCATCGCTGAGGACGAGTCGGGCAACCGCGCGCCGCTGTCCAACCCCGCCTCGGTGCGCATCCCCGCCCTCCCGCCGCCCGCCGTCGTCGATCTGCGCGTGGTGGCGGTGGGCCGCGAGGCGCTGACCGTCGCCTACACTGCGCCTGGCGAGGGTGGCGCCTGGGCCGATTCGGTGGATCTGCGCGTGATCGCGGGCGAGATGAGCCCTGAAGCCTTCGCCACGGCCCGCCAAATCGCCGCGCCGCCGCCCCCTCAAGCGGGTCAGGGCGCCCGAGTGGAGATCACCGGCCTTGATCCGGGTGTCCGCTATGAGATCGCCCTCGTCGCCCTGCGCGGCGAGGCCCGATCCAACCTCTCCAATGTGGCTCAAGGCCGCACGATCGAGGCGATCCCGCCGGGGCAGATCGTCGATCTCGTCGCCGAGGCGCTGGCCGAGGGCGTGGAGCTGCGGTTTACGGCCCCTGGCGATGACGGCGACGAGGGCCAAGCGACCCGTTACGAGGCCCGCCTCGCGCCGCGCGCCGAAGATCTGCTCGATGAGGGCGCCGCGCGGGTGATCCCCACGCCCGCGCCGCAGCCTGCGGGCCGCCCCGAGGCTCTCCTTGTCGTCGATCTGCCCCCTGAGCAGGCCGTGTTCTTCGCGCTGTGGGCGGTTGATGAGGTGGGCAACGCCGGGCCGCTGTCGAACGTGGTCACGGTGACGACCGCGGGCCAGCCCCCCGCCGCCGTGGCCGATCTGCGCCTGGAGGCCGCCCGCGTCGATGGCCTGACCTTGGCGTTCACCGCCGTGGGCGATGACGGGCTGGACGGCCAAGCGGCGCGCTACGATCTGCGCCTCAGCGACGCCCCGATCACCACCCTCGCCGCCTTCGAGGCCGCCGCGCCGGTGCCCACGCCCGCGCCTCAGCCCGCAGGCGCCGTCGAGCGCGTGGAGATCGACGGCCTGGAGGGCGCTCATCGCTATCACTTGGCCTTGATCGTCGAGGATGACGCGGGCAACCGCTCACCGATGGCCACCCTGAGCGCCGAGACGGTCGATGAGATCCCGCCCGCGCGCACCTCAGACCTGCGCGCCTCGGCCCAGGAGGGCGGCGCGCCGCTGTCCGCCGTCGTCGTGGCCGTCTCCAGCGAGTACGATCCGCGCACCTCCGCCACCGGGCTCATCGACGAGAACCCCGCCACGGTGTGGATCACCGCCGCCACACAGGCCCCGCGCGCGGAGTGGGCCGTCTTTGACCTGGGCGCCCCTCGGCGCCTCTCTGGGCTGCGCCTGCGCGCCGCCGCCGATCACCCACACCTGCTGCCGGCCACGCTGATCTTTGAGGTGGAGCGCGACGGCGCTTTTGCGCCGCTCTTGGAGATCCATAACGCCGCCGCCGATGGCTGGCTGACGCGGGCCTTCGCCCCCGTCGAGGCCCGCCGCGTGCGCGTGACGATCCCTCAGACCGTTCAAGACGGCGCGCGCGCGCTGGCCGCCATCGGCGGCCTGGAGTTGCTGGGGGCCGATCCCAACAGCGTCAGCGCCCGCCTCGACTGGACCGCCCCCAGCGACGTCGGCCCCGAGGGCCGCGCCGCGCGCTATGAGCTGCGCCTCGCCCCCTTCCCCTTTGAGGCGGCCACCTTCCACACGGCGCTGCTCACCGAGGCCCCCGATCCCGCCGGCGCGGGCAGCCCACAGAGCTGGATCATCGGCGGGCTGGCGCCTGACACGGACTATCACTTCGCCTTTGTGGCGCTGGACGCCGCTGAGAACCGCAGCCCTGTCTCCAACATCGCCCACTTCCACACCGACGCGCTGCCGCCCTCCACGATCCACGATCTGGAAGCCCTTGAGGTGGGTGAGCGTGAGATCACCCTGCGCTTCACCGCGCCCGGCGCTGCGGGCGGCGCCCGCCAGGCGGCGGCTTACGCGCTGCGCTACACCACTGGCCCCTTAAACGAGGAGACCTGGGCCGCAGCCACGCCCGCGCCCATCGGCGATCCCGCCGCGCCCGGCGCCGAGGAGATCGTGGCCGTCGAGGGGCTGTCCCCCTCGACCACCTACCGCTTCGCCGCCCGCGCCCTCGACGCGGAGGGCCGTGAGGGCGCGCTCTCCAACGTCGCCGAGGCCCGCACGGATGATCCGCCCGAGCGGATCCCCCCCAATGACATCGCCGATCTGATCGCGGAGACGGATCTGAGCCAAGACGGGGCGATCACCCTGCGCTGGACGGCGCCGGGCGATGACGGCGAGCTGGGCGTCGCCGCGCGCTATGAGCTGCGCCTGTTGACGCCCCCCGCCGCGCCCGAAGACGGCGAGGCCCGCCCACTCCCCGCGCCGCGCCCCGGCGGCGTCAGCGAGCGCGCCACCCTCGACAGCCTGGAGGATGAGGCGGAGATCACCGTGGCGCTGCGCGCCTTTGATGACATCGGCAACGCCTCGGGCTGGGCCACGGCCACGGCGCTCACGCGCCCCGTGCCCCCCGCCCAGATCATCGACCTGCGCGCCGAGATCACGCCCGCGCTGATCACCCTGCGCTGGACCGCGCCGGGCGCGGACGGTGAGATCGGCCAGGCCAGCCGCTATGAGTTGTTCATCGAGGATCGCCCCATCGCCCAGCCCGATGGCCTTACGCCGCAGGCGGGCCTCGATCTGCCCAGCCCGGCGGGCAGCCCAGAGGCCTTTGAGCTTCAGCTGCCCCCCGACGTGCCTTACTTCGCGGCGATCCGCGCCGTGGATGAGCAGGGCCACGCCGGGCCGCTCTCTGAGGTCTTGGAGATCACCGCGCCGGACACGATCCCCCCCGGCCCCTTCGTCAACCTGCGCGCGGAGACGGGCAGCAGCCGAGGGACGGTGAGCTTGAGCTTCACCGCGCCAGGCGATGACGGCGCTGAGGGCCGCGCGGCGCGCTTTGAGATCCGCTGGCGCGCCCTGCCTGGCGGCGAGTGGGTGGACAATGACAGTGCGATCTCCACGATCGAGGGCGGCGTGGAGGGGCGCGCGACGCTGCGCGGGCTCGTCGATGAGGCGCGCGTGGCCCTGTCGATTTGGGCCGTGGACAACGCGGGCTTGGTGGGCCCCGCCGTAGAGGTCGAGGTGGACACGCCCGCCGTGGCGCCGGGGCGGATCAGCGATCTGCGCGCGGAGGCGGACGGCCCGGACGGCGTGCGCCTGCGCTGGACGGCCACAGGCGACGATGGGGCGGAGGGCCAGGCCAGCCGCTATGTCCTGCGCTACAGCCTCGATCGCCTGGACTGGGAGAACGGCGTAGAGGTCGCCACGCCGCCGCCGCTGCCCGCAGGCCTTGAAGAATCGGCGCTGATTCAGGGGCTTGAGAGTGGCCGCCGCTACGCTTTCGCGCTGCGCGCGGTGGATGAGCGCGGCGCGGAGGGCGCGCTGAGCAACACGGCGATGGTGGACACCGATGACGTGACGCCGCCCGCCGCTGTGGTCGATCTGCGCGCTGAGCTGCTGGAGAGTGGGCGTGTCCGGCTGACCTGGACGGCGGCGGGCGATGACGGGGTGGAGGGCCGCGCCGCGCGCGTGGAGATCCGCTACGCCGAGGCGCCTTGGCGGGGCTTCGAGGCGGCCATCCCCATCGCGCAAAACATCAGCGTCGTCGATGGAGGCCGCGCCCAGCAGGTGGATCTGATCGAGCTGCCCTTGGAGCGGCTGATCGCCCTGGCGTTGATCACCGTCGATGAGGCGGGCAACGCCGCGCCGCCCTCCAACGTCGTCACCCTGGAGACGGCGCCCGATCCGCCCGGCGCCGTGGCGGCGTTCACCGCGACGCCCAGCGGGGCCGACGGCCTCTCGCTGAGCTGGATCTGCCCCGCCGATGACGGCGATGACCCCGCCAGCGGCCCCGCCGCGCGGATCGAGGTCTTCCTCTCCCTGGGCTTGTTCTCCGCCCACACGCTCGATGGCGTGGAGATCGTCGCTGAGGCGCCGCCTTGCCCGCCGGGTGAGCGGGGTGTTTGGCGCCTGGGGGGCCTTGAGGATGACACGGCCTACTGGATCGCGGCGCGCGCCGTGGACGATCGCGGCGGCCAAGGCCCGCTCTCCGCCGTGATCGCCACGCGCACCCCCGACGTGACCGCGCCCTCGGGGGTCCTCAGCCTGATCGCCGAGGGCCCGCGCGTCGGCGGCGACGCGCTGAGCTTCGCCACCGTCGCCGCCAGCGACACGCTCTCCTCGATCTGGCCCGCCGCCGCCGCCTTTGACGGCGAGCCGCTGACCGCCTGGGCCTTCCTCGACGAGGGCGAGGGTGGCTGGCTGGAGGCGCGGCTGGCGGCGGAGGCCCGCGTGGGCCAGGCGCGCCTGTGGGTGGACGAGTGGGCTGATCGCTTCCCCACGGATCTGCGCGTGCAGATCGACGGCGAGGAGGTCCTCCACCTCCGCGACATCAACCCCGCCGCGCACACCTGGCTTGAGCTGCCCTTCGCGCCGCGCCGCGCGCGGGATCTCAAGATCATCGCCGCCGCGGCGGCCCCTGGAGAGTATGTGGTCCTCAGCGAGATCGAGCTGCGCCCCGCCGATGATCCCGCCGACACGATCACGCTCACCTGGGTGGCCCCAGGCGATGACGGCGCGGTTGGCCAGGCGGCGTGGGTGGACGTGCGCTACGCCACGACGCCGATCACGCCGCAGACCTTTGAGGCGGCGACGCCCGTTGAGGCCCCCGCGCCCGCCCTCGCGGGGCGCCCTGAGCGCCTGGACGTGACCGGGCTGATGGAGGAGACGCGCTACTACTTCGCGCTGGTCGTCGAGGACGAGGCGGGCAACCGTGGCCCGCTCTCCAACGTCGCCTCGGCGCGCACGGGCGGCGTGCCGCCGTCGGAGGTCATCGATCTGGAGGTCATCGACATGGAAGCGGGGACGGCGACGCTGCGCTTCACCGCGCCTGGCGGCGACGGCGATCAAGGTCAGGCCCAGCGCTATGATCTCCGCTTCCGCGCTGAGGATCTCTCCGCTTTGAGCTGGGATGAGGCCACGATCGCGCCCACGCCCGCGCCTCAGCCTGCGGGCGCAGAGGAGATCATCGAGGTGCAGGGGCTCTTGCCCGGCACGGCCTACGCCTTCGCCTTGCGGGCCATCGACGCCCATGACAACGCCTCGCTGTTGTCCAACGTGGCTTATGCGCTCACCGAGCCTGGCCCAGACATCACCCCCCCGGCGCCCGTGGACATCCTCTTGGCCTACCGCGCCTCGGGCGACGCGCTGAGCATCGAGGGGATCAGCGCCACGGGCTCCCAGTTCCCGGACTTCCCAGAGGGCGCGCTCCTGGACGGCGATGAGGAGACGGCCTGGGCCTCTCCAGCGCGTGAGGCGGACGGCGAGGAGCGGCTGACGTTGACCTTGGCCGCGCCGCGCGCGCTCGATCGGCTGCGCCTCTTACCGCACCCTGACTTCGTGGATCTATTCCCCAAGGACTTCACCGTTGAGCGCAGCCTGGATGGGGCGACGTGGGCGCCACTTTTGGAGATCACGGGGCACGTCGCGCAAGCGGGGCGTTGGAGCGAGCTTGCGCTGGGCGACGCCCCTGCGCTGGCGATTCGGCTGGTGATGAGGCGCCGGGCGCGGCTGCCCGCGCGGCTGGTGGTCATCGCCGAAGCGTCGCTGATCGAGGCCGCCTCGCCGGACGTGGTGACGCTGAGCTTCCGCGCGCCGGGCGATGATGATGAGGTGGGGCGCGCCGCGCGTTACCTCTTGGCCTATGACGCGGCGCCGATCACGCTTGAGCGCTGGGCGGAGCTGGAGATCGTCGAGCTGGCGCAGCCGCCGCAGCGCGCTGGGGCGCCAGAGGCGGTGGTCTTGGAGGGGATCGGCGCAGGCGAGGTTCATTTCCTCATCCGCGCTGAAGACGAGGTGGGCAACCTCAGCGCCTTGGGGCGCGAAGGCCGTATTTTTTAGCAATAGAGCGCCCAAGGTGCTTGGGTCTACGCGTGAGATCAGCGTCTACTTTGCTTCTATATCCTTGATATCTCCGTTTTAAGTATTCAAATTCACTCGACAATCGAGAAACATCACTCGATTTGGTTGACTCTCGCGCTTGAAGGTTATGATCTTCGCGGTTGACGCGCTTCACTGTGTAGCTCGCGATGCGCGTGGGGGGAGCTGAATATGAGCATGAGCACTTCAATCAAACGCATTATCACAGTCGATATTGAGAAATGCGTTAACTGTCATAACTGTATCACCGTCTGTCCGGTTAAGTTTTGCAATGACGCCAGCGGTGATGCAGTGATTTTAGATCATGAATTGTGCATCGGCTGCGGTGAATGCATCAAGGTGTGTACGCATGAAGCACGCATCGGATTAGATGATACTGAAGTATTTTTTCGAGATATTCGCAGCGGTGTGAATATAATCGCGATCGTTGCGCCAGCAGTTGCAGCATCATTCCCCAATCAAATTGAAAATTTTATTGGTTATTTAAAATCGCTTGGTGTTCGAGCTGTTTTTGATGTCAGCTTTGGTGCTGAACTCACGATTAAAAGTTATATTGAACATATTAAGACTAAAAATGTAAAAACTGTAATTTCTCAACCTTGTCCCGCAATTGTGACTTATATTGAGCTACATCGGCCAGACCTTTTGCAGTATTTAGCGCCAGCTCATAGTCCAATGCTCCATACGATCAAAATGGTTCATGAATTTTATCCAGAGTATGCCCATTACTCTGTTGCTGTATTCTCTCCATGTTTAGCAAAGAGGCGTGAATTTGATGAAACAAACCTTGGAAATTACAACGTAACTTTTAAAAAAATAAAAGATTACTTAAATAAATATGAAATAAATTTGAGTGATTTTTCGCCATCTGATTTTGATAATCCGCCCGCTGAAAGAGCTGTATTATTTAGCGCACCTGGTGGCTTACAGCGAACATTGGAGCGTTGGGATCCCAATGCTCATACAACAACGCGAAAAATTGAAGGGCCGCACTCTATTTACGATTATTTAGATTCATTGCCTGAAAGTATACGAAAAGGACATGCACCTAGGGTTATTGATTGCTTAAATTGTGAGAAAGGATGTAACGGCGGCACTGGGACTGGAATGCAAAATAGTCCACTTGAAGAATTAGAGTATTTTGTAAATCAAAGACGCATCCAAATGGAAGAACATCATCGGAAGTCTGGCGTTTTTGGTAAAAGTCGAACAATTAAAACTTTGGCGAAAATGGTAGAAGAACACTGGAAGCCAGGTCTATATGATAGAACTTATGTCGATCGCTCAAGAAACAATAATATAATGATCCCTTCTGAAGAAGAATTTAACGATATTTATCGACAAATGGGGAAATACACACCACAAGATCATTTGAATTGTAGTTCTTGTGGCTATGGATTATGCGAAAAAATGGCGATTGCGATTTACAATGGGCTAAACAAAATTGAAAATTGCTTTTTATATAGAGAAAAATTAATCGAGCAGCTCTCATCACAAAGCTTCAACAGGGGTAAATAATGGATCAACTATTAATGAAATTATGCGAAACACCAGGTATAAGTGGTGCAGCTATTCTTCATTATGATCAATGTATTGCTTATCAATTAAAACCACCGCATGATCCAATACTTCTTGTTGAAGTCCTTAATCTAATCCTTAAAGTACGTGATACATTGGAATCTATTGACGGAAATCAAGATGTTGAAACATTTTTTTTAAGATTCCAAGATGGTTATATCATTTTAAATATCATAAATGAACTTAATTTAATAATTTTAACATCAAACGACATAAAAATACCTCAAATTAGTGTTGCGGTAAATGTTATACAATTAAAAATCAAAAATTTCTTAAATTCTCCGCATAATAATATTACATTTAATAATTCACCAATTAGTGCGCCTCCAATATCATCAATAAATCAAAATAAAATATCTAATTCTACAATAGATCAAAATTTCAATGATTCGGTTCCCACATTAATACCTCAAACAACATTACTCCCAACACGACCAAGTACATTACCACCACCACCACCACAGCTAAAAACATTACCGCCACCACTTCCTAGAATAATAAATAATTCGGCAGATAACCTGTTAAGTTTAAGTATAAGCGATCAATCATTAAACCCATCATTTGTGCCAATGTCAGTAATAAGAAAACTCATAAGATTAATAAGTATCCACGCTGAAGAGGATGGTAAAGTTATTATAAGAAGAGCACTTGCTCAAATAGGTTCAACTCCAACAACTCTGCCAGTGGAAAAACTTAATCAACTTATAAAATCTCTTTCACTCATTTTACCGCAAAGACAGCGTGAAGAATTTATTAATCAAGCAAAAAACATATAAAGATAGAGGAATAAGATGAGCACGAATCTCAGGACGCTCTTGGCGAGCGCGCCTCGCCTCGATCGTGCGGTTGAAGGGGCGATGGATGGCTCGGTATTGGGTTTGGTGGGCGCGCTGGATGGAGAGAGCGCCGCTGCGGTGACCATCTTGGCCGAGGATTACCTCGCGGAGATCGGTGAGCTGATGGGCTTGGGCGAGCCAACCGCCTGGAGCGTCAGCGGCGCGCGCTCTTGCTACTACATCGTTCATGGGGCGCGTAGCTTCGCCGTTGTCCTCGGCGCGCCCACGAAGAGCCCTGGGCGTGTGCTTGAGCGACTGATCGAGCGCTGGGTATAGCGCGGGGCCCCTCAACCCATCGAGGAGGTCTCAAGAACTCGCATTCCTTCCTGCTGCGGCGGCCAAGCCAGAGGTGGCTTACGCCACGCAGGCTCAACATCGTCGATCGTATCCACGCGCGTGGGGTGCGCGAGGGCGCCGGTGATCGCCCATGTCGTCACGAAGGCTTGCGAGGTGAGGCGTGCGAGGACCACCGCGTTATGAATCACGATCTCAAACCCCTCTTCACCTGCCCGCTCTAAGGTGATCAGCTGCCGAGCAGCATCCGCCGTAAAGCCTTTCAACCGCGCCACCTCCGCGACCTCCTTAAAGAAGACCCGCAGCGCCTCCTCGGTGGGTCGAGGGATCTGAATCCGTCGCGCAAGCCCCTCTCGACCACTGGCGCGGATCTGCTCCCATAAGGCGGCGATCAGCGAATCTGCGCCGCTGATGAGTAAGCATAAATGACCCTCAAAGCTCTCAGCGGAGCACATCAAACGCTCAGCCTCTACAGGATCAAGGAGGCGCTTGAGGTGGACGTGAGCGAGGCTGCCTGGATAGCGTGATTGGAGCGACTCAGCGAGGCGCTCCAGGCAGTCCTTCGAGGTGTCATCGATCAAGCACCGCATCACCAGTGAGATCTCAGGCACCCCCTCCAAGCCCTTACGGATCACTGGGTTGAGCAGCGGCGCGTGGGGTGAGGCCAGGAGGAGCAGCGGTGGGGAGGCGCGCAGCAGTGTTTGGAGGCGCGCCACGACGCGCGTTAGGCAAGGCAGCTTGCTGAGTGATCCTTTCAGCCCCTCCAAGACCCATGAGGCCGCCTCGCGATGAAGTGGAGGCGTCGGCAGAGCGGGCAAAGCGAGAGAAGACTGCGCTGCAACTCGGGGTGGAGAGACTCGAAGAGCTTGCAGCGCGTCGAGGACATCTGAAGCGCTCGTTGGCCGTGCTTCAGGCGCCTTTGCCATTAGTTTTTCGATTATCTCACATAATTCTTTGGGGAATTTTCTCGGAAAGCGTACAGGGGTACGCTCATGAGCTTCTCTGAGAAGTGATAAAGATGTCGCTCTAAAAGGTGGCTGACCGATAAGCATGTGATATAAACAAGCACCCACTGCGTATAAATCAGAGCTTATACTTGCACCTTTCTTTAACCAAATTTCGGGCGCCATATACAGAGGTGTTCCAATTACTTCTTGGGTATTATTTGTGCTAGCAAGCCCAAAATCGGTTAATTTTAAAACTTCTTTTTGTCCTTTTTCGCGAGGGAGGGCAATCATTAAATTTTGTGGCTTAATGTCATTATGAATGATATTAAAATTGTGAGCATGAGCTAATCCAGAAAGCATATCTTGAGCAAAATCTATTAATATATTTAAATTAATACTGTTTTTTCTTATACGATCACTAATTGAGCCACCATTTATATATTCTGTCGATAAAAACCAGATATTATTTTCGTTTTCAAGTTGATATATTTTCACAATGTTTTGATGCTCTAGAGATGCGATAATACGAGCTTCTTTAAGAATTCGACTTTCTTGGCTTGGTGCTTTTTTGAAAACTTTTAGCGCAGTATCTCTATTTAGCAGCTTATTTCGTGCAAGATATACAACGGCTTGAGCACCTTCGCCTAAAATACGTTCAATTTTATAATATCCTAGTTTGTCTCCAGGTTTAAGCATATGACCTCACATTAAATCAGTTATTTAGCTGTAATAGTCAATTAAGAATGTTAATTAAGAAGTATAGATGCGCTCCAGGCTTTGAATTTCATTTTCTACTCGTTTCTGAGTCATCGCGGGGGTTTTTGATACTTGATCAATCGCGACAAGCAGATCACCTACAGAGGTTGCGGCTCCATATATGCAAGACTGTCCAATCGAAAGGCTCCAACTGGTCGCACCTAAACCACCAAACCACGTCGCGAGTTGATCCGCGATCTGCTGACTGGTGGCAGCCACTGCAGCGGTAAGATCGGCGTCATCAAATTGACCCTCGATGTTCAAGATACCCCCCTCTGTATCACTTCTAAGCACACGAGGGATTCCTAATTTTGAAACAATATAATTAAATTGATCTGATGTTATATCAATTAATTTAATTGATTCCTTGGATTTAATTGATTTCGCTTCTAATCCTTGATCAATATCGTTAATGTTAAAATTTTCAACATTATGCATTGAGCTTATCTTTTTTATCGAAGAATTTTCACTTATTGAAATATCACTAAAGTCAAATTCAGGTTCAATAGAGATAATCTCACTCATATCATCATCATTATTAGTGCGCATTGATTCGTCAATAATATAATGTGCATTTAATAAACAACTTTGAATAGAACTTGATGGGTTTAGACCTTCAGGAGAAGGTAAAAATACCTCCAATACCCGCACTACAGCATTATTAATCTTAAGTAAAGCTGCGACAGCCTCATCACCGCTAAGACCCTGAGGCGTTTCTGAGTAAATCACTGCACCTTGATCAATGTAGATTCGGCCAAACCAAGCAGATGTAGGTGCTTCATTTGGTGGTCTTTGGTTCGTCCACACCTCCTCGCTGAGATTTGAAGCGCGTGGACCACAAACCGTCACCAGTGCTGCGCGGTGATCCGCGCTGACAAATTGGAGCACATCCGGGAGATGACCCCATCTCCCAACACCTTTAAACCAATTATTAGATTGACCGAATAAATTATAAATTTGCTCCGCAAAATATTTATTGGGATAACCTGTTAGGATAAGTGCAACACCCGCTTGACGTAGATATTCAAAATCATCAGAAGCTGGATGCTTAGGTAAGACCACAACAAGTGGTGGACTGTGTATACAACCAACTTTATTGATTAGTTTTCTTGCTTCTTCTATATGAGCGATAGCGAACAATGGTAAAGATGTATTCTCGTTAAAAGATTTACTTACAAATTTTAATTCTAATTTAATTTCATTAAACGCACTAATCCAATCAGACTCTTCTGACTTATCTAACAATGATAGACAAATTATTGGTTCTGAATTTATCATTTCAGCTCCTACTTCTTTTTTTGTTTTTATTGAACAAATTTATCGAAATGATACGTATCATGTTTGAATGATCTCATTTATCAACTTATAAAGATTATTTTTTGTTTCTAATGTTTTTAATCGCGATGAAATCTCATTAAATAGCTGTTGAAGCTGGGCAAAACGGATCACTTGAGGTGTCGTCCCCATCACGGCGAAGATTTCACGCAGCGTGGGGAGCGCCGCTTCTCCGAGATCATCCTCCATCACCCGTAAGATACGGCGCAGAGGAGGCAAGCCGAGGAGGCGCGTCGCCTCTGTCGTGTGAGGGGGCGTTGACGCGCCCCACGGCCCCTCAGGCGACGGGCGTATTAAAGCTGAGAAGCCCCCTGTCGTGGTGATCTGCGGAGAAGATGAGAATGGGCTGTGCTGCGGCGCGGCGCTGTGATGTGACGTCACGCCCCGCCCGCTCGGCGAGGGCCCAGAGGTCTGGGAGAAGCTCAGCGCGGGTTGGTTCCCCGTGGTGATCATGGCGGCTGGCACGCTGATATACCCCAACGCGCTGAGCGCGCGCTTGAGCTGTGTGTGCGCGGTGTTGAGCGCGACCGTGATAAGCACAGGCTTAGCGGAAGGCGCAGAGATCAAGATGAGCGTCCAATTCTCGATGGCCCTAAACCAAAAACCGCCAACATCTGAGTTCACCATCCAGCTCTCAAGCGAGGCGTTCAGATCGAGCACATCAATGGTGGTTGATACTTGATCAAAGAGCTGTGCGGCGACCTTAAATAACTCAAGATCGAGAAAGGCTGAGGTGATCTTGGAGTAGCTCTCAGTGGGGCCGATAAACGCGACCCCTGAGACACCAATCACCTTGCTCAAGTTGGTGAGCGCCTGCTCTATCATATCTGCCCTAACCTCCTCTCATTGTTGCGCTTAAGGCCGCGCTCATCATCATGTATCCGATGTAAAAAATTCAATGATGACGGCGGCGTAAATTTAATGTGTGGTTGCTCATCGGGCATGCTCTGGCGCCTCCCATCGCCCTGGGCGCAGCGCCCAGGCGCCGATCAAGACCGCCTCCGCCGCGTCGTGACGCAGCGAGGTTGGCTTGAGGCCCGAGGCGGCCATGATCTCACGCGCCAGGCGCTGTGCCGCGCGCTTGGCCTCGGCGCCGCTGCGCCGCTGACGCGCCCACAGCATCTCCTCACGCCACACCTCAGCGCCGATCACCTGGCACACCGCCCCCTCACGCGCCGCCGCTTGGCACCACAGCCGCGCCAACTGCGCGTCCCCCTCGCAGATCAGCCGGTGGAGCGGCCGCGCCGAGGCGAGGATGCCCGGGATCGCCCGCTTCAGCCGCGCGCGATCCCCAATATGCTGGCTGCGCGCCCACAGCAGCCGCGCGTCTTGAAAGTAAGCCAGCCCCAGCCGCAACCCCAGATCCACCGCCAGGGTGCCCACAGGCGTCTCTTCATCCATCACCGCGCCTCCGTTAAGATCACCGCCGACCACGGCTCAAGCGCCACGCGGCCACCCGCGCCGACGCTGAAGGGCGAGGCCGTCAATAAGTCCACCAGCGCGCTGCCCTCATGAAACGGCAGGCCAGGGATAAGCACGCTGGCTGGCCCCTCGCGGCGCAGGATCACCCAGTAGGCCTCATCAAGCCGCCACGCCGCCCAATCCCCCTCCTCCAGCGCGATCCAGGCGTAGTCACCCGACCACAGCGCAGGGTGCTCCGCCCGCAGCCGCGCCAAGGCGCGCAGGCGCTCACGGGTTAAGCGCTGCTGGGCGTTGGGCGCCAAGGGCAGCGGCGCGCGGTTGGCCGGGCGCCCCACGCCCTCTAGCCCCAGCTCATCGCCGTAGTAGAGCAGCAGCGGCCCTGGTCGAGTGTAGAGGGCGGTCAGCGCCAAGCGCAGGCGCGCGTAGGCGGCCTCAGCGGCGGGCGCGGGCTGGCCTGTCCAGCCCTCCGCGTCGGCGGCGGGGCCGTAGCGCTGCGTGGTCTGCCCCGCCGCCAGGCTCAGCGGGCGCGTAAAGTCATGGTTGCCGATGTAGCTGACCTTGGTTGGATTAGGGCGCCAACTCGCCAGCGCGCTCAGCGGCGCCGTGGCGGTGATCAGCGCGTCGATCAGCGGCCCGTAGGCGCGGCCATCGAGCTGGAGATCGAGGACCCCCGCCGCCCGCAGCGCCGCCCCCACCGCGTCGTCCTCCTCCGCCTCGCTGAGATCACCGCCGAGCAGCAGCACCGGCCCCGTGATCTGCTCGCTCAGCCGCGCCCGCAGGCCCCCTAAGACCCCCAGGCCCAGCGCGCGGGTGACGCTGGGGCGAAACCCGTCCAGATCCGCGCGCTTGAGCAGCGCCGTGGCGTGCTCCACGACCAACTCCAGGGCCTGCGTGCGCTCAAAATCGAAGCGCGGCAGGTACTCGATCGGCCAGCTCGCCCTGGGGAGGAAGAGGTAGTCCTGATCCACCACCAAGGGGCTGTGTAAATGGGCTTGATCGATGACCAGATCGGCGATAATCCGCAGCCCGCGCGCGTGGGCGGCCTGCGTCAGCGCGCGTAGCGCCGTGACGCCCCCGAAGCGCGGGGCGATGACCGCCTCGACGCCCTCCGTGAAGGTCGGCCAGCCCGTGGCTGTGGGCCAAAAGCCGTGGTACGCCGTCTCCGTATGGCCCTCAAAGACGATCTCCTCGGCCTCCGTGGAGGTGACCACGGCGGTGAGGCAGATCGTGGTCACCCCGATGCCCTGGAGATCGTCGAGGGCGGCGGTGATGTCCTCAAAACCGCCGCCATGCCAGCCCCCCAAGGCGCCCGCCAGCGCCCCAGCGCGCGCGCGATCGGTGACGACGTAGTAGATGATCTCGCCCGCCGCCTCGCCCGCCGCCCCGCCCAGCCAGATCGGGGCGTAGACCGCCGCTTGGCGCCCCGCCGCGTCGGTGATGGTGGCCCGCAGCGTGTGTCGCCCCGCGCTGAGCCCCTCCACGCGCAGCGTCGCCCGCCCGCAGCGCACCGGCCAGGCCAACGCCGCGTCGTCGAGCGTGGCCTCATAGGCGGTGATCTCGGCCCCCTGGCGCCCGCGCGCCCAGGCCAAGTCCGCCTCGATCACGCCTCCCAGGGCGCGCACCGCGATGATCTCCAGGGTCGGCGCCTGTAGATCAGGCATCCGCAGCCGAGAGAAGACCCCCTCCCAGCCCCGCTCATGGAGGATCTGCGTGTATGGCTGGCCTCGATCACGGACACAGCCCGCCTCATCGCCCTCCATGGCCCGGCAGAGGCGGTAGGGGTAGTCTCCAGGCGGCAGCGTGAGCGCTTGAACCCAGGTCGCGCCCGCTTGAGTCAGCGCCACGCGCGGCGGGTTGAGCCGGATCTCTAAAAACCAGGCCTCGGCGTCGCCGTCGGGCTGGGCTTGCAGGGTGTAATGCCCGGCCCTCAGCGGGGGCGCGCAGCCGTCAAGGCCCTGATCACCGCCGTCGAGGCCCTGATCACCGCCGTCGAGGCCCTGATCACCGCCGTCGAGGCCCTGATCACCGCTGTCGAGGCCCTGATCACCGTCGTCGAGGCCCTGATCACCGCCGTCGAGGCCCTGATCACCGCCGTCGAGGCCCTGATCGCCGCCGTCGAGGCCCTGATCGCCGCCGTCGAGGCCCTGATCACCGCCGTCGAGGCCCTGATCACCGCCGTCGAGGCCCCGATCAAGGCCCATGTCGAGGCGGGCCGCGTCAGGCGTGGCTTGATCGGGCGTGGACCAGCCATCCAGCCCCCCCAGCGCGCAGCCCGAGAGCAGGGCGAGGGGGAGGAGGAGGCGCTTCAAAAGAGGTAAGCCGCCGAGATCTCCAGCCCAAGCTCTCCTGCGACGCGGGCTTGATCGGCGGCGGGGAAGAGGGCGTGGCCCGCCAACGCGCTGAGGCCCAGGCGAGGGGCGCCGCCGCCGCTCCACTCCAGGCCCAAGCGCGCGCGGTAGCGACCCAGGTAGGCGCGCTGGCGCTGCGTCGGGGCAGGCTCAAGCGGGCGGCCCTCTTGCCAAGCATGGGCGAAGGCGATCTCCAGGCCGAGCGTGGGGGTGAGCGGCCCGTCGCTGAGGAGGTAGACCCCCCCCAGCCCCAGCTCTGCTTGCTGGAGCGTGACGTCAAGGGCCTCGTGGCGGTACTGGCCTTGGCTGTAGCCCAGCGAGGCCCCCCAGCGGGCGTCGCCCTGGCCTCGCTCCAAGGTGAGCCGCCCCCCCATCAGCGCGCCGCCCCCCTCGGTGAAGCCACTCTGGCCCGTGGCCGAGGCGCTCAAGGCGTAGCGCGCCGCCTCGGGCGCCCAGGTCTGCGTGAGGCTGGCGCGCCGCCAGTCCTGGACCTCGGCGCCGCTGAAGGGCGCGGAGAAGAGCTGATCAAAGGCGAGGTGGGCCGCGCCCTTGCGGCTGATCTCCGGGGCGCGCGGGCGCAGCTGGGCGACCTTGACGATCGGCGCAGTGGGTAAGGCCCACTCTTGGCGCTCATCGGCTTGGCGGAGGTAGAGGGGATCGCGGCCGCTGGGGCGCAGCACCCGCAGCCGCACGCCCTCGTGAGGGTGGACGTCCAGCAGGCGCACGCCGTCGCGATCTTCAAGGTAGCGGTGCCCCCCTCCCACCACCTCGATGTGGCGCGCGTCCACGGCGGGCCTCAGCGACAGCAGCACCGGCGAGTTGGCCGGCGCGCGGGCGTGGACCTTGGGGCGGAAGCGGGGGTTGAGCACACCCACGCCCGCCCGCTCGATAAAGGCGCCGATCTCCCAGTAGCTGATGCGGCCGTCACCGTTGACGTCGGCGCCGCCCGACAGCCCCGAGCGCAGCAGGTGGCTGAAGACGCCCGCTTGGAAGCGATCCCACTCGTAGCTCTCCACCGCGCGGGTGTCGCGGGTGGACAAAAGCAGCCCCACGCGCGGGGCGCGGCTGAGGGGGGCGAGCATGGAGAAGCCCGGCGTGACGCGGTGACGCCGCCCCCCCGGTCCACGCGCGCCGAAGCGCTCAAAGAGATGGCTGTTGCAGGCGTCGAGGATGATGTGGATGTGATCGGCGGGGGTGTCGGCGACGAGGAGCTGGTGCAGCGCCACGCCGTCAAGCATCGCGCCCCCCTCCAAGGTCAGCGCGCCTTGGCCGTTGTAGGCCACGCCGTGCCCTGAGTAGATGAAGAAGATGTCCACGACCGCCTCGGCGGCCTTGGCGGCGGCGACGGCGGCGCGCAGCGCCTTGAGCTGGGCCTCCAGTTGCGCGCGGGTGGGCGGCGCGGCCTCGGCGGAGGCGCCCCGGTGGAGGCCGCGCGTGTCGGCGTCGGGGCGCATCAGCGTGAACGTCGTGGCGCCGATGGCCTTGAAGAGATCCGTGTAGCGGGCGGCGTCGTCGTCGGCGTAGCGCAGCGGCTCAAGATCGGCGCTGGGGCTGTCATTGACCCCGACGATGAGGGCGAAGATGGCGGGCGGCCTGGCCTCCTCCCCCGCCGTGGCGCCCAGGAGCGTCAAGGCCAGGAGGGCGGCGTTCATGGGCGCACCTCAAGGGCGATGGGGCGCGGCTCAACGACGCCCCCAATCCCCAACGGCGCGGCGGGATCGTCCCCCAGCCGGGCCTCGATGTCACGCACGGTCAGCGGCGCGTCGGTGAACAGCGCGTGGACCCACAGCGGCCCAGGCGTGAGCGCGTGGGCGACCGCCTCGTCCAGCTCATGCCGCTCAGCCCCGCCTTGGATCAGGATGGCGGTGGGGTTGTCGGCGGGATCGGTCCAGGCGGGGTGGTACCAGTAGACGTTGCGGCTGGCGTCCACGGCGAAGATCATCAGCCGCTGCTTCTGCGCGCGGTTGTCATAGGCGAAGGCGAGGCCGTCCTGGGCGCGGATCTCATGAGAGACGGGCAGCGCGCCGCGCGGCTCCAGCTTAAAGGCGGCGAAACCCACGCCCAGATCCCCACCTCGGGGGCGCAGCCCCAGCTCCTCAGCGGTCTGGGGGAGGCGCGGCGTCGTCGTCGGCGGTGTCCCCAGCAGAGACAGCCCAATCAGCAAGGCCAAGGCGCTGAGGCCGCCGCCCGCGACGACGCCCTTGACCCCCCACGCCTCCATCTTCGGCAGGCTCAACCGCAGCGCGCGCGGCGCCGCCTGGGGCGCGGCGATGGCGGGGGCCAGCCCCAAGCCCACGGCCAGGCGATCTTGGAGGCTGGGCAGCGCCGGATCGAGCGCGGCGAGGCGCGACCAGCCCTCGTAGCGCCCACGGCAGCCGCCGCAGTCCAACAGGTGGGCGCGCAGCGCGCGCTCCTCTTCGGGGGTGATGCGCCCCTCAAAGTGGGCCGCGAGCAGGTCTGGGCGGCAGCTCATGCGTATCCCTCGTGCCTCAAAAAGAAGCGCCTCAACAGGGCGCGGATCTTCTTCTCTTGTGAGGCGAGGGTCGTGCGACGCATCCCCAGCTGCTCCGCCGCCTCGTACTGGCTGAGCTGCTGAAAGAAGCGGGCCTCAAAGACGGGCTCCAGCTTGGGGGGGAGGTGCTGGGCGCGGAACTCCGCGACCTGGGCCTCCAGCTCCCGTTGCTGGGCGATCATCTCAGGATCTGGGCCCTCGTCGGCCTCGACGCGGTGCGCCGCGACGAGGAGCTGAGGGTCGGTGAGCACCTCCCGCTGGTGTCGGCGGAGGAAGTCGATGGCCGCGTTGCGCGCCACCGCCGTCAGCCACCGATCCATGCGCCCCCCTCGGAACCCCTCGCGCATCTTGCGCCGGCTGAGGAGCCCCTCAAAGACCTGGAAGATCACCGTCTCTCGATCCGCGGCGCAGTGGTGCGTCAAGACCCGCTCGACGCCGCTACGCACCGTGGAGAAGTAGACCTGATAGACCGCCGCGATCGCCGCTTGATCCCCCTCGTAGAACGAGGTGAGCCAATCGCAGTCATCGATCAACGCCGCGCCATCGCCTTCAAAGGGGGGAACGGGCCGCGCCGAGGGCCTGGACGAGTTTTTCATGGCCGTATCCACGGCGGGCATGATAGCCCCACATAGGGGCGCGGCGAGAGAAATCTCGCCCAATCCACAAACTCCGCCCCGCGCGGGGTGAATCGCCCCACAGGTGTTATGCGCTGGCTTGGAGCGCGTCCATGGACGCGTCAAGCTGCGGCGCGATCTGCGCCCAGTCAAAGCGGCGCAGCCAAGCCTGGCGCGGCGCGTAGGGCGTGGGCTGATGCAGCGCGCCGCGCAGCGCGGGGAGCAGCGCGGCGTCATCGGCGTAGAGGTGCGCCGCCCGCTGCGCCTCGGGCAGCAGCTCAGGGTAGCTCAGCCGCGCCGGCAGCAGCGGCGCGCAGCCCGCCCACATGGCCTCCAACATCGACAGCCCCTGGAACTCCTGGATCGCCGTGGAGACGACGATGTCCGCCCGCCAAAGCCAACCCGCGTAGTCCGCCCTGGAGGGCAGGTAGCCAAACGCCAAGATCTCCGCCTTGAGCCGCCGCCGCGCCTCGGCGAAGCACGGCGGGTGGCGCCTAAACGCCTCGCCGCAGACGACCAGGCGGAAGGGCACGCCCTCGGCTTTGAGCCGGTAGAGCGCCTCAAAGAGGACCTCCGGCTGCTTGTCAAACTCCCAGCGGTGGTTCCACAGGATGATCGGCGGCCCCGCAGGGCGCGGCGCGGCGTGCGCGTCCAAAGCGTCGAGATCCAAGCCCACCGGGATCACCTCGGCGCCCGCCCTCAGCGCCGCTAAGCGCCCCGCCCCCAGCCGCTCATCGGGCATCCGCTGATCCCCCGCCCGCCACGCGCTGAAGAAGCCCTCGCGGTGGTAGCGCGAGTTAAAGATGAGCCGATCCGAGGCCAGCGCCGAGGCGGCGTTGATGATCCCCCAGCGAAAGTCATCGCCCTCGATCCGCCTCAGCCCGTCTCGTTCGGCGGCCCTCATCGGGTAGCTGAACTGGCTCTCATGGAAATATAAGGCGATGGGCGCGGTGATTTTTTGGCGACGCAGGAGCCCAGATAGCTCAGCGGCGTTGAGCAGGCTGGTGGTGAAGATCACGTCCGGGCGCAGCCCCTCGGCCTTGATCCGCTCGGCGAAGATCCACGCGGCGGTCTGCATCCGCCACTTCCACTTATGGGCCGGTAATGTCAGCGCCTGGATGTGGTGGCGGCTGCGCGCCCGCCAGCCGTCGAGGAAGCGACGATGAGAGCCGCCGTAGTAGGGCTCAAGGGCGAGGATCTCAAGGGGCGTGGGCATCGTTATATAAACTGACCTTCATCTTCGAGGATCTCATTGGGCAGGGAGAGGATCACCTGCGTGCCGACCCCCCGCCGCGTGCGGATGCGCATCTGCCCGCCCTGGTACTCAAACCGCTCGCGGATGCTCAGCAGCCCAAAGCCCGGTTGCCCCACGCGCTGCTCTAGGATCTTGGCGTCGAAGCCCTGGCCGTCGTCTTCGATCATAAAGTGAGACTCCTCTGCCGTCGTCCAAGACTGAATCAAGACGTGTTTGGCCTGGGCGTACTTGCACGCGTTGGTTAATAGCTCGCCAAAGGAGCGAAACAGTAAGGCGTTGAGCGC
The DNA here is from genome assembly GCA_018813065.1 of Myxococcota bacterium. Lineage (GTDB taxonomy): Bacteria > Myxococcota_A > Bradymonadia > UBA7976 > UBA1532 > JAHJCH01. The sequence goes on from JAHJCH010000245.1 coordinate 25,305, forward strand.
GCTGGTGACCTCGCGATGCTTGAGGGTGCATTGAAACTCGAAGTGTGTGCCGTGGCGCTCTTGTAGTCGCTCAGCTTGCCACTCCAAGGCGCTGGAGAGGCCCATCTCCAGGAGCGCTTGAGGGCTGAGGGCGAACGTGAGCGTGCGGATCTCCGAGAGGCACTCATCGAGGATGTTGATGGGCAAGTCGAGCTGCTTGTGGTGGGGATCTTGGCCGAGGCTGCGCTTGAGCGTCTGGAGCATGAGCTTGGAGACGGACAGCTTCTGGGACACCTCATCGTGGAGGCCCTGGGCGATGCGGCTGCGCTCGCCCTCCTCCGCCCGTGACAGCTCCGAGTTGAGCTGGCGCAGCAGGCGCTGGGTGTCGATCAGCCGCGCCTCGGCGATCTTGCGCTCGGCGATCTCATTGTGCAGCTCCTGGTTGGTGGCCCTCAGCTGCTGCGTGCGCCGCGCCACCTCGGCCTCTAAGCGCGCGCTGTGCTCCTTGTTCTCGCGCAGGAGGCGCGCCCGCTCCAGCGCCTTGTTGATGGCGTGGATGAGGATCTGGGTGTCGAGGATCGGCTTGGTGATGTAGTCCCAGGCGCCCAAGCGCAGCACCTCGGCGACGTCGCGGACCTCCCCCGTGCCCGAGATGATGATCGTCGGCAGCTCCGGCGCGCGTTGGCGCAAGGCCGCGAGGGTCTCTTGGCCGCTCATCTTGGGCATGTTGAGATCCAACAGCGCCAGATCCACCGGGTGCGCCTCGAACAGGGCCAACGCCTCAGCGCCATCCTTGGCCTCGAAGACCTCAAAGCCCATCTCGCGCAGGTAGAGCGCCACGGCGTGGCGGACCGCCCACTCATCATCGGCGATGAGGAGCTTGATCATGGCCCCGCGTCCGGCGCGCCGGGGCGCGGCTCGCTCTGTCGCCACAGCGCGCGCCAACCCCAGCGATCTTGGCTGGGGGGGTGCTGGCGGCTCCAGCGCGTGGCCGCGCGCGTCGTCAGCTGGGTCGAGAGCGGCGCCATCAACGTCAGGGCGATGACCAGCGCCAGGGAGGGCGGGCGCCAGGCCCAACCCCGCGCGAGGGTGATGAGGACGAGGGCGGCGGTGAGCGCGGCGGCGAGCGGCGGCAAGGTCACGCTCGTGGCGGCGGCGTAGAGGGCGTAGGCCAGGCCCAGCCCCGCGCCTGGCAGCAGGCCCAGCGGCGAGGGGCGCGGCGCGTCCAGATCGATGATCAAGATCACCGCCGTGATCGCCGCCCCCAGCAGCCCCAGGCTGGTCAAGGTGAGGCCGCCAAGGAGGATCACGGCGGCGGCGCTGAGGCGCGCGGCGCGGCGGGCCTCGGCCTCGCTGCGACGCGCTGGCCTCAGCGCCGCCAGCAACGCCAGCAGCGGGGCGATGAAGATCAACCCAGGCCCCGCCACGCTCAGCAGCTCAGGGCAAAGCGGCCCCGCCCCGCGCAAGAGGAGCAGCGCGGCGAAGAGGGGATCGGCGCTGAAGGTCAGCCCGCTGGTGAGCGCCAGGGCGATGAGCAGCCCCGCCTGCGTGTGCAGGTGCAGGCTCGGCGGCGCGCCGAGATCAAGCGCCACGCCGCCCCACGCCGCCCAGAGCGTCGCCGCCGCCGAGAGGGCCAGC
>JAHJCH010000246.1 GCA_018813065.1 Myxococcota bacterium
CGTCCCCCGCGTCCAGCAGCGGCGCGGCGTCCCCCGCGTCCAGCGGCGGCGCGGCGTCCCCCGCGTCCAGCGGCGGTGAGACATCCCCCGCGTCCAGCGGCGTGGCATCTTGTGGCGGGGCAGCGCGCCCACGGCGGCAGACTCCATCCGGCTGCGCGCAATAAAACCCCCCCACGCAGTCTTCATCGACGGCGCAGCGAAACTCCGCCGGGAACTGGGGCGCTAAGCAGCCGAGGAGGCCACAGAGCAAGGCAGGCCAAGGGCGCATGATCAACCGCCCGCGGGTGGTGAGCGAGGCTCGAAGATAACAGAGGGCGGGGGGCGGGAGAAGGGCGCCTCGCGCTGAGGCGCGGGGCCTCAGCGGAGCTTCGTCTCCTTGAACTCCACGTGGCGGCGGACCTTGGGATCGTACTTCATCATCTTGAGCTTACCCGTGCTGGTCCGGCGGTTCTTGGTGGTGGTGTAGAAGTAGCCGGTGCCCGCGGTGCTCTCGAGCTTGATCTTTTCGCGCTTGGGCTTCGCCATGATTCCCTCTTGGGCTTGATGGTTAAAAAAAACGCGGCAAGTTACCTCAGATCGCGGGGAAGTGAAAGCCCTATTGCCGCCTTGCCGTGGGGCCATCGCTCCGCTATAAGACGCTCCGCCCTCTCAACCCCCACCGAGGAGCCTCAGCCGTTGAAGGTTCACCGCAGACGCACACGCTGAGCACACCACCTCCTCGCGGCGCCACGCGCGCCGCGCTGACACGAACCAAGCACAGAGGGCCTCCTATATGCAGATTTTTGGAAACGAGCAGGGCTTAAAGCCCGCCCAGCGCGCCGCGCTGATCCGCCTCTATGACCGCAAGGTCCCCCCATCAACCCTGATCAGCCCCTCGCTGGCCCAGACCTTGTGTGAGATCTCCCACGAGCTGAAGCGCCAGATCGGGCTGACGCTCGATCGCCGTGGGCGGGTGCATCACGTCATCATCGGCGACGCCGAGCAGCTGTTTATCCCTGACCTGGGCCGCGCCCGCGCGGGCCGCAGCCGCTTCAGGGGCATCCGGCTGATCCACACGCACCTGCGCAACGAGCCGCTGAGCGAGGACGATCTCACCGATCTGATCCGGCTGCGCTTGGATCTCATCGCCGCCGTGGGCATCCGTGAGGGGCGTGTCGGCAACCTCTACCACACCCATGTCCTGCCCGATGAGCTGACCGCCGAGCCCACGGTGACGACGCCGCTGGGCGAGAAGATGGACTTCCTGGCCTTCATCAACGCCTTGGAGGCTGAGTTCTCACGGCGGACCATTGGGGCGGTGGAGACAGAGGGCCAGGTCCGCGCGTTGGCGGTGCATGTCAGCGTGGACAAGCGGCTCAACCCGCAGACCAGCCTGCGCGAGCTGTCTGAGTTAGCGAACACGGCGGGCGTCGTCGTTGTTGACGCCATCGTGCAGAACCGCCGGGCCTACGATCCCAAGTACGTCATGGGCTCGGGCAAGCTGCGTGATCTGCTCGCCATGACCATGCAGCTGGACTGCGAGCTGGTGATCTTCGACCAGGATCTCAGCCCTCACCAGGTCCGCGCCATCGCCGACTTCACCGACGTCAACGTCATCGATCGCAGCCAGCTGATCCTCGACATCTTCGCCCGTCGGGCGCACACCAAGGAGGGCAAGCTGGCGGTGGAGTTGGCGCAGCTGAAGTATCGGCTGCCGCGCTTAGCGCAGCGATCCACGGCCTTCTCACGGCTGATGGGCGGCGTCGGTGGGCGTGGACCGGGCGAGACGCAGCTGGAGATCGATCGTCGCCGCGCGCGCGAGCGGATCACCGCGCTGGAGCGGACGTTAAAGCAGACGGAGTCCCAGCGCGACAACCAGCGTGGGCGTCGTGGGCGGCGCGGAGTGCCTGTGGTGGCCTTGGTCGGCTACACCAACGCGGGCAAGAGCACCCTCTTTAACGCCATCACCCACAGCGACGTGCTCACCGAAGACAAGCTCTTCGCCACGCTCCACGTCACCTCTCGGCGCCTGCGCTTCCCCCAGGCCCGCGAGCTGGTGATCATCGACACCGTGGGTTTTATCCGCGATCTGCCCAAGGATCTCATCAGCGCGTTTCAAGCCACGCTGGAGGAGCTGCGCGAGGCGGACATCCTCCTGCACGTCGTGGACGTCTCCGATCCACGGATGAACGAGCAGATGGCCTCTGTGGAGCAGATCCTCGCCGAGATGGCGCTCCAGGATCGCCCCAGGATGCTGGTCTTCAACAAGGCGGATCTATTGGAAGAAGAGATCCTCAACAACCTCTGCCAGATGCACCAGGCCTTCCACACCGTCGCGCGTGATCGGCGCACGACCCGCCCGCTGATGGAGGCCATCGAGGGCCGCCTGTGGCAGCAGGATCAAGCTCAGCTCTACGTCTGATCGCGGCCGCTGGTCGAGCGCCCTTGCGCGCGCCCATGATCCTTGCTCAAATCCGCCAAGACGACACATGGGAGCGAAGAAGGTCGCATGAGCGGGTGTTTAAAATTCGGCGTGATTGCCTTTGTCTTGCTGATCTTAATGTTATTTGGGCTCAGATGGGCTTTCGTCAGCGGCGCTGAAGATTGGCTTTACACGCAGAGTACATCTCACGCCGAGGAGACGCTTGATCGCCTAAATCGAGAGCGAATTGAGGTGATTTGGCGGGTACATGTAAGCAAAAAAACGCCACCATCAGCGATGGCGGTTGAGGCCGCCCAGCGCTACAAGTCGCGCTATGGACAATGTAAGCTGGCGGGGAAGGGCAAGAGCATCGAATCCAGCAAGACAGAGAAGGGGACCTTTAAGATCACCTGGGATGTCAAATGTGAGAAGGTTGCCAAGGCCTCCCTCAATATGTGGTTTGAGTTTGATCGCAACACGCTCAAGATGCATCCACTCAACTTTACCTTTAAAGAGGCCGAACAGAGCACGATTCGTTGTCCGCTCAGTGAGTGAGATCAACCGCGCTCCTTCAAGGTGTCGCTGGGGGCGCGTGAAGGGGATGACGATGCTCATTGATGCCGTCACGCCCTCCGCCGCCGCGAGGCGCTGCCCTCCGCCGCCAGATTCATATATAGAGGCACGATCTCGCGACGTGGAGCCTGGCCCTTGAGCTTCCTCTACAAGTACATCCTCTCCATCGCCCTCGGCGCGCTGCTGGTCTGGCTCGCCTTTCGAGGCGAGGACTGGGGCGCCATCGCCCGAGGCTTCGAGGCGGTGGATCTGAGCCTCGTCGGGGCCTACCTCGCCCTCTACGGCTTCGCCCACTTTATCCGCATCCTGCGTTGGGGCGTGCTCGTCCGCGCCTTGGGGCCGATACGCTGGCGCGACGTCATCTCGATTGGGGCTGTTGGCTACCTGTGCATCATCACCTTCCCGCTGCGGCTGGGCGAGCTGGTGCGCCCTTACCTTGTACGGGGCAAGGGCGTCTCCGCCTCGGGGACATTGGCGACGGTGGTCGTCGAGCGCGTCATCGACGGGCTCCTCTTCGTGGCCTTATTCTTCACGTTCCTCTCGACCCTGCCCCACTCCGGCAAACCGCTGGTGGAGGTCGTGCGCCTCTCCGCGTATATCGCCGGCGCCATCTTCTCCAGCGCCGTCATCATCCTCCTCGCCGCCTACGCCCGCAGGGCCCAGACCACCGCGCTGCTGCGCCGCGTCGGCGTGCGGATCAACGCCCGGCTCACCGACAAGATCATGGGCTTACTGGAGGCCTTCCTCGACGGCCTCAAGGTGCTGCCCAACCGCAAGCTGATCCTGCTCTTCTTGGCCTTCACCGTCTTCTATTGGTTCTCGCTGGGCTGGGGGATGCAGATCATGGCCTCGGCGGTGGGCATCCATGATCTCAGCCTCAACGGGGCCTTCGCGCTCTTAGCGGTGGTGGTTGTCGGCATCATGGTGCCTGCCGGACCGGGCTTCGCAGGCACCTTCGAGGTGGCGATGAAGGCGGGCTTCTCTTTATTGGTGCTCTCGGCGGAGAGCGAGGCGCTGATCCCGGTCTACATCATCACGCTGCACGTCTTACAGGTGCTCATCCAGGTCAGCTTTGGCGCCATCTTCTTCCTCACGGGGGATATCCGCATCGTTGATCTCTTCGAGGGCGAGAGGCGGGGCGCTCAGCCGTGAAACGGGTGAACCTTGGCGATGGCCTCGGGGGGCACCCAGCGGCACAAGATCACGCCATTGGGCGCTTGATAGATTTGCTCCCCAACCGCGCGGATCTGCGCAGGATCGATCTCAACCAGCGCGTTGACGTGGCTGTTGCGCTTACCCACCAAGCTATCCTCTGAGGCGGCGAGGTGGACGTGGGTGCGGCTCATCGAGGAGAGGCCCTCGGCCCTGATGCTGTCGATATTGCCATAGGTCGTGGTGTGCCACAGCGCGCCCTCGCCGGCCCAGACCTGCCAGCTCAGCTCCAAAGCCTCCTGTGTAACGGGCGCGTCGAGGGAGTGGCCTTGACAGGCGCGCAGCCGCCCCCCCTCCAGCTGAAAGCGGCGCTTATTATTGTTATCGATCACCCAGCGCAGCTCAGCCTCATCCATATGCAGGTGACGCATCACCGCTGCGGCGCTGACCCAGCCCGCCGCGTCCATCTCGATCCCTGCCTCCTCCACGCGGTGGCGCAGCAGGCGTGAGAGCTTCTTGCTCTTGCGAATCAGCTGACGTTTATCCATCTCGTCTCTCTCAAGATCATCTTTTTTTGGCGCGTCGAAGAGGTAGCGGAGGGCGAAATATCAGAGCAACACTTTTTTTGGAGTAAGGCCCCGACCGCGTGGAGCATCGACGCCCCATCTGGGCCAAGCTGAGCCCGACGAACCGCTGTTTTTTGATTGGAACGGCCAATGCAGTGCTCTGATGATAAATCAACCAAGCGAGAAAAACATCGTGTCAAACGAGCAAACCGCCAGGTACGCATCTTTTTACAATAAAAACATGAAATTGCGTTGGTTTTTTCGCTTTGACGTGCATTATCGATGTCGTCGAATGGCTGAAGTTCTGTCTTTACTACAGATCGACTTACACCAAAAAGAGATCATGGATATCGGCTTTGGCGATGGCACAATGCTATCGAGCCTGCCACATCAATGCACGATCACGGGTGTAGATGTCTCTCCCTCGGGGGTGGCATCTGCTCGGATCGATCCAAGGTTCAAGGCCTATCGTGGCGCGCGCTTCGAGGTGGTTGAGGAGGACGTCCCCGAGGCGCTGCCCGCCGGACCCTTTGACGCGCTGATCTCCTCACATATGTTGGAGCACGTCCGTGATGAGCAGGCCTACCTCCGAGCCTTCCACGCGCGGCTACGCCCAGGCGGTCACCTCCTGCTGTTTGTGCCCATCGAACCGCCGGACTACATCGAATATCACCGCCGGGCCTACTCCCTCCAGTCTGTGGCCGAGCGCGTGGCGCAAGCGGGCTTTGAGCTGCGCCGTGTTGAGGGGGGGCTATACGTCAACGGCCACATCTGGCGGCTCCTGACGGTGCCCAGTCGTCGGGGCTGGCCGCTCCTCGGGCCGTTGGTGGACGGGCTGAGGCTGGTGATCCTCTCGGCGCTGACCTACCGAGGGATCAGGCTGCTGGATGGGCTGCTCTATGCCCTGGGCTTCGCCGCACGTCAGGCCTTCGTCGTCGCGCGCCGCCCCCCTGCGGGTGAACCTACGCCTCGCTGACGGGGCGGAGATGATAGACTTGACTGTTTCGTTGCAAGAGGAGAGGTTCCACTGCGCGCGCCGATCGGGCAAATTGGGGCCACGACAAACAGGGCACGGAGACGCCATGCTGATCCTCTCCAACTATGGCCTGCGCTACCTCATGCACCAGCGTCGGCTTCACCCCAAGCTCGACACCCCGATCCTCAGCGCGCTGGCCAGCCTGACGCGCAAGCCCTTCGACGGCGGGCGCGAGCAGCTTCAGCTCATCAAGGAGGGCTATGCCCTACGCGTCGATCCAGCGATGAACCCTGACGCGCTGCGGCTGCGCTATCAGCGCAACCCGCTCGAACATGTGGAGCGGATCGTCTTCGAGCTGACCCGCGCCTGTGATCTCCACTGCGCCCACTGCCGCAACGGCGCCGATCGCGCCTCCGAGGTCGCGGATCTGGGCTCGTTGAAGGCCGTCATCGACGCCGCCTACCCTCTGGGGCTCCAGCGCTTCGACTTCATTGGTGGTGAAGTCACCCGCTTTGGTGACGGGCTCTTCGACCTGCTGCGCCACGCCCAGTCTAAAGGCCCGATGAAAGCGGCGATCATCACCAACGGCACCTTCCTTGGCCCGGCGCCGATCAAGACTCGGGGGGGGCGCTTCGACAACAGCCGCGCCTTCTTGGACGCGCTGAAGGCGGCGGGGCTGACGCATATGATCTACAGCCTCGACGGCCCCCGCGAGATCCACGACCGGAGTCGGGGCGTCGAGGGGCTCCATGATCGCATCTGGGCGGGCTTCGCCGAGACGCGCGCGGCGGGGATCGAGCCGCGAGTCTCCCTTGTCTTCAAGCCCGATCGCCTCACGCCTGAGTTCGCCGGTTGGATGGAGCGCCTCGCCGAGGCGCTCCATGGCCGCCCGGACATCGAGGCGATGCTGCGTGATCCCTTCACCTACGCCTCGAACTTCATCGACGTGGGCAACGGCGCGGGGCAGGGTCAGGGGCGATGGCGCTTTGAGGGGCTTGACGCGGAGATGCTGCGCTGCAAGAACTTCTATCGCCCCTACCCCAGTTTACGGATCAAGGCCAACGGCGCCCTCTCCCTCTGCCCGCTGGCCTCAGCGGGGGACATCTCCCACAAGGTCCAGGGCGGCTTTATCGAGGCGGTCAACGCGCTACAGGAGGCGTTGCCCTATCGTATCCACGCGGAGGGTCGTCTCCACGAGTACCTGCCATTTCTGGATCAAGGCCTCTTCCCCGACGCCTTCGAGCACCCCTGCGCGCCGCGTACGATCTTGATGTTGCTGGCCAAGCGTGTGGAGGCGGAGGGGATCGACTCGCCCGATGATCCGCGGCTAAAGCGCGTCAACGAGGCGGTCGCGCTTGAGGCCGGGTATGGAGAGCCCTCCCCTCAAACGCTGGGCTTGGGTGATGCCCCACGCGGCCAATAACACCGTCTTTTCTTTTTTATCCCAAGAGGTTGCACTGTTTTTTGGCGTTCGAGTTGGTCGCCAAGAGGTCCCAACTCTGTTTTTTGGCGTTCGAGGTTATCGCGAAGAGGTCCCAGCGCTGTTTTTTGGCGTTCGAGGTTATCGCCAAGAGGTCCCAGCTCTGTTTTTTGGCGTTCGAGGTTATCGCGAAGAGGTCCCAACTCTGTTTTTTGGCGTTCGAGGTTATCGCGAAGAGGTCCCAACTCTGTTTTTTGGAGTTCGAGGTTATCGCGAAGAGGTCCCAACTCTGTTTTTTGGAGTTCGAGGTTGTCGCGAAGAGGTCCCA
>JAHJCH010000247.1 GCA_018813065.1 Myxococcota bacterium
CGAGGAGGTCGCCGCCGCCGCGCGGGTCGCCACCCCCGACGCCGCCGCCCTCACCCGCCTCGACGCCCTGCGCCTCGCCGCTCAGCCCGCCTTCTGGGCCGACTTCGAGGCCCATCGTGAGGCGCGGCTGACCTCGCTGGAGGAGGAGATCGCCCCCCTCTTCGCCCAAGGGCAGCAGCTGGCCTTGTTCTGCATGGGCACAGACATCGCGGCCTTCTCCCAGGCCTTCCCCCGCTTGCGCCTCCGCCGTGGGCGCCGCCCCCCGCCCGGCGCGCCGGGGATCTTGCTCAATGAGCGCGTCTATCAGGCGGCCCTCAAGCAGCCCACCGCCCGCGCCCTGGAGATCGGCGGGGCGCTGACCCTCAACAGCCAGACGCGGGCGGGCTATCAGCGCGCGCGGCGCCTGGAGATCTACGGCACGTTTGAGTTTGAGGGGCTGGATGAGGCGCAGATCACGCAGGCGTACCACCTCATCGATCTCGACAGCTTTCGCCACCTCTATGGCCTCAGCGGGGCCGCCAGCGCCGCCGAGATGGACGCCCTGCGCCGCGCTCATGGGCTGCATGATCTCGGCGCGGCGGAGGCGGAGGCGGCGCTCTTTGGGGACGCCGCCCCCCTCGCCGCGCCGCCCCCTCCACCCACCGTGGTCGAGGCAGCCCGCGCGGGGAATGCAAGCGCGCTGATTGCAGGGCGTGGTGAGGACGAAGCGCCACCCGATCCGGTGATCCACGCCGCTGTCCGTCTCCAGCCCGGCGCCGACGTGGCGGCCAGCCGCCAGGCCTTGGAGGCGGGCCTTCAGGCGGCGGGCTTTGATGTACATGTGGTGGATTGGCGCGCGGCGACGGGCCTGATCGGGCAGACCGTGGTGCTCATCCGCGCCCTGCTGACGGCCCTCTCGCTGATCCTCGCCGTCTTTATCCTTGTCGTCGTCAACCACAGCGTCTCCCTGGCGACCTTTGAGCGTCAGCGCGAGATCGGCACGCTGCGGGCCATCGGCGCGGGGCGCCGCTTCACCCTGGGGCTGATCTTGACGGAGGGGCTCTTGCTGAGCTTGGCGGGCGGGCTCATCGGCGGGGGCCTCGGCGCGCTGATCGTCGCCGCGCTGGGGGCCTGGGGCTTGCCCGCGCCCAACGCCTTTATGACCTTCCTCTTCAGCGGCGCGGCGCTCTACCCGCGCCTGCACCTCGCCGACGTGGCTTGGGCGGTGGGCTATGTGGGCCTCATCACCCTCCTCTCCCATGTCGCCCCCGCGCGGATGGCCGCAGGCGTGCCGCCCATCGTGGCCATGCGGGGGGGGCGATGATCCTCGCCCAGATCGCCCTGCGCAACCTCCTGCAAGGGGGCGCGCGGGTCCGCCGCTTGATCTGGGCCATCGCCGCCGCCGTGGCCCTGCTGACCTTGCTGTCGGCGCTCTCCTCGGGGCTGGAGGCCACGCTCATCCGCGCCACCAGCGCCTTGATGAGCGGGCACGTCAACGTGGGGGGCTTCTACAAGGTGACCCGAGACGTGGCCGCGCCGCTGATCCCCGACGCGCCGCGCGCGGCGGCGGTGGCCCGCGAGGTGATCGGTGATCGGGGCCAGCTGGCGACACGGCTGCGCGGCTTTGGGCGCCTCATCAGCCCCAAAGGCGCCTTCCACGCGGGCCTGATCGGGGTGGCGCTTGATGAGGAGGTCGCGGCGCTGCGCGCGCTGCCCGCCGCGCGTGGGGCCATCGAGGGGCTGCGCCGCCGCGACGCCTTGGTGCTCTTCGCCCGCCAAGCGGCGCGCCTCGGCGTCGGCGTCGGCGATCACGTCATCCTCAAGGCGCAGACCGGCGACGGCGCCTATAACTCCGCCGAGCTGGAGGTCGTCGCCGTCCTTGAAGACGTCGGCTTCCTCAGCGCTTGGGTGGTGCTGACGCACCGCGAGGCCCTGCGTGATCTCTATCAGCTCCGCGCCTCGGCGGCGGGCGTGATTCAGATTCACCTCAATGATCCCTTCGAGGCTTTGCGCGTGGAGGCGGCCCTGCGGCGCGCCTTGATCGAGGAGGGCATGGAGGTGCTGCCGCGCCGCGCCGAGCCCTACTTTGTCAAGATGGGCCACTACGCGGCGGCGCCCTGGCGTGGGGCGCGGCTGGACCTGAGCACCTGGCAGGATGAGGCGGGCTTCCTCCTGTGGCTCCTCGGCGGGCTGTGGGCGCTGCGCTGGGGCGCGCTGGGGCTGCTGATGACCCTCATCGGCGTGGCGATCATGAACACGTTTTGGCTGATCATCCGCGAGCGCCACGCCGAGATCGGCGCGCTGCGGGCGCTGGGGCTCAGCCGGGAGGGGGTGGCCGGGCTGCTGCTGATGGAGGGCGCCCTCCTGGGCCTCGCCGGCGCCCTCCTGGGGGCGCTGCTGGGCGGCGTCGCCGCGCTGATATTGGACGCGGTGGCCCTGCCCCTCCATGATCCGGCCCTGCGCGCGCTCTTGATGCAGGATCACCTCTCGCTGCGCCTCGATCCCCTCGCCCTCTTCAGCCTCGCCGGGGCGGTCCTGCTCATGACCACCTTGGCGGTCTTGCCGCCCGCCATGCGCGCGGCGCGCAGCAGCCCCGCCGAGGCCATGAGCCGCTGATCCTTGTTTTTCCACGCGATGACGCGAGACCCTTGACGGCTCGCGGCCTACGTCAGACCTTAGTGATCCGTCAGCGCCTCGATTTTGAGGCTGGTGTTCCCCGGAGAGGGCGCTTATCGCCCCATTATCCCTTTGCCCCTCAGAGGACCGATGCCTCTTGAATTAAAGCTTGAGCTCAAGATGACCCAGCAGCTGAGGATGACCCCTCTGCTGCAACAGGCCATTCGACTCCTCCAGCTCTCCCGCGCGGATCTGGTAGACGCTGTTCGAGAGGAGCTCTTGTCCAACCCCATGTTGGAGGAGCAATCGGAGATGGCGGCCACCGAGGCCGCGCACACAGAGGGCGTCGCCGAGGTCGCCAAGCGCGAGGAGAAGGAGAAGGCGGCGGACGTCGAGGGCGACAGCAAGGACATGGATCAGGCCCATGAGCAGATCGACTGGGAGGCCTACTTCGAGAACTACTCCTCGCCCACCCCAGGCACCGGCACGCAGCGCCTGCGTGATGATGATCTGCCCGGCGTCGAGGCCACGCTCAGCCGCTCCACCACGCTCTTTGACCACCTGATTTGGCAGCTCCAGGTCTCGGAGTTCAACGATCAAGAGGAGCGCGTCGCGGTCGAGATCATCGGCAACATCAACGATGACGGTTACTTTCAAGGCGTAACCTTAGAGCAGATCGCCACGTCGCTCGATCAAGACTTGGAGTACGTCGAGGAGATCCTGGAGATGATCCAGGAGTTCGATCCCATCGGCGTCGGCGCGCGGGATCTCTGCGAGTGCTTATTGATCCAAGCCGAATTTAATGAGCTGGGCGCGATTGTCTACGACATCATCCGCGATCACCTGAGCAACCTTGAGAAGAAGAACTACTCGGCGATCGCGCGACAGATGGAGATCGAGCTGGACGAGGTGATCGAGGCCGCCAAGCTGATCAGCCAGCTTGAGCCTCGACCGGGGCGCCCCTTTGTGGGTGAGGAGCCGCGCTACATCACCCCCGACATCTACATCCGCAAGCGGGATGATGGGCAATACCAGGCGATCCTCAACGATGATGGGATGCCCAGGCTGAAGATCAGCAACTTCTATCGCAACGCGCTGCGCAACCAATCCAGCGCGGAGGCGAAAGACTATGTTACGGAGAAGCTCAACTCCGCCAAGTGGCTGATTCGCAGCATCCAGCAGCGACAAAGGACGATTGTCAAGGTTACAGAGAGCATTATTAAGTTCCAGATTGAGTTTTTAGAGCTGGGCGTTACGCATCTTAAGCCGCTGATTCTCCGTGACGTGGCCGATGATATTGGGATGCATGAGTCTACGGTCAGCCGTGTAACGACGAATAAATATGTACACACCCCTCAAGGGATCTATGAGTTAAAATACTTCTTTAACTCATCGATTCAAGGCGACGCAGGCGATCATCACGCCAGCAAGGCCGTCAAGAGCCTTATTCGTACACTCGTCGCCAATGAGAACCCCAAAAAACCCTACAGTGATCAAAAACTCGCCGATATGTTGAAGCAGCAGCATGGGATTCGGATCGCGCGGCGCACTGTCGCGAAGTATCGCGAGGCGATGAGGATCCTGCCCAGCTCCAAGCGTAAGAGTTTTTTCTAGTAAAGCCCTTTGGGAAAGGACCCCATGCGCATCGCTGATTTCTTGACCCCCTCCGCCATCGCCGCGGATCTGGGGGCGTCCAATAAACCGGGCGTCCTCCGTGAGCTGGTGGGGCTCATCTTAAAAGAGGCGCCCAACCTCGATCCCAATGAGCTGGTCGAGACGCTGCTGCGGCGTGAGAAGATTCAGAGCACTGGTATTGGTGATGGCGTCGCGATTCCTCATGGGAAGACCAATTACACAGATAACATTATCGCTTGTTTTGGTCGCAGCGTAGAGGGTGTGGACTTTCAAAGCCTGGATGGTGCGCCAACCCACCTTTTCTTTACGCTGTTGATGCCCGAGTCACAGCAGCAACTGCACCTCAAGGCGCTGGCGCGCATCTCCCGCCTCTTTCGCAACCCTGAGATCCGCGCCGCGCTGATCGAGGCGCCCGACGCCGAGACACTCTATCAAGTGCTCATGGACGCCGACGCCGCGCTCTAATGGGTTCTCTAGTTCTTATAAGTCAGCTTCTCCAGCAGCGCGTGATACTTGATAACGCGATCCCCCGGATTGGGAAACTGAACCTCATTTAACGCCGTGACAATGCAGCTGGCGAAGACCTCGGAGGCGTAGTCTTTGGAGTGAAAGCCTGCGCTGAGGAGCCGACCTGAGCGGCCAACATAGATCGTGAGATGAAACGGCGCTTGAAAGCTGTGTTTATCGCGGCAGGCGTCGATGAGGCCCTGACTGGCCCGCATCGACTCATATCCCCAATCTTGACCCTCATCCTGAGAGAGCGAGCGCCCCCTGCGGTTCCAATCAAAGGGGAACAGGAAGTAGGCGTCGCCGTCCCCGCGCGGCTTGGGGAAGGTGAGGTGCTTGGCGGTCTGGAGCAGGCAATCCTCGATCACCCGGCTCCCCAGATCCGCGCGCTCGACGTGGACTTGGCGCACGCGTCCACTCTGGGCGACCTGAAAGCGCAGCGTGACGTTGCCGCTGATATAGGGCGCGCGCGCCTTCTTAAAGCAGTAGCTAAAGCCGTCGAAGTGCTCCGTGATGACGGTGCTGATGACGTCCTCATCTAAGACGCCCTCAAGGCCGCTGACGCTCATCCCATCATCGACCTTGTCCTCGCCGAGATCCCGCAGGCGGCTATCGGGGGGGGGCTGGTGAGAGCCCTGCTCCACCTCGTTGACTTGGGGGCCGCAGCCGAGGGCGATCAAGGTGAGGATCAGCGGGTATGCGCGCATCAGGATCTGCTCCGTGGTCTAACCGGCGCTATTTTGGGCGTCTTGGGCTTGGGGCTCAAGGCTTACTACCAGGGGATCGGGCTCTGCGCCCGGCACTGGCACAGCCTCAAACTCGATGCCTACTGGAAGTTCTGGTCGGTTTTGAGGAACGGTCTGCGCCATCGCGGCGTATACGCCCACGCCTCACGTCACGATCGGCAAAGGATCAGGCTGATCATGGCGGTAGAGCCGCAGGCCTTGAGCGTCGAGGCGGGCGTAGGTGAAGCAGGTGAGCCAATCACCGAGGCAGATAAACTCACAGGGCTGTTGGTTTAGGGTGCGGCGCAGATGCAGGGGGCGGTGAAAGTGGCCTGTGATCATCACATCGGCCCCTGCCGCGCAGCGTGAGGCCAAGCGATCACGGATGAGCGCCTCATCGAGGGGCGTCTCATAGGGAGGGGGGGGGCTGTGATCGGCGTAGAGGTGGGCGACGCGCCACAACAACTCAGGGTGAACCCAGCGGCACAGCGCGCCGGTGAGGGGATGGCGCACAAGGCGCGCGGCGAGGCGACGCAGCCCCCCTCGGGGATCATCCTCATCGCCGTGCTCGACCCAAGCCGTGCGCTTGCCGAGGGGGATCATCCGCCCGGAGGTCAAGACGCGGGCGCCGATCTCACCGAAGAAGCCGCCAAGGTGTGGATCGTGGTTGCCGGAGAAGATCCAAAGCTCAACGCCCGCCTCGCTCAGCTCCGCCAGGGCGCGCAGCAAGGCGAAGTGCTGCTGGTAGAGGGTCGAGGGGTAGCCCATCCAGAAGTCGAAGACGTCACCGACGAGGTAGACCGCCTCAGCGTCTACCACAATCTCTTTAAAAAATCGCAAGATACGCGCGCGGCGCGCCTCATCGCCGTTGAAGTGCAGGTCGCTGAGGAAGTAGGTGGCCATCGCCTCTCCAGATCAAGCGGCGGAGGATAGCCCGATCTGCGGCGACGGGCTATCCCCACGCGCCGCGCGGCGACGCCCAAGGGCCTTGATAACCGCCTGACCACCTGGCCGAGCCCCAGAGCGGACCCGGAGCGGACCCGGAGCAGACCCGGAGCAGACCCGGAGCGAGCCAAGCCTTCCAGCCCGCGCGCTGAGCCGCTACACTCCCGCGCTGCATTGATCGTGAGCGCCCTGATGATCTGGCTCTTCGCCCCCCTCGCGCTGCTGCTCCTCTACGCAGGGCATCGCCGACGCCTGCGCCTCGCCCGCCAAGAGGACGCGCGCAGCGCCCTCCTTCAAGTCCACATTCAGCACGGTCATCGCCTGACCCTCTTGGCCCACCTTGAGGGGCACGAGGCCAGCGCCTTGGCGCTCCACGCCCCGCCCGATGAGGCCGCCCTCGCGCAAGGCGCCGCCCGCGCCGCCGAGGCCCTCGCCGCCCTTGAGCCTGGCCCCGCTCATCAACAGCTGCGCCACGTCGAGGCGCGCCTTGAGGCCGCCTATGCCCTCTATCGCGCCCTGGAGCGCCCATGATCCGCCCCAGCCGCCCCGACGTTGAGCCCATCCCCAACACCACGCCCACCCTCCTTTATGTGGACGCGGATTTGGTGGTCCTCGATAAGCCGCCCGGCTTCCTCACGCATCCCGACGGCGCCGAAGATCGACCCTCTGCGCTGGCTTTTGCCCAGGCCACCTTGGGGCAAGCCTTGGAGGTCGTCAGCCGCCTCGATGTTGACACCAGCGGCGTGCTGCCTTTTGCCCGCAATCCCGCAGGGCGGGCGCGCCTCAAAGGCGCCGTAAAGGGGTATCTGGCGGTGGTTGATGGCGCGCCGCCGAGCCGCGAAGGGCAGCTTGAAGGGCCTGTACCTCAAGCGCCTGGCCGCCACGCGCTGACCCGTTATCGTGTGCGCCAAGCAAGCGGGGGGGTGTCTGTCGTTGAGGCTGAGCCCGTGACAGGCCGCACACATCAAATCCGCGCCCACCTCGCCGCCGCGGGCTGCCCCATTCGCGGGGATGGTCGCTATGGCGATCCGCTGGATCGTCGCGCGCCACGCGCGCTCCTTCATGCACACACCTTGACCCTGAAGGACGGCGCGCGCTTCAGCGCCCCGCCGCCCCCCGATCTGGCGCGCTACCTGGAGCCCGATGATCCACAGCGCGCCCGCGCAGGCCTCGCCGCCGATCCCCTCACGACCTGTTATCGCGAGATCAACGGCGCGGCGGATGGTCAGCCACACTTGTTGGTGGATCGCTATGGGGATTGGCTGTGGGTGCAGCGCAACGGCGCTGGGCCGCTGCCTGCCTTGACCCACGCCGGGCGCTTTGTCCTCGACGCCGCCGTGGATCGCTCCCACGCCGCCCAGGCGCCCCCGCAGCTTGAGGGCGCCCCGCCGCCACAGCCCCTGGAGGTCTATGAGCACGGCACAGCCTACCTCGTGGAGCTGGGCTCGGCGCTCTCCACCGGCTTATTCCTCGATCAGCGCCCTCAGCGCGCCTGGCTGGCGACCCACGCCAGCGGGCTGCGCGTGCTCAACACATTTGCGCATGCAGGTGGCTTCTCAGTGGCCGCCGCGCGGGCAGGGGCGGAGACGGTCAGCGTGGATCTCTCGGGCCGTTGGTTGGCGCGCATCCCCGCGCAGCTTGAGCACCTCGGGCTGCCAACGGCGCCGCATCGCACGCTCAAGGGCGATGTTTTTGATTGGCTGCGGCGCCTGGCGCGACGCGGCGAGCGCTTTGATCTGGTGATCCTCGATCCGCCCAGCACCAGCGTGGGGCAGCGCAAGCGGCGCTGGTCGGCGGCGCGGGATTACCCGGAGTTGGTGGCCTTGGCTCTGCCGCTGGTCGCGCCCGGCGGGCGCTTGTGGACGGCGACGAACCTCAGCAAGCTCAGCCCCTTGGCCTTCGCGCGTAAGGTCGCCAGCGCCTTACCCGAGGGGGCCTATCTAGAGCGCGTCTGCCCCCCCGCGGTTGATTTTCCCGTAGAAAAGGCCGCTTTTAGCGTCAAAACTCATGTTTGGCGCTTGCGCTAATTTTTATATTAGGCTTTTAGGTCTTATTTGGGCTGGTAGAACCAGATCGTAAACATGTTAATGTCGCGATCTGCCGTGAGCATGATCTGCTTGATGGTCACAGACTCTTTGTTGATGTATTGGGCAGGGATGACATACGGCCAGTTGCGCCAACGGAACTTACGGTCCTCACCGTCACAGACCAGCAGGCGCTCAAGGCGAGCGTTGTCAACGTGAATCTCTGCTTGGTAATCCGCGCGCACATAGTCCATACGGCGGATCATCACGAGGTCTTGGTGCGGCGTGAGGTTCTTGACCTTAAACTGCGCGAAGCCGCCTTGGTGGGCGATGCCGACGTCCTCAATCACTACGCCATCAGGGTAACGCAGCTTTTGGCGCGTCCGCCAAGTGTCCTCGGCGTCTTTGATCGCGAAGCTGTGCTCTTCTTCGTTTTCTTTATTGAGCAGGTCGATGCGATCAATCATTCGCCATTCACGACCATCGACAATTAACGTCTCGGTGAAGTCTTCAGAGCGCACCTTGATGTCTTCGTAGGCGATCCCGCCTTCAAGCAGCGGACCGGCCAGCTCACTGGGCTTGGGCGCGTTGGGCATAAACTTAACGTCAATGACGTCAGGCCGGATGCGCTCCATCAAGAGGTCAATGGCCTCGCTGGCTTTGTTTTGATAGGTGATGACGTTATCAAGGCCCTCGTCAGTGCGGCGCCGCTCATCCACCAGGCCGCGCAGGATGTCCACGTTCTTCTTAAAGGCCATGAACTCTTTGCGCGAGGAGAGGTCGGGGATGCGCGTCTCCACCTCATCGACGAGATCCCACTCCAGGGCGGCGATGACCCGCAGCAGCCCCCAGACGTTGCTGCTGTTGACCAGCTGGGTCTTCATCATCATGTCGAGCGTGATCACGGCGTGGAAGGCGTCCTGGGCGGCGAGGATCTTCTTCACCCGCGCGAGGTGGGCGAGGATCGCCTTTTGGCGGGCGATCATCTCGGCGATGCGCCAGATCAGCAGGGGGTTGAGGCGGCCACCCGCGACGCCCGCCTTGGGCACAAAGCGCAGATCCAGCTCATTGGGGCCGGGCGCGTTGGGGTTCTGCGCGTCGGTGACGCGCCGCGCGTTCTGCTCCAGATAGACCCGCCCGATCTCGATCTCCTCGTCGATGTTGGGCTCGACGATGGTGAAGTCGATCTTGCAGCCCTCCTCGATCCGCCGATGCCCCTGATAGTCGAGGTTCTCCTTGTAGGCGATGAAGTCGGTGAACTCTTCGACATAGCGCAGCACGATATAGATGGTCGCTGGCAGCTTAAAGTCACCCAGGTTGAATGTCTTTATCTGCTTTTCAAGGAGCAAAATATCATGGCCCATCCCATCAATTGCATAGCCACTGCCGATCTCAATGGAGAGATCTCCTCGCCCTCGGCTCGTGACCTTCAGCTCATCTCCACGGTTTGGAACGACACCTGGCGCGTGGAGATGGGCGTTATGCAGCTTGCGCTTCTCCACATGATAGCGCTCAGAGCTGTTGAGGTCCTCTTCGGTGGTTAAGAACCCCCGAAAGAAGTTGATCCGCTTAAAGTTGCCCTGGGCCATATCTACTCCGTCTCTTTCATCTCGCGTCGCCGCGTTCGTTCATCCGCCACCACGCCTGACTCCTCCAAGCCCACGCGGCCCAGGCCGATTCGGAAGGCTTGCAGCGCGTCATCACGCTTGGCGGCGGCGAAGGTGAGGTAGTAGGTGGTCTGCGCGGGCTTCTCCATGCGGATGATGTCGTGGATCTTGAGGATCGTCTCATCGCTCGCGTCGGAGAACTCTGCGGGGACCTCCACCATAAAACAATCCGAGAGCCGCACCGGGGGCAGCACGATCGAGTCGAGCCCGATGCGCACCTCGCCGATCCGAAACCCTCGATAAGGCCACTTGTTCTCCATGATCTTGGGCTCGACGCCCGTAAAGATGTGGAGGAAGATCTTGAGCCCCCTCACGGTCCCACGCAGGCCATACATGCTGATGGCCTCTTTGATGAGCTTGCGCTTCTTCGACTCCGGCCAGTCTTGATCCAGGCTCAGCGCCACCCAGCCCGCCAGCCAGTCGAGGAAAGGCGCGGGCGCTTGGAGCGGATCAAAGTAGAGGTGGAGGCGATCAAGCTTGTGCTCAAGGGTCGCGTAGAGGTGGTCAAAGACGGTGAGGAAGCGGCCAAGGAAGTCGCCCCCCATCGCCCCTTGCTTTTGATAAATCTGCGGCAGGTGGTGGCTGAGGCTGCGCCGGGAGACGACCAGCTCAATGGGCTCATCAACCCCCACGAGGGCGCCGACGGGGGGGGCCTGTCGGGTGACGTGCCCCTCGGGGGCGTAGGCCTCCTCATAGCGGATCGTCACCGCCGAAGGCTCAAAGCCGAGGTTGCGCAGCATCAGCCGCGCGTTCTCAAGCTCGACGCCATCGAGATCGGGGATCTGGGCCTTCCTGACGGTCTTGCGCGGTTGCTTCATCGGGCGCTCTTGCTTCCTATAGGAACTGCTCGCGTGGGCGCTCGATGATCTCCACATCTACGAGGTAGACCAGCTCGTCCGGGGCGACCTTGACCTGCTCCACGGTGCGCTTGCGATCTTCGTCGTAGAGGTAGATGCGGTGGACCATCTCGATGCCGTCGATGGGCTCGATGACGTGGTAGAGATCGAGCTTGAGCACGTCGCGGCCAAAGGGCCAGCCGCGCCCATCACGCCCGCCCACCAGCGGGTGGAGGAAGGTGCGCACCTGCTCCTCGATGACCCGCCGCAGGGCCTCGCTGCGCCCCGCGGTCTTGCGGATGATCTCCACGCGGAGGCTGAACTCGATGTACTGCGGCCGCTGGACATGGATGATCGTCGTCAGCAGCCGCCGCTCATTGAGGTAGTGCTTGACCCGCCGCAAAAGCTCACTGGAGGGCACCAGCTTGAGGCTGAGATCC
The DNA here is from genome assembly GCA_018813065.1 of Myxococcota bacterium. Classification (GTDB taxonomy): domain Bacteria; phylum Myxococcota_A; class Bradymonadia; order UBA7976; family UBA1532; genus JAHJCH01. The sequence goes on from JAHJCH010000247.1 coordinate 11,375, forward strand.
AGCTGGCGGTGGTCGAGCTTGGGGACGACGAGCACCGTCACCTCGCCCTCACGCCCGATGGTGTTGATGCACTTGGCGCGGGCGATGCCGTTGCTGGCTTGCAGCGTCAGCCACTCATAATCCTCGGCCGTCACCGCGCGTGAGCGGCTCTTGATCATATGCGGCCCGCGCAGCTTGGCCTCCTCGACCGTCTCTTGATCGCTGCCGCCCCCTGCCGGGAGGGGGTTATGCACCGACTTGACGTGGGCGATGCTCTTACGCAAGACCTGCAACGCGTTGGCGGTGATGTTGCCCTGGGCGCCGCCGCCGACGGTGTACGCGTCGGCGCGGATCTTCCGCGCGCCCGCCGGGGGGACCATACCCTTGCGCCCGTCGCCAAAGCGGATCTGGCCGCGGATGCGATCGACGATGTAGTGGCGGCTCTTGGCGTTGGAGTCAAAGAAGCTCTCGACCTCGCTCCAGCGCACCCAGTAGCCGCCGCCCGTGGCCTCACGGACGGCCTCGCTGCCGAAGCGCTGCTCCAGCTCAACCCGCTCTGGGCCGACGGGCGCCTCTCGCTCCAAGACCGAGATGATCTGGCCCTCCAGGAGCGGCGACTGGGCGAAGCGGAAGACCTGGTTGGGCGTGCCATCGGAGACGCCCAGCAGCTCATTGGTGATCGTGGTGTGATGGTAACCAAAGACGCTGTTGAGGAAGACTCGCTCGATGCGCGGCATCTGATGATAGCCGCCCATCTCCAGCCGCGCCCTCAGCCAATAACAGATCTGACCAAAGCGCTGGAGCCGCTTATGTGACTCTGGGCCAATAAACTTGAGGAAGCCGCTCTCGGTGAAGGCGCGTGTCTCATCCTTCGGCGAGAGATCCACCCACTGCAAGCCGTTCCAGAACTCCCAAACCACGCGCTGCTCTAACGCCGCCGCCTGATCGCGCTCATTATAGTAATCCGCGAGGTACTCTCGCATCCGACGATCCTCATCGAGCGAAGTCTTCTCGCTCATCTGGAAGTAGATCGCCACATCTGAGTTTGGGAAGGCTTGATCAAAGCCCATATAAAGGGTGGGGCTGTCCTCTGTCGAGGGCTCAAAGGCTTGAAAGACCTTTAACGGCGTCCTCGTGGTCACGGAGTGATCAAAATAAGCAAAGTCATTGAAGGTGAGCACGCGCTCAATGGGCGTCTCTTCGTCTGTATAACGAAAACTCAGCTTCTTGAGCCAAGGGGCGCGCAGCGGGCGTGGATCGCGCCATATCCAGCGCTCTCCATCCAGCTCATATTGACCGGGTAGGCCATAGTCCCCTGAGATCACCCGTGCCCGCAGCCAGTGACCTTCTTCTTTTTGAACTTCGGTGACGCTGAGATCAGCGGGGCGCTTAAAGCGCACGTCGCCTGACTGCGTGAAGCCGAAGGTGCCATCGAAGAAGTCTAAATCGGGGGTGCTGATGGAGCCTTCGGGGGTCGCTCGGCCAAGGAGCTGCCACTTTTTACCGTTGTGGTACTCCCAGGCGATGATCAGATCCTCGCTGGGCTGCGGCGGATCACGGTGCTTGCTGTCCACCAGCTGCACCTCGACGCGGATGTTCGATCCGGCCTGCGCGGGGAAGGACTGCGGCTGAAGATAGAAGGTGTTATCGACGCGCGGCTCTTTACCGAAGGGCGCCCAGCCGCGCTGCGGATCGACGGTGAGGAACACGGCGCTGTCGATGTTGACGTAGGCGCTCAGCAGCTCTACGCCCTCGCCTTGCACCTCCACCCGCGCGGTGATGTTATCAATGACCGTGACCTCTGGATCAGGCGGCGCTTCCATTAAGCGGCCCCGAATCCAGCGTGATTTCAGCCCGTTGACCTCATGCTCCTCGATGGCGTCGATGTTTTGAAACGCCACAGCGCCTGGCTCAACCTCAATCTGCGCCTTTTGTAGCTCTCGCCACCGGCGCCCGTTCCAATACTCCCACTCAAGGAGATCAACCAATTGAATAGAGCTTAGGCCCGATTCAATATGAACGACGAGGATAAAATCCTCATTAAGCTGCTCAAAACGTGGATCGCCAAGATAAATACTGCGTTCAATGTGGTTTGCGCCACCAAAAACCTCAAACCCACCTTGCAAATGACCACGCAGCGCGGGTGTATGATCGGTGTACTCATCGCTGAGCTGAGTAAAGCAGTACTGAAGCTGAACACCACTAATTTGCAGGTCTTCTGCTGTTTCAAAGATGATGGGCTGTGTCTTGCCTGTCTGTGGGGTAGAAACAGGCGTGCCCTTCTTCACCAAGGTGGTGGGGCCATTAGGGACGAGATCAAACTGTAAGAGTGTCCGCGCGGGCTGGGGAGGCTGGAGCGTCACACCCATCATATTGAGGAAAGCGATGTAATTCTTATCAGTGACCTTGTTAAGCCGATAGATCGCCATCTCCATCATCCAGGCGAACAGCTCTACAAGCGTAACGCCCGGATCTGATGGATTAAAATTAGTCCATTCGGGGCAATACTGCGGGATAAGCCGCATTGCCTCTTCAATAAGCTCTTTATGTGTGCGATCGTCGAGATTTGGGACCGGGATCATGGCTCATCCTCTCGGCGTAAGAAGAAGGGGTAGACAAGATTGTAATGTGAGTTCGTTGACTTAACCATATAACGAATATGGATAGAGACGACGTTTGGTTGTTCAAGATCGCTGTGAACTTCAACCTCAATCGCCTCAATGCGCGGCTCCCACTTTAGGAGTGCCTCTCGCGCATAATATGAGATCATATTGCGGTTGTGATCATTATTCGGCGCGAAGATATAGTCATGAATCTTACACCCGAACTGGGGGCGATAGACGCGCTCTCCCGGCGCGGTGCCGAGGATAATCTGCACACATTGTTGGATGTTCTCTTCGTGCGCGGAGAGGCGCATGCCCCCTCCGCCGTCCACGCCGAGGGGGAACGCGAAGCCTTTTCCTAGGAAGCTCTTGCTCAAGCCAACTTGCCCTCAAAGCCTTCACCGCAGACGGTGCAGTAAACACGAATATAGGGATCGCGCCGCTCGATGGCCTCAAGCGGCTCGCTGCAATAGGGGCAACGGTGCCCCGTGGTGTGGCCGTTATGGATGGCTTGAGCGATGTCAACCCAGTCCACATAGTCTCGATCCCCGCCTTGATCGGCGGTGATGGACCACGCCCAGGGCGCAGGGCGCGCCTCCACGGCGGGCGGGGGTGATGGGGGCGCGGCGGCGGGGGCCGCGTCTCCTTCCAGGCGCGCGCTGAGGGCGTCGAGGGTGGCGCGCGCCGCCTCAAGCTCCGCGCGCATGGCCGCCAGCCCCTCGGCCTCGACGAGGACCGGCGCTGGCGCTGGCGCCGCGCGGCGGCTCATCATCGCGCCGGCCTCCGCGTAGAAGCCATCATCGCGGCCCCCGCTCAGCCGCCCCTCGAACCCCTCGCCGCAGCCAGGGCAGGCGACGCGCACGCGCCCGTGCTCCAAGGTGGCGTTGAGCGTCTCCGCCTCACAGATCGGGCAGCGATGGCCTGTAAGGCGACCGTTGGCGACGGCCTCGACGATGTCGTACCAATCGATGATCTGGGCTTCATCCACGACAGGCTCTCTTGGGACACGCAGGCGTCAAAGGGCGCGGGGAGATTAGCACGGTCGTGAAGGGAAACCGAGCGGGATCTTTCGCGTATATGGCCGCGAGAGCGTCGTGAGCGGGCGGGCAAAAAAAAACCCTCGTTGGGAGACGGCATCATCTCGACCAACGAGGGCTTGGGCGCCCTTGCCCCGCGTGCTGTGTGTTGAGGGATCACCTTGGGGGAGGGGTGGGCGACGCGCGGCCCATTAACAAGCCCCGTGCCAAGCGAATGAGCCTATCGTTGTGTGCGCGGGACGGCGCGCGCGCATAAACCGCGCATAAACCGCGCATAAACCGCGCGCAAACCGCGCGCAAACCGCGCGCAAACCGCGCGCAAACCGCGCCATTGATCCTCACCCCTCGGCGCGTTACACCTCGGCCATGTCACAGATCCTCCTCATCGACGACGAGCCCGCCATCACCGAGAGCCTCGCCTACGCGCTACGGCGCGCGGGGTTTAACGCCGAGGCCGCCTCTAGCCTCGCCGAAGCAGACGCGGCGCTGGCTCAAGGCGCCCCTGATCTGATCATCCTCGATCTGCTCCTCCCCGACGGCCACGGGCTTGATTGGCTGCGACAGCTGCGCGTGGAGCACAGCACGCCGGTGATCATCCTCTCCAGCCATGATGAGGAGGTCGATCACATCGTGGGCTTGGAGGTGGGCGCCGATGACTACGTGGACAAGCCCTTCTCCCCGCGCGAGGTCGTCGCGCGGGTGCGGGCGATCCTCCGCCGCGTGGAGGGGCGCGCCGCGATCAGCGAGCCGAGCGCGGCGCCGCCGCTGCGGATCGATGAGATCAAGCGGGAGGCCTGGGCGTGTGGGCAGCGGCTGAGCCTCTCCAAGATCGAGTTTGATCTCCTCCACGTCTTCGTGCGCGCGCCGGGGCGGGTCTTCCCCAGGACGCAGCTGCTCGACAAGGTTTGGGGGCCGGACGTGGCGATCATCGAGCGAACGGTGGATGTCCACGTCAAGTCGCTGCGCAAGAAGCTGGTCATGGCGGGGCTCAGCGCCGAGACGATCGAGACGGTGCGGGGCGTTGGCTATCGCCTCCGTGAAGCATTAGATTGATCGCCGCGCCCGTAGGCGGCGCGGGAGGAGGCACCATGCTCGGCGCGATCGCAGGGGACATCATTGGTCAACCGTGGGAGGGCTGGCGGCGGATCTGGCAGCCCGCCGATCGTGCGCTGCCGCTCTTTGAGGCGCGCGCGCATATCACCGATGACACCGTGCTCACCCTGGCCGTGGCGCGCCACCTCCTCGGCGACACGCCGGATCTCGAAACAGCCATCCGCGAGAGCTATCGGCGCTATCCGCGCGCGGGCTATGGGGGGATGTTCCGGGCGTGGTGCGAGGGGCGGCTTGAGGGCGAGTATCGCAGCTATGGCAACGGCAGCGCGATGCGGGTCAGCCCAGTCGCCTGGGCCTTTGAGAGCCTAGAGGCGGTCATGGAGGGTGCGCGTCAATCGGCGCTGCCAACCCACGCGCACCCAGAGGGGATCAAGGGCGCGCAGGCCATCGCCGGGGCCATCTTTTTAGCGCGCACGGGTCATGGGAAGCGTGAGATCGCCGAGCTGGCGCGGGCCTTGGGCTATCAGCTTGAGGTGGATTTATCGCGCATTCAGAGCCAAGAGTGGTTCGCGACCTGCCAAGCCACGGTCCCTGCGGCGCTCGTGGCTTTCTTAGAGGAGCCCGACTTCGACAGTATGATGCGTCGCTGTTTGAGCTATAACGGCGACAGTGACACCATCGCGGCGATGGCGGGTCCCATCTCAGAGGCCATGAGCGGTGGGCTCAATGAACAGCATGTAATCGAGGTAAAGCAGCGCCTTGATCCTTGGTTGTTCGATATAACGCAAAGATTTATTGAAAAATTCCTTAACTCCAAAGGGATGTACCCTAATTTCGGTGAAATAAACTGAAATTATCAATTTCTACTTCATCATTAGAGAATAATTGAAAATAAAAAACGGAGCCAATTCCCTCTTCTGAGTAAACTTTAATCCAACCATGATGTTGCTCAATAATTTTCTTGACAATACTAAGACCCATGCCAACCCCCTGGTTATATTGGGGCTCAGACCTTATTTTCATAAAAACATTAAATATTTTATCTAAATACTCATTCTCTATGCCGATGCCATTGTCTATTATGTAGAAAATAGGCCCATTTACATCATCTAAAAACGATATTTTTATCGATTTATTATCTTTGTCGTTAAATACAATACCGTTGAGAATTAGTTGATAAAAAACCTCTTCAATGAGTATTCGATCGCATTCGATGTCATAGAAAAAATGATTTGACTCAATCTTAACATCATAAATACTAAACGATGAATTTATTTTTACTTTAACATCGCTAATTACCTGATTTATATTAACTTTCTTGAAGTTAACATCATTTGTCTCCAAGTGTACTGAGCTTACAAGTGAATTAATTAAATGAAATATCTGATTAGAGGCTTTTTTGATTTTTTCAATAAATTTAACTGCATTATGATTTAATGTTGAAGAAAACTCCTCCTCAAGCAAATACGAATAGCTATCAATGACTCTAAGCGAACTTGTTAAACTATGTGCAATTACATAAGAAAATTCATCTAATTTCTCGTTTCGGGCCTCTAGCTCATTGTTCTTGTTCTCTAATTTACGCAAGTGTTCGTTTAGATGGATTTTTTCCTGTATTTTAAATTGTTCCTTGGTCATATTAAAGAAAAAAATCTGCATTAAAATAATACTCACCATAACACTGATTATAATCAGCCATAAAACAGATCTAATTGTTTCTTTTATTACATTAGATTCAGACGAGAATTCGAATAAAATTAAGCCGTCATACCCATATTCGATTCTTTCTCTAATTAGATCATTCTCTTTGATTCTTATATCACGATTATTTTCAAAAAGAACAAAACCATTCTTTATTGATGAAACCTTTAAAAAGGTTAAATCCTTTTTTGTTGAAAATGTTTTTTCCAGGACGCGCGTAACGCTCTCATAATCATTTTTGTTAAGATAACCAAAGAGAAATATCTTTAAATCATCGGCAAAAGCTTGGTTTTTCTCATGATAATCCTTGATATTGTGCGAATACTGATCGATAAACATCGCGATGTTTATGAATAGAAAAACAAAAACAATAAATATTGATCTTATTTTCAACTTTTTGTAAGCGCGATCTAGATCATTTTGAGAGATATTGCTCAAATTATCCCCAGTTTGCTTAAATATATGATCATTTGCTCTAGTTTTTCGTAATCAGCGTGAGATGTTTCAACTAAATCGGTAATTTCAGGGTTGATTTTACTTAATATTAGGCTATTCTTAGGGCTTAATCCTAGTAGTATATTTTTAATCTTGAGGTTAAGCTCGTCGCTTGTTTTATTGGAAGTAATAAAGGCATGCTCAGACACTTCAGGCATAATTTCTAACATTTTGAGAAGATGAGAGTACTTCTTAAAAACTTCTAGTTTTACGGCACCCACGTCAAAATCACCCATTAAAACACCATGAACTACATTTGTATGTCCATCAAGAAACGCATAATGAGATAATGATTGAAGCGTTATACCCCGCTCATAAAGAATATATATGGGGACAATATAAGACATAGTAGAACGCTGGCTACCAAAAGCGACGCTGTGACCTTTAATCTGATCAATTGAGGTAAGATCATTTCGATCTTTAAGGGTAAAAATCACACCTCTAAGGTTTGGCGCGCCATTAACCTCTAATCGAGCCAATAAAGGCTTTGTCCCATAGCGTTGAAACAATAAAACCAGCGCGGCTGGTCCAATAAACGCTAAATCAAGTTGATCTTCACCTATAAATTTGATGTGTTGCTCATAACTAGAGGCGATTTGAAGCTGTACAGGTCGTTGAAGCTCAGCCGCGAGGTGTTGGGCGAGAGGCGTAAACCGCGCCTCTAACTCCGCCCTGGGCAAGTAAGGGTGAACCCCAAAGCGAAGCGGCGGCGAAGTCCACACGCAGAAGAGCGCGCAGTACAGCACAGGGAGTGAGATGAACATGCGCTGTTCATAGCCCATTGGGCTTGAGCAGGCTATGCCTTCTCTGGATTTTTACACGTTGTCGCTCACCGCCCCGCGTCCAGGCCGCTGTCTTGGGGGCCGCTGTCTTGGGGGCCGCTGTCTTGGGGGCCGCTGTCTTGGGGGCCGCTGTCTTGGGGGCCGCCGTCTTGGGGGCCGCTGTCTTCAAGGCCGCCGTCTTCAAGGCCGCCGTCTATCTCTGGCGCCTCTGGGGGCTCAGGGGGATAGATCGTCGGGGTGGCCGAGGCCACCTCGAAGGCGTGGACGCGCAGACCACAGACCCTCGGCGCCGCCTCGCCGTTGACCTCTTCACCTTCGCAGGGCTCCAGCCAGACCGCCCGCGCTTCATCAAGGGCGAAGCCTTGAGGGTCAATCGGGTCACCTTGCGTGAGGATCTCTTGCTGGCCAGTCTCCAGATCTAAGAGCCGCAGGGCCTGAAGCGGCAGATCCTCCGCGCCTTGATCCAGCCACAGGACGCGCCGCCCCGCCAGCTTGGGGTGGATCTGCTGCCCCGCGCCGTCGCTGATCTGAAACGCCGGGCTAAACTCGCCGCTCTCCGCCCGAGAGACCAGCCAGATGGCGCTGGGATCAAGGGTCGCCCAGGTGGCGAAGCGCCCGTCAAAGTGGACATCGGCGAAGCCCGCGCCGATCTCCTCGGTCAGCCCAAAGGTGAAGCGCTCATCGGGGTTCGCCGAGGGGCGCGTGAAGATCAGCCGCGATCCGCTCTCGCTGAACATTCGCATGATCAAGGCGCCGCCATAGACCGGGGTGGGATCGCTGAACTGCTCTGCCTCGTCGATGGCCGCCTCGACGCCCAAGGGCTCGGCGCCCTCGTGGGTGTACTCGCGTATCGTCCAGCCACTGCCAAAGCGCAGGGCGTGCCAGAGGAGGCTGGCGCCGACCAAGATCGGCGCCCCGACGCCCATGCTGCCGTCGATCTCGACAGGAGCGAGGCCCCAACGCAGCGCGCGGATCGTGGCGTTGCAGGCGAAGGGGTCGGCTTGGCAGGGCCTCTGGCCCTCCAGCCACGCGGCGCCTTGATGATCGCAGCTGGGCGCGATGATCTCACCATGCGCCTCGACGCGCTTCAGGATCTCATGGCGCTCCAGGATCTCATGGCGCTCCAGGCTGTAGATGATGGCCGCCTCCGCCTCGCCCCACAGCGCCCGCGCCCCGCAGATCGCCAGGCCTCGCCTCGGCGCCGCCTCCAAGGGCAGCAGGCAATGCTCGTCGATCTCGCCGTTGCAGTCATTGTCCAGCCCATCGCAGAACTCTAGCTCGGGGTGCGCCTCGGGCGCGGAGGATTGCCCCGGCTCGGTGTCGCAGACGACCTGCCCGTCCGCCGCGCACTCGGTGAGGCCCGCGTGCCCACAGGCGTTGACGCAAGGCCGCTTAAGGGGCAGCCACTCATCCACTTGGCCGTCGCAGTTATTGTCCTCCCCGTCGCAGCGCTCCTCGGCGTCGCCGTTGATCGACGCCCGCGTGTCATCGCAGTCGATCATCCAGTTGAGCGCCTCGGGGACAGGCGCCGCGCACTCCGCCACGAAGCAGTCTTCGTCCCGGTCCACGCAGTCGCGCATCAAGGATCGCAGCGCGCAGGCGGAGGCGCTGGGCGATAAGCAGACCCCCTCGCGGGCGATCTGGTCCTCGTCGCACGCCACACCGCTGCCAACCTCCCCGTCGAAGCCAACCTCCCCGCCGAAGCCAACCTCCCAGGCGAGGTCGCCCCCGAGGCCACGATCAACGCTCACCTCGGCGTCGAACTGATCCAAGGCGGGCGCTCCGCCCATGCCTCCACGCTCCTGGTCGCCCCCAACGTCGATCTCAGAGCGGTCGTCCCAGTCCCCATCGACGCCGCCCTCCATCGATGCCTCACAGCCCAAAAATAAGGCGAGGAGCGCCCACTTAATCAGGGAGCCGCGCATAGTGAACCTCCCAGCTGAGGGGGCCTTGCTCGGCCCAGATAAGGTGATGATCGCTGAGGCGTGGGTGGCGTCGGCTGCCGCTTGAAGGGGGCAGCGGGTGGACCGCCTCGGGGGCCTCCAGATCGATGAGCTGGAGGTGATAGCCCTCGGGTTGGAAGCGCACGGCGGCCAGCCAGCGCCCCCGCGCGTGCAGCTCGACGGGCGAGGTCAGGCCCAAGGGGCGCAGCGCCGCCTCCCCCTCGCTGAGCGCGCGCAGATCCAAGGTCATGATCCGCGCGAAGCCCTCGGCGTCGCGCTCAAGCCAGGCGAGGTGCTGATCCCCGGCGTAGATCCGCGCCTGCTCATCGGGGCGACCGCTGAGAGGCACCTCGACGCGATCCCCACACGCGCGATCACGGCTGATGATCAGCCGCGTCTGGGCGCTGCCCAGCCGCCGCTCAAAGAAGAAGACGCCGCGTGGGTTGATCGCCAAGCCCCATTGATGCTGTTGATCCGCCATCAAGGTGAAGGCCTGGCAGTCAATGGCTTGGCCGCCCTCGGGTTGAAGCACGACGCGCTCAATGGCCTCGCCCATCTCAGGTCGCGTGCGCTCCACATAGCCCACCAGGCCCGTGGCCAACGCAGGCTGGCGCTGATCCCCCTGCGTCGCGCTGGGGATGCCCGTCAGCCAGTCATCACGCGTCGCCGTCAATGTGTAGATCTGCGCGCGGCCTTGGCGGGCGGGGTGGCGCGCCTCCCACAGCGCGCGCCCCCCCTCGACCACCAGCCCGCCCAGGATCGAGGCGGGCGAATCGCTGAGCGGGCTGGGCTGCTGATCAGGGCCTGTTTGATAGCGGGGCAGGATCAGCTCAGCGCCCGGCAGCTGCTCTGTCCACAACAGCAGCTGAGGTGTGCAGAAGGCCCAAGGGATATGAGCGCCGCGCCCCTGCACCTCTTGTAGCACCCCACTGGCCCCCTCAAAGCAGCCCTCTCCCCCCTCACCGAAGTCGCCCGAAGCGGCGTCAGGCGCGACGTTGAAGTCAAAGGTGGGGCCGACATCGCTTGGCGTCGCGTCAAGCGTCGCGTCAAGCGCCGCGTCGAGGTCTACGCCATCATCTGGGCGCGGCGCGGCGTCGGCGGCGTCAGGCGGCTCGCCCCAGTCAAAGGGGGAGGGGCGAAACATATCCTTGATGAGCAGCCCATCGTCGCCCTTGGGCATGACGCCCGAGGTGGCGCAGCGGCCCCCAAAGCAGCTCTCCCCCTCTGGGCAGCCTGCGTGGTCTTCGCACTCCACGCCGCCGTTGTTGACGTCGATGAAGATCTCACAGCCAACGGCGCCGTAGAGGAGCAAGCAGGGCAGCGCGTGGCGGATCATAACGCCCTCCAAAGATGCCAGGAGTAGCCCAGGAATAAGGAGGCGGCGCCCGCCGCAGAGAGCAGGTTGGCCGCCCGGATTTGGCCGTCCCGGCGCTCGATGAGCTGCTCTAGGCCGACTCTCTCCTCGCGCTTGTTGGTGTAGTCGTCGATGTCAGACTGCGTGGACATGGCCGCGCCCCCCGCGATCAGCCCCCCAAGCACGAGCGCGCCGCCGACGCCCATGATCGCGTATGGGCCGCTGCCCTGCGCGCCCTCGCCCTTTGAGGCGCGAGGCGTAAAGGCGATCTCAAGGCGCTGCGCCCCGCACGGGGTGAGGCGGCAGGGCTCGACCTTGAGGCGGCCCGTGGCGGGCGCGAAGCGCGGGTGCAGCGCGCGGTAGCTGTACTCCCCCACCGGGCGGCCAAAGCTGGCAGGGTTGAGCGCCTCGCCTTCGATCCAGAGCTGGCTGGGGAAGACCAACGCGCCGCTGGGCTCGCGCCCCTGGACGCTGATTTGACGATCCATGACTAAGACGACGGGGCGCAGCGGCTGGGCGCAGTTGACCGGCGGGGGGATCTTGATGGTGGTCTTGAGCGGGAGGTAGCCCGCGCGCGTCGCCGCGATCTGGCGCGGCCCCCAGGGGCCTGGGCCGCCGCCTTGGACCTCGGCGTCTTGTGGCTGAATACGCACGGGTTGATCCACCAAGCAGCGCTTGAGCCGCACGCTCAGCTCGCCTTCTTGGCCCTTGAGGGTGACGGCCTCGGGGAGATAGCCCTTGGCCCGGATCGTCACGACGCCCAGCCCGCCATGGAGCGCGTCGAGGGCCAAGGGGCGCCCCTCGGCGTCCTCGACGCTGAAGCTCTGCACCGGCGCGGCCTTGCCCATGACCTTGAGGGTGATCTGGCAGCGCTTGGGCGCGGGCAAGGCCAGCGCCCCCCCAATGACCCGCGCCACGTGCTCCGAGGCCCCACACCGCCCCGCTCGGCTCACCCGGTACTGGCCTGGGCGGAGCTGGAGGCGCAGCGGCTGGGCGGGCGTCAGCGCGTAGCGGACCACCTCTGCGCACTCGCGGCTGGTGCCGCAGGCCGCCTCCCAGCCGCCCATGTCCGCCGGGCTGAGGGTGATGGGCTGCGCGGCGGCGGGGATCTCCACCCAGACCGGGGCGTTCTTGGCCTCAAGCCACCCCGGCACTAAGCCGACGCGCTGCCACGCGGTCTTGAGCCGCGCTTGCCCCTGGGTGCTCTCCATGGCCTTGGGGGTCAGGGTTTGGCTGCGCAGCAGGTGGGCGACGGCGTGGGCGGCGTGCAGCTGAGCGCCGACCCGCTGGTTGGAGAGGTAGAAGTGAGCGCCCGCGGCGAGGTAGTGGGCGCAGCTCTGCGCCTCGTCGCCCTCGACGGTTTTGGTTAAGCCCACCGCCTCGACAACGACGGCGTTGAGCGCGGCCCGATCAGTGGTCTTCGCCAAGCGTGACGCCAGCGCGCGCAGCGGGCCTGCTTGACCGTCGCAGGGCTTGGCCTGCGCCGGGGCGGCGAGGCTAAAGGCTGCAAGCAGTGTCCAAGGGAGTGTCCTCACCCTCGTTGACCTTTCGGCTGATCTTGAGACGCAGGCTGATCTTTTCACCCACCGCTCTGGCCTTGTGCAATGCATGATCCGTCCTTGAGGCGCAGCTCGCCTCGGCGCAGCTGCCGTGATCGTAACCGTGGATTCTCCAGCTGATCGTGACCACACGGTCACCCGCTTGGAGATCGCCGCAGCGCCCCGCCTCGACGATGAGCGGCCCTTCTGATCGGAGCCAGAAGTCCCCCAGGCGAGCGGCGCGCCGCTCAAGGCGCTGGGCGGCGCGGATGGCTTGCAGCGCGCTCAGCTCCACCTCAATCACCTCATCGGTCGCCTGGAAGCCTTGGGGATCAAAGGCCTCGGCGAAGGCGGCGCGCAGGGGCGGCGCCGCCGCGGCCCAGGCCGCCTCCGCCGCAGGATCGATCTCGCCGACGCGCGCCGTGGAGAGGAGGGCGTCGATCAGCGCCGCGCTGAAGCGCCCCGCCGCTTCGCCCCCTTCATAGATCAGGCGCCCCGCCTCCACCCGACGCCGCACCCCCTCGGGCTGCGGCAGGCTCAGCGGCGCCGAGGGGCGCGCCAAGGGGGTGGGCGTGGGCGCGGCGAC
>JAHJCH010000248.1 GCA_018813065.1 Myxococcota bacterium
CCCTCCACCTCGGTCCCCGCTACGTTTCCATCAACGTCGTAGTCGTAGTGGGTGGTGTAGCTGCCCATCGCGCGCTCAGAGACCAAGCGTTGGTCGACGCCGTCACCATAAACCTTCTCTGAGACCACGGTCTCGACGCCGGGCGGAGCAGGTGGCACCCACTTGCTCCGGGAGGTCGAAGTCTGGAGAGGAAACTCAACCGCCTCGCCCGAGAGGTAAGGCGAAGAAGGGCAAAAGTGGCGGCGATGCTATTTTGGCGGGCTTGCTTGGACTCGGAATCGGGATCGCAGCAGGAAGGGCTTGATCATGAAGGTCACCCCAAGCGTAGCAAGTCCGCCCCGCCTCGGTGATGATCTCCACCGCCCCCGCGCGTTGACCGTGATGCCCAGAGAAAACGGCGCTTTTCCTTTTCACCGCGCCCTGATACACATCGACGATGCCCAACCCCCTCACACAAGAAGAGCTTGAGGCGCTGCTGAGCGGCTTTGATCCCATGCGGCCTCGGCGGGCCTCTGAGCAGCGCCGCTTTCGGCGCTTTGACTGCGCCCTTGAGTGCGCCTTCGAGGTGGACGGGCGCTGGCACGCCGGCGCCGTCAGCTCCATCGGGATCGGCGGCGTCTTCCTCAAGACGGCCTTGGGCGTGCCCCTCGGCGCGCGCTTGACCCTTAAGCTCTATCTCACCTCACCCGGCAGTCAGATCAGGCCGAAGGGGGAGGTCATCTACGTTGAGCCCGGCGGCTTGGGCGTACGCTTCGAGGCGCTCAGCCCGGATGAAATATGGCGCTTAATCCACGATTTTCATCTCTCGGAGGAGGCGATCTGAGGCGCCGATGGGGCGCGCTGGCGTGCTTCGCCCTCTTCGTGCTCCTCTGCCCCTCTGCGGCGCCCGCCGCGCCCCTCAATATCCACTTTGAGCCCGACGCCGACGCCCTGATCTTTCGGCTAGAGGCGCCCGCCCTGCGCCCCGCGCAGCTCCATGTCCGCGCGCGAGGTGAGGTCATCATCATCCAAGTCGAGGAGACTGAGGTGCGCCAAGGCTGGATCGCCAGCCCCGATCCAATGATCCGGCGCAGTCACGCGCGGGGCTCAAGGGCGCGGCCCGGCGCTAGCCTCTTGCGGGTGCGCCTCAAGCGCCCGCCACCGCCTTGGATGCTCGCGGATCGCTGGGTGAGGCCCTTCGAGGGGGGGCTGCGCCTGGGCTTCCCCAAGCGTCGCGCCGCGCCCCCCCCTCAAGCGGAGCCCGCGCCGCTGCGCTTGCCCGAGGCGCGGATCGGCGTTGATCAGGCGGATGGTGGCGTTGATCAGGCGGATAGCGGCGTTGATGAGGCTAAGGATGGCGGCGTTGATCAGGCGACGGTGAGCGACGCGGCAGCGGTTATGGCCGACGCGAGGGGTAGGCCCCCGATCCCACCGCAGCGCACGCCCCCCCCCATCGACGCCGCGCCACAGGGCTTGGCGTTTGGCCCCCTCTCGCTGCTGATCGGCGGCGTGGGCGGCCTGGCCTTGCTGCTGGGCCTGCTCTTTATCCGACGACGTGGGCGGCTCCCCAAGGGGTTTAAGATCCAAGCGCGTACGCGGTTGCCCAATCGCCATGAGCTGTTGGTGGTGGCCTGCGAGGGCCAGCACCTCTTGCTCTCCCGCGCCCGCGGCGGCGCGGTGCAGATCCTGGCGACCCTCGACGCGCCCTTGGCCGCCGAGGATCTTGAGGCCCGCGCCGACGCCTTGCTGACACAGCTGCGCGCCCGCGAGGCCCTCTCTGAGCCCGAGGATGTGCGGCTCCTCAACGCCCTGCTCCACGATCCACCCGAGGATTGATCTCCCCACCCGCCGCGCATAGATTGGCCGCGTTTAACCGAGAGGTGGGCGTTGACATTGAAAAGCTGGGTAAACATCGACGGCGTGATCACGCCGGGTGAGGCGGCGCGCGTCTCGGTCTTTGATCGCGGCTTCCTCTTCGGCGACGCCGTTTATGAGGTGCTGCGCACGGTGGATCAAGCCCCCCTCTTCTGGGAGGCACATCGCGCGCGGCTCTGGCGCTCAGCGCGGGCGCTTTGTATCCCCCTCGATGCCCTTGATCCCAGCCATCTCTATGCGCAGATGCAGGCGACCTTGGCCCAGGCCGACTGGGGGGAGAGCAGCATCCGGGTGATCATCACGCGCGGCGAGGGGGAGCCTGCGTGGGGGGCGGGGGGCTTTGGTCAAGCGCGCTGGATCATCATCGTCGAGCCGCTGCGGCGCCCCGATCCCGCCCTCTATGCCCAGGGCTGTGTGCTCAAGACCTTTGGCGTGGCGCGCGGGGATCGCGGCGGCTTGGACCCCCGCATCAAGAGCAGCAACAAGCTGGTGGCGGTGATGGCCATCGCCGACGCCCAAGCCGCTGGCGCCCATGAGGCGCTGCGCGTCGATCCGCTTGGGCGGATCTTGGAGGGGGCGACGAGCACCTTCTTCCTCGTCCGGGGTGGGGTGTTGCTGACGCCCCCCATCGCCGTGGGCATCTTGGAGGGGATCACCCGCGCCAAGGTCATTGAGCTGGCGCAGCGCCTGGGCGTGCCTTTTGAGGAGGTGGAGCTGCATATTGATGATCTGCCTTCGGCGGATGAGGCCTTTATTTGCAGTAGTATTCGTGGTGTTTTGCCAGTGAGGCAGATTGATCAGTATGTTTTTTCGGCGCCTGGGCCGATTTGTCGGGTAATTTTAGAGGGTTATGAGCGCAGCCTGCGCGGCGCGCTGAGCCCGTCCTTGGGTTGAGGCTGGCTCAGGGGGCGGGGGCGATCTCGATGGTCTGTGCGCCCGCCTTCGTCGCGTCGGCGGGCTCGGCGGGCGTAATCTCCACAGTGGGTGCGGCGGGCTCAGCGGGCTTGATCTCCACGGCGGGGGCCTCGACGGCGGGCTTGACCTCGACAGCGGGGGCCTCGACGGCGGGCTTGATCTCCACGGCGGGGGCCTCGACGGCGGGCTTGACCTCCACAGCGGGCTTGACCTCCACCGCAGGCTTGACCTCAACGGCGGGGGCCTCCACGGCAGGCGCGGCGGGCTTGGCCTCCACGGCGGGGGCCTCCACGGCGGCGCTTCGGGCCGCCTTCAGCGCCGCCTTGCCCAGCTGGATGGCCGCAGGCTTGAGGCGGGCGTAGAGCATCCAACGACCCCAGAAGAAGGGGTGATGTAAGGCAGGGCCGCCCTCAACCGTGTCGATCTTCTTGTGCATCAAGCGCCAACGCGTGGCATACAGACTGGCGGCGAAGTCATGGCCCTCGGCCATCATCTCCGTGATCTCCCCCGCGAAGTAGCTGTCTGTTGGCGTGCGGTGCCCCACAAAGGCCAGCTGCGTGGTCCCTTGGAAGCGCAGCGCGTGGGCTAAGCGGCGCAGGCCCACCGCGTCGCCGTCGGCGGGGGGCGTCAGGCGCGTAAAGACCACGCTCTGATTCGAGCCCTTGATCTCCGCCAACGCCTTGGGGCTGAGCGGGGTCAGGCCCTCGCCCTCCTTGAGCAGCGGCGCGCCCTGCGCGGCGTCGAGGGGCGAGAGGATGTGCAGCGTCTGATGCCCAAAGCGGGCGGCCTTGAGCGCGTCGAGCGTGGCCCCGTCGCCCGTCGCCAAGGTCAGCTGGTCCTTGAGCCGCTTCTTGATTTGCTCGACCTCCAGGTTTTGATCCACACCCACGCAGAGCTTGTCAGGGCAGGCGCCGCCCGGCAGCGGGCCGAAGAGGGCCATGGCCTTGCCGCCCGAGATGAGCTTGCCGCGCTGATGGGAGAAGGCGTAGGCCATCGGCTGCGCGGCGCCGACGAAGCGCGGCGGATCGCCGGGCTTCTTGGGCAAGTCAAGCACCAGCGCGTCGAGCGGGAAGCGCATCAGCGGCCCATCTGGAAAGACGTAGAGCGTGTGCTTCGCCAGGCGCTTGCGCAGCTTGGCGTCAGCGAGGAAGGGCAGCAGCTCGGCGACCGGCTTGGTCAACGCCTTCCACGCCTGCGTGTTGGGGTCCTTGGGGCGACGCTTGGTCCCCGGCCATGCCTTGGGCGGCGTCAGCATGATCTTGAGGGCAGGCTCCAAGAGCCGCTTGAGCCCCTCCACCCCTGGCAGGCGCCAGCCCATGACCTCGCCCTCGGGCAAGACCAGGTAGAGGGCGCTGTGCTGATCGCCGACGAAGTAATAGGCGTGGGCCTCCCCCGCCTTGGGCGTCAGCTGCGCGGGGGTGGCGGGGATGGGCCGATGGTGATCGCTCTGCCCTCGGTGGGCCTTGTAGGCGGCGCGCGTCGGCGCCTCCAGGGCCTCAGAGATCGTCCGCAGCGTGGCGCCCACCTCGGCCATCTCCGCCTCAGTCACGGCGCCGTCATTGAGCGCGGCGCGCAGCGCGGGGAGGCGCGCCAGCTGGGCATCAGCGGGGCGCAGCTCAACAGGGTGCGTCATCGCCTCAAGCCCGCCCGTGGCCGCCGCCGCGTCCATCTGCTGCGCCCACAGCCCTAAGGCGATCCCCTCCATAAAGCGCGCGGAGATCGCCTCAGCGCCCTTGGCGCCCTTCGCGCCCTTGGCGGGCTTGGCGCCCTTGGCGGGCTTGGCCTTGTTGGCCTTATTCGCCTCCGCGTTCTTCAGATCGATGGCCGCCAGCGGCGCCGCGCTGGCGTCGAAGCGCTGAGGTAAGGCGAAGCTGGCGATGTAGAGCGGCTCGGCGCCCCGCCCCGCCTCGCTGAAGCCCTTGGCGGCCATGCTGAGCCAACGCAGGGTGTCTGCTGCGCTCTTCGCGCGATTGGCCGCCTCGGCGCTGAGGGCGAAGACGCGCCAGCCCAGCGCCGGATCAGGGTGCGTCTCTAGCCAGGCCCGCGCGGGCTCCAACAGCTTCTCCGCCGCGCCGCCTTGGCCCTCCGACAGCAGCGCCGAGGCCAAACAAGCGCGGCCAATGTTGCGGCGATACTGGAAGTGCGGCAGCAAGAGCGCGCGCAGCTCGGCCAGCTCCGCCTTGCCCTCCTTGATCTGCCCCGCCCAGATGCGCACGCAGCCTCGATAAATCCCCATCAGCCGGCCAATCTCGCCGACGTTAAACTCCCCCAGGATCGCCAAGGCGCGGTCGTAGCCACCCGCCTGGGCGTGGGCCAAGGCGACCATCGTCGCCAGCTCAGGATCGGTGGGGTTGAGGGCGCGGGCGCGCGCCAAGCGCGGGAGGGCCTCGGGGTAGCCCGCGGCGTGGAGCGTCAGCCCCGCCAGGACCTGGAGTTGGGCGCGCAGGGGCGCATCCTCGGGCTTGAGCGCGCCTTGCGTGAGGTAGGACAGCCCCGTGTTGGCGGCGGTGAAGGCCGGCGGCCACTCTCCACGGTGGAGGTGCCCCCAGCCTTGGACGAGGTACGCATGGGCGATCAGCTGGGGCTGATCGTCCCCCAGCGTCTCCCAGTACCCACGCGCGATCTTCATCGCCGCCTCGACGGCGCCGAGCTTGAGGTGCGCCTCGGCCATGCGCAGCTCCGCCTCCGCCTTGAGGGCCAGCTCACCCTGGCCTTCGTAGAGGGCGCGGGCGTCGGCGAGGGCCTCCAGGGCGTGCTTGATCTGCCCTCGGCGGGTGTAGAGCGTGGCGGCGAGGGTGCGCTCTTGGGCGCGGGCGATGGCGCGGGCGCGGCGCACGTCGGCGCGGCGCGCCCTGGGGGTGTTGACGGCGATGGCCTCCTCCTCAAGCAGGATGGCCGTCATGCCCTCAGCCTCCTCCAGCTGCCGCCCGCCCCTGACCAGCTGCCCAGAGTTGATCCGCTCCGCCGCCGCTTGCCGCAGCGCCGAGGCGGCCCGCTCCATCGTGCGCAGGTGCAGGCCCACGCGGGCGGCGGGCTCACCCAAGGCGCGCAGCTCGCGGGTGTAGGCGATCATGTCGTCGAGGGTCTTGTCCGAGAGGTGTGAGCGGATCAGCTCGCTGGCGATCAGGGCCACGAGGGCGGGCTTGCCCAAGGGGCGCACGGCGTGGAGCACCTGGAGGTGCAGGGCGCGGGCTTGGATGGGGTTGTTCATCCAGCCTGCGGCCTGGGCGGTGCCGTTGAGGATCAGCGCGGTGAAGATGCTGCCGCTGCGGGTGCCGCGCGCCGTGTAGAGCGCCTCGCCCATCTGCCGCTGGGCCAGCTCAAAGTCCCCCGCAATGTAGGCGTTGAGCGCGCCGCCGAGCTGCTCCTCAAGGACGCCTTGCCCCTCCAGCTTCACCTCCCCGCCCATCCACTTGGCGAGGGTGCGCCAAGGGCGCAGATCGTTGTGGGCGAGGGCGAACCCCTCGGCCATGCGCTGCGTGACGTCGATGAGCATCGCCCGCTCACGATCACCGCCCAGGCGACGGCGGGCGATCTCGGCGCGGAAGAAGAGGTTGTAGAAGACCGACTCGGCGATCTCGACGTGCTCGGCGGGGGCGACGCGCGGGGCGAGGCTGGCCCCGCTGCGCCCGCTGAGCACCAGCGCCTCCTGTAGACCACGCGCGGCCTTCGCCTCGGCCTCCAGCTGGCCCGTGTCGGCGCGATCAAGGATGAGCTGTGGGCGCAGATCGGGGGGGGTCTCCTCCGCGAAGATCGCCGCCATCCGATCAAGCTGCGGGCGCAGCGCCGACTTGTGCTCTTCAGCGATCCCTTGGGTGACCAGATCGTAGACCTGGCCATAGAAGAAGATCCGCGCAAACTCAGGCTCCGCCTTGGTCAGCGCGCCGAGCTTGTCGAGGTCTTGCGCCTTGTTGGCTTTGTTTACGTCAAAGGCCCAGTCGGTGTACGGGGCGGTGCCTGCGACGGCGGCGTTGAGGAGAAAGAAGAGGGCGGCGGCCCCCCAGACAGGCTTCATCTATCCAAGCTCCCTCAAGGCAGGTCCAATGAGGCCGTCAGCTTAAATCAGGATGGGCGAAACTGACAGGTTATCAGCGGTGATGAGGGCGAGCCTTGACCTCCGCCGAGGCCTCGATGACCCTCGCCTCGTGAGACAGCCTCGCCCTTGTCGCGCCTCTATATGCAGCACAACGCCGTGCGCCGCTCGACAACGCGGGCGCAGAAGGAAGCCGATGTGGATTAAGAGATGGGCCGCGCGCTTGTGGGCGCTGCGGGTCTTATGGAGCGCGGCGCTGCTGCTGCTCCTCGTGGATCTCGCGCTTCAGACCGATGACGCGCGCCCCTCCTCCCTGGCGGCCATGTCCGCGCAGGCGGCGCGGCCCCAGCCCGCAGAGATCCTCCTGCTGGGATCATCGCGGCTGCGCGTCATCGACGCGGCGCGGGTGGCGACGGCGGCGGCGGCGCGCGGCGGCGTGAACGTGGCCTTTAACGGCGGCGGCGGGATCGCGATGCGCTGGCTCGCCGCGCGTCACCTCACCCCCGAGGTGCTCAAGGCCGGTGAGACGCGGCTGCTGATCATCGGGTTGGGCGCGCTGGATCTCAATGACGGCGCCCCAAACCCGATCATCGCCGAGGGCTGGGGCGTCGCCGATCTCCTGGGCCACGTCCTTGAGCACGGGACGGACCGCCTCACCCGCAAGTTCTTCTTTGATCTCGCGCCGCTGCGCCGCTCAGGGCTGCTCTCAAGTGTTCGCAACGGCAAGCTGCGCGGGCGTGTGCGCGCGGTGGGGCTGCGTTGGATGAGCACCCTCGGCCTCGCCGCGCCCCCGCCGCCACCTCGCAGAAGCGCGGCGGAGGAGGACGTGCTCAACAACGCCACGGCGCGCCACGCCCAGGGCGCGGCGGTGATCCAAGATGTCGCCCCCCCGCTCTCCTCCTCTTATCTGCACAACCTGGCGATGGGTGGCCCCCAGCGCGCCGCGCTGTTGGCGCTGGTTCAGCGCCTGAAAGCCGACGGCGTGGCCGTGGCCTTGGTCCACCTGCCCGTCTCCGACTGGTACGCCCACGTCTACGATCCCGCGCTGCGGGCGCTGTACCTCAAGACCCTGCGGGGGCTGGCCGAGGCGGCGGATGCGCCGCTGTTCTTGCTCAAGAAGACCACCTGCGGCCTGAGCGACGCCGATTACTTCCGGGCCGATGGCCGCTTTGATGGCCATCACATCATCTCCAAGGCGGGCCGCGCCCGCTTCGCCGACGCCCTGGGCGCCCGCGTGGCCGGGCCGATCCTCAGGCGGCTTGATCGCGGCGAGCCCGTCGGCTTCGCCCACAGCGTCATCGAGGAGGTGTTGCCGTGATCTTCTCCCAGATCGAATACCTCTTCTTCTTCGTCACGGTCTTTACGCTCCACTGGCTCCTGCCGCGTCGGCTGCGCGTGCCCTTCTTGTTCTTTACCAGCCTCGCCTTCTATGGCAGCTGGAACGCCCGCTATCTCTTATTGATCCTCGGCAGCACCTTGATCGACTTTGTGGCGGGCGACCGCATCTATAAATCAAAGTCGGATCAAGCTCGGAATCGATGGCTCTTGGCGAGCTTAATCGCGAATATAGGGAGCCTCGCGGTCTTTAAATACTTTAACTTCTTTATTGAGAGCGTCGCTTCATTATTAAGCGCGCTTGGGCTGCAAGCGAACCTACCGACGCTTAATGTGCTGCTCCCCGTTGGTATTTCTTTTTATACCTTCCAGTCAATGAGCTACACCATTGATATTTGGCGACGAGAGCGTGAGCCCGAGGAGAGTCTGCTTTTATTTGCCACTTATGTATCATTTTTTCCGCAGTTGGTCGCAGGGCCGATTGTCCGCGCGGGTGAACTGCTGGGTCAGCTTAAATCACCGCCCTCTTTAAGCGTCGATAAGGTCAAACGAGCAGGGAAATACTTTCTATGGGGGCTGATTAAGAAAAATATCTTCGCGGACTTGGTCGCGGTGAAGTGCGTTGACGTCGTTTTCTCCGATCCAAGCCGCTTTGACACGCCGACGCTGTGGCTGGCGGCCTTGGGCTACTCTCTGCAAATCTACGCGGACTTCTCAGGCTACACGGACATGGCGCGGGGCTCGGCGCTGCTGCTGGGCTATGAGCTGCCAGAGAACTTCCGCACACCTTATCGAGCGCGCAGCATCACGGCGTTTTGGCAGCGCTGGCACATCTCGCTCAGCGGCTGGCTGCGCGATTACCTCTACATCGCCCTCGGCGGCAACCGAGGAGGGCGCTACAAGACCTACCGCAACCTGATGTTGACGATGCTCCTGGGCGGGCTGTGGCACGGCGCGGCGTGGACCTTTGTCGTCTGGGGCGGGGCGCACGGCGCGGCCTTGGCGCTTCACCGCGCGTGGCGGGGCGGCCTGGGCGCGCGGCCC
>JAHJCH010000249.1 GCA_018813065.1 Myxococcota bacterium
CGGTGGTGATATCGGCGGCGGCGGTGGAGACATCGGCGGCGGCGGCGGTGATATCGGCGGCGGTGGCGGTGACATCGGCGGAGGTGGGGGGGGTGGCGACATCGAGGGCGCCTGCGATGACATCCCTGTCCTCGATCTCAACAACGATCCGCACGTCGAGATCAACGGCGAGACCTTCGCCGTAAACCTCATGACCACGGGCCGCAACGACTTCCAAGCCTCCTGCGTCGATCAAGCCCTCCTTGGCGCCGACGCGGTGATCCGCTTCGTGCCCCCGCGCGCCGGGATCTGGCTCTTTGAGACGCCCGAGATCCCCGGCGTCAGCACCTGGGACACGGTGCTCTCAGCGCGCGCCGACTGCCTCGCCCGCGCCACCGAGTTGGCCTGCAACGATGACTACGCCTCGCTGCGCAGCCGCCTGGCGATCAACGCCTTGGCGGGCGTGCCCTACTACATCATCATCGACAACCTCGCCGAGTGGGGGGCCATGCAGCCCAGCCCTGTGCGCCTTGAGGTCGGCCCGGCGGCGGGCCAAGCCCCGCAGCTCCTCAGCGCCGAGGCCTACTGGATCCCCAACCTCAACGTGCTGGGGGTGCGCTTCACCGCCAGCGATCCCAACGGCGACGGGGATGGGATCGCGGTGCAGTTCCTCGACGCCATGGGCCAGATCATGCCCAACTACGGCAACGCCACCCGAGAGTTTTTGATGGTCAACCTCCACCCGGGCTCGGACTGGGGCACCTTTGAGCGCAACGGCCTCGCCTTCTCCGGCACGGTCACCTACGAGGCCGACCTCGCCCTGCTCAACCCCGCGCGGCTGCGGATCTTCGCCCGTGACAGCCTCTGGCAGCGCAGCGCGCCGCAGGAGGTGGCCTTGGGGTTGCCGCCGCCGATCGCCCTGGGCCAGCCTTGCGACGACGCCGATCCCTTCGCCGTGTGCAGCGCCGACGCCGCCTGCATTGGCGGCACCTGCCGAGCGGCCCACGCGCCCACGCTCACCGCCGTGGCCGCCTACGCCAACCCGCTCACCGCCACCGTCGGCGCGATCTTCAGCGGCGGCGACGAGGACAACGACGTCAACTACGCGCGGA
Source organism: Myxococcota bacterium (assembly GCA_018813065.1). Lineage (GTDB taxonomy): Bacteria > Myxococcota_A > Bradymonadia > UBA7976 > UBA1532 > JAHJCH01. Next base: position 1,092 of record JAHJCH010000249.1, read on the forward strand.
TCACGCTGCTCAACGCCGAGGGCCAGCCGATCCCCGTCGGCGCCCAGAACCAAGAAAACCAAGTGCTGCCCTTTGGGGCGATCACGCCGCTGGGGGGGGGCAACTTTGAGACGCGGGTGACGGTCAACACGGGCCTGACGCCGGTGGAGCGGGTGGCCCGCGTGCGAGTGCAGCTGATCGACGAGACGTTCAAGGAGAGCCCCGCCTTGGAAGGCGCCATGACGCCCCCCGAAATGCTCGGCGTGGGCCAAGCCTGCGATCCGCTTCAGGTTTTTGAACGCTGTAGCCCTGAGTTGGGCTGCATCGGGGGCGGCTGCGTCGCCGCCGATCCGCCGACGATCAGCGAGGGCTTCGCCTATCACAACGCCGCGCGTTTCATCGGCGTCCACATCCTCGGCGTGGACGCCGACGGCGACAACACGCGGCTGCGAGTGACGCCCCGCGACGCCATGGGTGGTGAGCATGCGCTCATCAACGGCGGGATCTCGGGCTATGACTTTATCACCCAAGATCTCAGCGGCTTTGACGCCTGGGCCACCTACGAGGCGCGCTTCCAAGCCTGCGCCGAGGACAACGCCGCGCAGATCCAAGCCTGTGTCTCCCAAGGCGATGACTTCCTCACTTGCCGTGCGCGCCACCTCCCCGATCTGGACCTCTGCGACGGCGCCCGATTGGCGCAGATCATCGAGCTGCGCTTGACGGCCATCGACGGCGGCGGCCAGGAGAGCGCGCCGCTGATGCAGCCCTTGGCGCCGACGCCCCTCGTGGCGCTTGGCGACGTCTGCGATGGCCTGGCGGTCTTCGCCATCTGCCCAGAAGGGGCGAGCTGCCAAGCCCAAGCCAACCCCAATGACCCTTGGCAATGCGCCGCCAATCCTTAAAGATCAGCCCTCACCCACAAGCCCAGGCTCTCACATGACCGATCGCCTCAGTTGGCGCGTCCTCAGCACCGATGCCCCCGAGGACTACGCCGTCTTTCGGGTCGCGCGGCGCACCTCCCAGCACCCGCAGAGCGGCGCGGCGCGACGCTTCTCCATCATCCAAGCGCCGGACTGGATCAACATCATCGCGCTGACGGCGGCGGGGGAGATCATCCTTGTGCGGCAGTTCCGTCATGGGCGCGATCACGTCACGCTGGAGATCCCGGCGGGCATGGTTGATCCAGGCGAGGCGCCCTTGAACGCCGCCCAGCGGGAGCTACGCGAGGAGACGGGCTACACCGCGCCGCGCTGGCACACATTGGGGGTGGTCGAGCCCAACCCCGCGATCATGAACAACCGCTGTGTGATCTACCTGGCTCTGGGCGCGGCGCTGACGCACCCCGTGGACTTTGATCCCGATGAGCTGATCGAGGTGGAGCTGCGCCCTCTGGCGACGATCCGCGAGGCGCTCTTGGATGGGGAGATCAACAGCGCGTTGATGGTCGCCGCCTTCTTGCTTTACCGCGAGCGGATCGGCGGCTGGCGCGCGCCAGCGTTGAACGAGGCGCTCAGCCTCGCCAGCGCCGATCCAGCGCCCGCGTCGCCCGATCCAAACGCCTGAGGGTGGGCACGCCCGCCTCATCTGGGTGTATCTCATCCAGGAGCATGTGGGTGCTCCATGCTTCGGGGGCTACATGCTTCAGGTGGGTGCTACATGCTTCGGGTGTGGGTGACATCTCCACCCGTGGGCCTAGGCCCGCACGACCCCGTCCTTGATCTCCGCGTCTAAGGCGCGCCTCGTCGCCTCAAAGGCGGCTGACAGCGCCACAGGGCCGCGCGACAGCGCGAAGGGGTTGACCCGAGGCAGATCTTCGATCAGCAACGTGACCAAATCAGCGCGTCGAGGGAGGCGCATCCCCGCCTTTGTGCGCCACGGCGAGCGCGAGGCGAGGTGATGAAAGAGGGCGCGGCGCTGCCCCAAGCCCGTCAAGCCGGGGCGATCCAAGATGCCGCCGTCGAGGTAGGCGCGGCCCTCGATCCAAACCGGCTGGAAGAGGCCAGGGACAGCACAGGAGGCTTGAACAGCGGGGGCTAAGGCGCCTTGGCTGATGACGGCGGTGGCGCGGCGGCGCGCGTCGAAGACCGAGGCGTAGAAGGGCACGCGGCAGGCATCGAAGGTGTCGACAGCCAAGAGGCTTTGGAGCTGTTGGCGGAAGCGTTGGCCCTTGAGCAGCCCCAGGCCGAGCCCCATGTCCCAGAAGTCGCCGCGCTGGAGCGCCTGGAGGCGGCCCTCGATGACCTCAACGTCAGCGCCCGAGGCCCAGGCGCCGCCGACGAGCGCGCCCGCGCTGGAGCCGCTGATCGCCTCGGGGGTGTGGCCTTCGGCGAGCAGCGCCTTGAGCATGCCCGTGTGGGCGTAGAAGCCAAAGAAGCCAGAGGAGAGCCCAAGGGCGAAGGGGGCCTCGTTGAGCCATTCACGCAGTCGCATGGTGATCGTGACCTCTCATCCTTCGTTGTCTGATCCTTCGTTGTCTGTGTTTCACGGGTTGCCTGAGATCGGTTGGGCTCAAGGGGTCCACGCTCGCAAAGGCAGCGCGAGGGCGTGGCGGAGACGGAGGTCGAGGCGGATGACCTCAACCTGGGCTTGGGCGTGGCGGAGCTGCGCCGCTTGGCGCGCCGCTGAGGCCATGGTCAAGGCCGTCGCCGTCTCGTCGCCCGCCTCAAAGCGCGCCCGCTGCCCCGACTCGGCCAACACCGCCAACTGCGCCGCCGTCTCCATCAACGCCACGCGCCCCTGCGCCGCCACCAACGCCGCGCGCGTCGCCAACGCCTCGGCCGCCAACGCCTGCCGCCGCGCCAAGAGCGCCGCTTTGGCCGCCTCCAGGTTGAGGCGCGCCGATGCCGCCTCAGCGGCGCGCAGTTCATCGCCCAGCGGCAACACCAAGCGCAGGCCCGCCCACGCGCCTTGGCCCTCCACCGCGCCCAGCCCGTTGAGGGCGTCGTCGATCCCCGCGCCGCTGAGCCCGTAGGCGCTGATCCCCACCTCGGCGTCAAGCTGAGGCTGCGCCGCGCGGGCGGTGATCTGGGCCGCGTCCTCGGCAGCCTGGCGCGCCAGGCGCGGCGCGCGCGCGGCGTAGGCGTCTTGGAGCGCGGCCAGGATCTCCGCCTCGCTGAGGATCGTGATCGGGGTGGGGGCCACAGCGGCGCGGAGCCCCGGCGCAGCAGTGGCAGGCAAGCCCAAGCGCGCCGCCAACATCAGCCGCGCGCCCTGCAAATCTGCGGTGGCCTCCAGGACGGCAGAGGTGGCTTCAACGTGCGCCAAGCGCAAGGGGATGAGGTCCACGTCGGCGAGGGCGCCCAGCTCGGCCCGCGCTTGGGCCTCCCGCAGCGTGGCGATGGCCGCCTCATCATGCGCCTGGCTCAGCGCGGCGGCGCGCTGGGTGTACCAGAGCGCCCAGTACGCCTCCAGGCCCGCCAAGCGCGCCGCGCTCAGCGCCTCGGCGGCCTCCGCCTCGGCC
>JAHJCH010000250.1 GCA_018813065.1 Myxococcota bacterium
CGCGCGGCGGGGGATCTTGAGGCCGCGCGCAGCGCCGCCGCCGCCTACCGTCGCCGCTTCCCCCAAGGGCATTGCGTGGCCGAGACGCTGGCCTGGTGAGCGCGACGCCAGCGCCGCTTTTCTCGCTTTCTCACCGCCCTTGAGTTATCAACCTCCCTGCCCCTCAAGCCGTAAGAGGGGCTTGGCGAACTGGGAGGCCCCGTTGAACATCACCCGCCCCATCATCGGCGAGTCCAAGCCCATGAAGAAGGTGTTCCGCGCCCTTGGGGTGGTGGCCCCGTCCCTCAGCTCGGTCTTGATCACAGGCGAGAGCGGCACGGGTAAGGAGCTGATCGCGCGCGCGCTGCACGAGCTGAGCCCCCGCGCGGCGGGCCCCTTCGTGCCCATCAACTGCGGCGCCATCCCCGAGACGCTCTTGGAGAGTGAGCTGTTTGGGCACGTCAAGGGCGCCTTCACCGGCGCTCATCAAGCGCGCCTTGGTCGCTTCGCCCTCGCCGACGGCGGCACGCTCTTCCTCGATGAGATCGGCGAGATGAGCCCCATGTTGCAGGTCAAGCTCCTGCGCGTGCTCCAAGAGCGGGTCTTTGAGCCCGTGGGCGGGACGCAGAGCGTCGAGGTGGATGTCCGCGTCGTGGCGGCCACCAATCAGTCGCTTGAGCAGGCCATCGAGGAGAAGCGCTTTCGCAGCGATCTCTACTATCGCCTCAACGTCGTCGAGATCAGCTTGCCGCCCTTGCGTCAGCGCGAGGGGGACGTGGATCTGCTCCTCCATCACTTCAACATCCGTCTTTACGCGCGTCGGGGGCGCCGCGTCAGCGGGTTTGGGCAAGGCGCGCTGGAGGCCCTGCGCCGCTACCCCTGGCCGGGCAACGTCCGCGAGCTTGAGAACGTCGTCGAGCGCCTCTCCGTCTTCTGCGCTGACGAGTGGGTCGAGCGCGAGGATCTCCCCGAGAAGATCTTAGAGATGGAGTCGCCCTCGGAGGGCGGCCTGCTCGATCTCCCCGAGGAGGGCCTGGATCTCCGCGAGACCTTGGCGCGCTTGGAGGATCACCTCATCTTGCAGGCCCTGGAGCGCACCCACTGGAATAAGAACCGCGCCTCTCAGCTCTTGAGGATGAACCGCACGACCCTCGTGGAGAAGCTCAAGAAGAAGGGCATCACCTCACAGACGTGATCCCCCTCCTCGCCGCGCTCCTGCTCGCCGCGCCGAGCCCTCAAAGGACCCCAAGCCCCCTTGATGACTACCGTCGGGTTGAGATGCGCGTCGCGCCGAGCTTCACGGCGCGCTGCCAGACCCAAGGCCGTCAGGTGCGTTGTGATCTCAGCGCGCGCCCCTTGGAGTTGGCGCGGCTGCTGGCGGCCTTGGGGGAGGACACCTTGGCGCGGCCCACCTTGGAGGCGCGGCGAGGTCAACACGCGCTGCGCCTTGATCTGCGAGAGGGCGTCGCCTTTCAGCACGCGCGGCTGGAGTCGCCCCCTCGCTGGGTGGTGGAGCTGGGCATGCCGATGCTCCTCATCCAGCCCATCCAAGAGGAGCTGCCCTTTCAGCCTTACCCCCTGTCCATGGAGGAGATGGACTTCGCCCCGCCGCCGCCACGCTTGGCGCCGCTGAAGGCCGAGGATGTGGCCTCCACGCGCTATAACCGCTGCTACGCCGCCTATCTCGGGGGCGAGGATCTGCGCGTCATCGAGCTGTGCGGGGCGGACACCAGCGCGGCGGCCAAGGCGCTGGTGGCGGAGGCCTGGGGGCGGCGGCTGCTGAGCAGCTGGCAGGGGCGGCTGGTGGATGGCTTGGCGGCCCTGGAGGCGGCTGAGGTGGCCGCGCCGACGCCGCTGCTGGGGGCACGCTACGCGCTCTTGGCCGCAGAGGCGCAGCGGCGGCGAGGCTTCCCCGAGAAGGCGGAGCTGTCCTTGGAGTCGCGCGCGGCGGGCTATCGAGGCGGCCCCGCCGCGCCCTACATCACCGCCGCCCGCGCGCGGCTGTTGCTGCTGCTGGGTGAGCAGCGGATGGCCAAGGGGCTCTTGGATCAGCTCGACACAGAGGAGGGGCCCAGCGGCGGGCAGGCGGCGATTATGTTGGCGGGCTTAGCGTACAGCGACGGTCAGCATGTGATCGCCTCCGCCTTGTTGCAGCGCATCCAGGCGCGCTGGCCTGAGCTGCTGGCCGCCAACCCCAAGGCGCTGTTTATGGCCGCTGAGCTGAGCCGCCTCTATCGCCGCGACGCGGCGGCGGAGAGCCTCTATCAGACGGCGCTGCGCCGCTACCCCGACGCCCCCCCGCACTGGATCGTCCGCGTCCGCCTCGCGGAGCTGTTGGCCGCCCAAGAGCCCGCGCGGGCGCGAGATCAGTTCGCGGTGTTGGCCACGACCCTGCGCGCCCGAGAGGGTCAAGACCTGGCCTTCTTGCGCCTCGCCGCGCTCTCCAAGGACGCCGCCTTTCGTCGCCGCCTCCTCGACAACCTCGCCCGAGGGGATCTCTCTGATTTTGCCCGCGCGGAGTTGCTGACCCAGCAGGCGCGCATGGCGCTCGATGACGGGGACATTGATCGGGCATATATCTACGCGCGTCAGCTGTGGATGACCCAGCCCAAGGCGCCCATCCTGACGCGCGCGCCGCTGCTCTTTGAGCGGCTCTTGCTCCTGCGGGCGCACTTCAAGCTCAAGATCGGCGATCCCTACGCGGTGATGCGTATGTATTACGATCAACGTCAACGCTTTGAGCGACACCCCAAGCGCGGCTGGACGCACCTCATCGCTGGGCGCGCGCTCAAGGCGCTGGGGATGCGCGAGGAGGCGCTGGCGGTCTTGCAGCGTGGCCTTGGGGGGCGCACCGACGAGGGCGATCCTGACATCGCCGCGCGCCTCTATCGTGAGATCGCCAGCGTGCTGTGGCGCGAGGGCGATCTCTTCCGGCTCAAGACGATCCTTGACTACCTGGATGAGCGTCACCCTCGCCGCTTTGATGATCATCAATATTGGATGGCGAAGGGGACGCGGGCGCGGCTGGAGGGGCGCGTTGAGGACGCCCGCGCCATCTTTAACTTCGCCATCAACCACCCTGAGGCGACACGCGCGCAGCGGGTGGAGTTGGCGGGGGCCATCGCCGAGCTGCATATCCAGGCGGGGCGCCGCGAGGAGGCCATCAAGGCGCTCAACGCGCTCATCCAAATCCACGATGAGGCGGGCGGCGAGCTGGCCGATCTGACGCGGCGTGACGCCTTGTGGCGCGTCGCCGAGCTGCGCATCGAGGAGGCCGCTTGGCCGCAGGCCCTCGCCGCCTTGCACGCCTTCCTGCGCGCCTACCCCCACGATCCTGCGCGCCATGAGGCCGCCTTCTTCAAGGGCAAGGCGCAGCTGGCGGTGGGTGATGAGTGGGGGGCGATGCGCACCTGGGATCTCTTGGCCAAGGCGCAAGAGGGCGGCACGTTCGGGGCGCTGGCGCGCTCGGAGCTGGAGCTGCTGCGCTGGCAGCGTGATAAGGCGCCTGAGATCGTCAAGCGCGCGGGCTTAGCGCCTGAGCCCGCGCCGCAGCCGCCCCCGCCCGAGGGGGCGTCACCCCCCTGACAGCGCCGCCATAAACGCCCCGCCCTAAACGCTCCTGCTCCAACGATCACCGCCTCACCCGCTGGCCTACTTTTGGCACAGCGGGCGGCGCGGAGGATCCCCCATGAACCTGCTCTTCGACCGACTCTCAGCCACGTTGGCTCATGGGCTGGACCTGCGCTTGGAGCGGGCCAACCTCATCCACGCCAACATCGCCAACCTCGACACCCCTGGCTACACCCCCGTGGAGATGCAGTTCGAGCGGCAGCTCCAGGTGTTTTTGGAGTCCCCACACGCGCGGGCCAATGAGGGGGATGAGATCCAAGCGCCCAAGGTCGAGTACGACTTCTACGCGCTGCCTGATATGGACGGTAACTCCGTGGATCTGGACCACGAGATGAGCAAGCTCAGCGAAAACCAGCTGCTCTACCGCGCGACGACCAAGGCCTACAACAAGCGCATGGCGATCTTGAAGTACGCCGTCACGGAGGGCCAGGGCTGATGGACTTCTTCACCGCCATGCGCGCCGCCAGCGCGGGGCTGACCGTCCAGCGCACCCGCGTCAACCTCACCTCCAGCAACCTCGCCAACGCCGAGACCACCCGCACACCCGAGGGGGGGCCGTATCGCCGCCGCGCCGCCGTCATCGGCGCCATCCCCCTCCGCGAGCAGCTCGGCGAGGTCTTCGGCGACGCCCTGCATGACGCGACGCACAGCGCTGAGGTGGTGGCGGTGTCCGTTGACGAGCGCCCAGGGCAGCTGCGCTATGATCCCGACCACCCCGACGCCAACGCCGAGGGCTACGTCACCCTGCCCAACGTCAACCCCATCACCGAGATGGTGGATCTGCTCAGCGCCTCGCGCAGCTATGAGGCCAACACCACCGCGTTGAAGGCCATCAAGGGGATGGCGACGGACGCCTTGAGCATCGGAGAGCGCTGATGGAGTCGATGCGTATCCAGGGCCTTAGCGGCGCCCCCGTGCTGCCCGCGCCGGTCGGTCGCCCCGCCCCCAAGGCCGCCTTCAGCGCCTACCTGGCCGCGCAGCTGGAGCAGGTCAACGGCCTCCAGGTCGAGGCCGATCAGGCCGTGGCCGACGTCGCCACCGGCAAGAACGGCAACATCCACGAGATGATGGTGGCCCTCGATAAAGCCGATGTGTCCTTTCGAATGCTGGGGAAGGTCCGCAGTAAGGTGGTTGAGGCCTATCAAGAGATCATGAGGATGAGCATCTGATGGAGACGATCCTCAATCAACTCAAAACACAGATGACTCGCCTTCATGAGAAGCTGAGTCTGGGCCAAAAGATCGCCGTCGTGGGCCTGAGCGTGGCGCTGATCGTCGCCCTCAGCGCGCTGCTCTACTACGCGGCGCAGCCCAGCTATGAGCCTGTCTACGCCGCCAGCGGGCAGCGCAGCGCGCAGCCCGTCATCGAGGCGCTGGAGAAGGCGGGCGTGCCTTACAAGGTCGAGGGGACGCAGATCCTCGTCCCTCAAGAGATGGCGGCGCGCTGGCGCTTGAGTCTGAGCCAGGAGGGGCTGCCCGAGGACGTGATCTTCAAGGCCTTTGATAAAGGCGACTTCCTCAAGCAGCCGCAGAAGGTGATGGAGGCCAAGCTGCTCCACCTCAGCGAGCTGACGTTGGCCCACTCGATCATGACCATCGAGGGCATTGAGTCGGCGCGCGTCCACCTCGCCTTGCCGCCGCCGCAGCTCTACTCGGATCTGGAGGCCCCCCCCACGGCGACGGTCAACCTCAATATCCGGCCAGGCGTGGACTTGAGCCGGGGGCAGATCAAGGGGATCGCCGCGCTGGTCGCTGGCGCGGTGCCCAAGCTTCACCGCGACAAGGTGACGATCATCGATCAGTTCGGTGAGGCCCTCAACGAGGACGCGGAGTTCTCAGGCTTGGATGACAACGCGGAGCACCAAGCGCGGATCGAGCATGAGCTGGAGGCCAAGGCCCTGGCGGTCCTCGATGAGTATGTCGGGCGCGGGCGCGGGCGGGTGAAGATCAGCCTGCGGATGAACTTTGAGAAGGTCGAGAAGCGCCAAGAGCAGATCGACGCGGAGAACCCCGTGCCGCTGCGCGAGCGGACGCTGACAGAGGAGCGGCAGAACGGCGCTGGTCGCGTCGGGGGCGGCGCCGGGGCGGCGCAGAACGATCCCAACGGCGGCCCCCAGGTCGTGCGCACCGGCGACGCCAGCAACGCCACCCGCAGCGAGCAGGACACCCAATACGCTCACAGCCGCACGGCGCTGAGCGTCCGTGATCGCGGCCCGATCATCGAGCAGATGTCCGTGGCGGTGCTCGTGGACGGCCATTATGAGGCGGGCAAGGCGGCTGAGGGCGCGGCGGAGGGCGATGAGGCCCCCGCCAAGGAGTATGTCCCGCGCAGCGCCAAGGAGCTTAAGGAGATCAAGGACCTCATCGGCGCCGCCATTGGCCTCCAAGAGCGCCGCGATCAGATCCAAGTCTCCAGCGTCAAGTTCCAGCAAGATCACCTCGGCGGCGGCGAAGAAGAGCTGGCCGCCGCGCGCCGCCAAGCCCTCCTCCAAGACGCCATTCGCTATGGCTCGCTGGTCCTCGTCGCCGCGCTCCTTGTGTTTTTGGTCCTCCGGCCCATGATCAGGTTCTTGACGAAGGAGCCAGAGGCCGTTGAGCTGCTCGCCGATGGTGAGCTGCCCCCCGAGGAGGCCCCGTTGGCGCTGGCCAGCGAGGAGATGGCCGCCTTGGAGGCGGAGGAGGAGACCCTCATCGACCGCGTCCGCAAGTTCGCCCAAGAGCACCCGGACGTGGCGGCCTCGGTGGTCCGCTTCTGGCTCATGGAGCAAGAGAGCTGAGAGGTCCTAGATGCCTGAAGTGATCGCCAACAGCACCAAGGCGGCGTTGATGATGTTAATGCTCGGGGAGCAACCCGCTGCAGAGATATTTCGCCGCCTCAACCGCGACGAGATCCGCCGCCTCAGCCGCTCAATGGGCCATCTTTCGGGGATCTCAGAGCGGCAAACCGAGGACATCATGGAGCAGTTCTACGCCCTCTGTCAGAAGGGGGACCCCATGATGTTGGAGAACGGCAGCGATTACCTGCGGTCCTTGGCGCTCAACGCCTTGGGCGAGGAGGCGGGGCGGCGCTTGGTGACGGATCTGGACAACGAGGACCAGATGAAGCTCGTCGCCCTCGATCCAGTGGACGCGCGGACGCTCTCCAACCTCGTGCGTAAGGAGCACCCTCAGACCATCGCGCTGATCATGGCCTACATCGACGCCAGCAAGAGCGCCGAGGTCATCGCGCAGCTGCCCATAGAGACGCAGGTTGAGGTGTGTCTGCGGATGGCGAGCCTCGACTCTGTTAGCCCTCAGACCCTCCGCGACGTCGAGGCGGCGTTGATGAGCGAGATGAAGGGCCTGGTCGTCAGCGGCGGGGAGGAGACCTCGGGGATTCAGCTCGTCGCCGAGATCCTCAACAGCATCGAGAAGCAACATGAGGAGGCCATCTTCGAGCAGCTGACGGAGATCGATCCTGAGCTGGCCGAGGAGATCCGCAATAACATGTTCGTCTTCGATGATCTGGTGAACCTCGACGACCGCGGCATCCAAGCGCTGCTCAAGGAGGTGGACAACCAGAGCCTCTTGTTGGCGCTGAAGACCGCCTCGGAGGGGGTGCGAGAGAAGGTCTTTAAGAACCTCTCAGCGCGGGCGGTGGAGATGCTGCGAGAGGACATGGACGTGATGGGGCCGACCAAGCTCAGCGACGTGGAGAAGGCGCAGTCAACCATCACCCAGCTGGCGCTGCGGCTGGAGTCTGAGGGGAAGATCGTCATCGCCAAGGCCGGCGCTGATGATGAGTTCGTCTAAGGAGCGCTGAATGCCCATCATCCGTCGAGAGGACGCGGGCGGGATCGAGCCTGTGCGCTTTGGTGGGGAGCCGCTGAAGGCCAGCGCCCCGCAGCCCTGGCGCGTCAAGCAGGTCAACCTCAACGGTGAGACCATCCAGCCGGGCGCTGGCCCCGCCCAGCCTCCCCCCTCGCCCTCATCGCCGAGCGGGCAGCCCCCGCCTCGCTCCCCCTCCGCGCCGCCGCCGCCGCCGCCCCCGCCGCCGGTGGTTGAGATCTCCCCTGAGCTGATGGAGGCGATCTATCGCCAAGCCGTCGAGCAAGGGCTCCAAGACGGACAAGCGCAGGTCTTCGCGGAGCTGACGGTGCTCCAAGAGCGCTACGCGGGCGCCCTGGACCAGCTCATCGCCGCCAGCCAGGCGTTAGCGACGCGCAACCAGCTCCAGCTCATCAGCCTCTCATGCCAGATCGCCGAGCGGCTTGTCCGCGAGCACCTCCAGCTCAACCCCCTCCACCTCATGAACATCATCGTCGAGGTCCTCTCCGCCCAAGAGGAGCGTGATGGCCTGATCATCCACTGTAGCCCCCCCGATCACGCCTACCTCAGCGAGCGGCGCGCTGATCTCGCGGCGGCCATCGGCGGCGCGCTCTCGATTCAGATCATGGCCGATCCCACGCTGGAGTATGGTGATTTCCGCGTGGAGACGCGCCTGGGCTCCACGGATGGCCGGGTCAGCAGCCGTGTCCGTGAGGTTGAGGCCGCCTTGCGCGGCGATCCTCATGTTTAACGTCGATCAATTCGGCCTCGACCTCGACGCGCTGCGCCACCGGCTGGATGAGGTCAAGACCGTCATCAGTCGGGGCAAGGTCACCCAGGTCATCGGCTTGCTCGTGGAGGGCTATGTCCCAGACGCGCGCGTCGGCGGCCTGTGTGAGATCGCGGTGGAGGGCGAGGGGCAGGCCGAGGCGAAGCCGGTCATGGCCGAGGTCGTCGGTTTTCGAGGGCGCACCGCCTTGCTGATGCCCTTGAGCGAGATTGACGGCGTGCGCATGGGCAGCCTGATCACGCCCCGCCGCAGCCGCGCCACTGTCGCTGTCGGCCAAGCCCTCTTGGGGCGCGTCTTAGATGGCCTGGGGCGGCCCCTCGACGGCGCGCCGCTGCCGCCGCTTGAGGCCGAGGTGCCCCTGTACGCCGAGCCCCTCAACCCGCTCTCACGTCAGCCCATCGACGCGCCCCTTTGGCTGGGCATCCGCGCCATCGACGCGCTCTTGACCTGTGGGCGAGGGATGCGCATGGGCGTCTTCGCCGGCTCAGGCGTGGGCAAGTCCGTGACCTTGGGGATGATGGCCCGCAACGCGGCCTCGGACATCAACGTCATCGCCCTGATCGGTGAGCGTGGCCGCGAGGTTTTGAGCTTTATCCACAAGGATTTAGGCCCAGAGGGGCTGGCCCGCTCGGTGGTCATCGCCGCCACCAGCGACACCGCCCCGCTGGTGCGCCTGCGCGCCGCCAACCTGGCGACGGCCATCGCCGAGCACTTCCGCGATCAAGGCGCCCAGGTGCTCTTGATGATGGACTCGCTGACCCGCTTCGCCATGGCGCAGCGTGAGATCGGCCTCTCCGCGGGTGAGCCGCCCACCACCCGTGGCTACCCCCCCAGCGTCTTCGCGCGGCTGCCCAAGCTCTTGGAGCGAGCGGGCACCTGCGCGGGGCAGGGCAGCATCACTGGCCTCTACACGGTGCTCGTCGAGGCCGACGACATGAACGACCCCATCGGCGACACCGTGCGCTCAATCATCGATGGGCACATCGTCCTCAGCCGCGATCTCGCCGCGCAGAACCACTACCCCGCCATCGACGTGCTCGTCAGCGCCAGCCGCGTCATGGGCGACGTCACCACGCCCAAGCACCGCGCGGAGGCGGGCGCCCTGCGCGCGCTCCTCGCCGCGCACCGCAAGGCGGAGGACCTGATCAACATCGGGGCGTATCAGAAGGGCGCCAACCCGCAGGTGGACAAGGCCATCGCGCGGATCGACAAGATCAACGGGCTCTTGCGCCAAGGGATCGAGGAGCGCGTCACCGCCGAGCAGGCGCTGAGGCTGCTGACGGAGGCGACGCGATGATCCGCCCCCTGCTCCCCCTCGCCCTGATGGCGCTCGCCTCGATGTCGCGCGCGCAGACCCCCTCGACCACCACGGCCCCAGAGGGGCTGGAGGCGGAGCTTGGGGGGGTCAAGACGGTCGTCGATCCGTTGGATCCAGAGCGCCCCTTGGACGTGGAGGATCGCGCGCGCATCTTCAAGCAGGCGGAGCAGCGCAAAGCGGAGCTTAAGCGCCTTGAGGCGCTGATCGAGCGACGCGCGGCGCGGCTGAAGCGCACCGAGCAGGATCTAGAGGCGCGCTACAAATCGCTGCGGTTGATCCAAGACGAGCTGGTGGCCCTGAGCGCCAAGGGTGAGGAGGCCCCAGCGGGCGAGGGCGCCGTGGACAAGGCCAAGGAGGCATTGGAGCGCGCGCAGCGGGTCAAGAAGCTCTCGAAGGTCTTTGACAAGATGAAGCCGGATGAGGCCGCTGGGGTCGTCTCGGCGATGGATGAGGGCCTCTCCGTGGCGGTGCTCGCCAAGGTTAAGCCTCGACAAGCGGCGGGGATCTTGGGCGCGCTGCCGCCGAAGCTCGCCGCGCGCCTCTCCTCGGAGATGGCCGCGCTGAAGAAGCGCAAGGAGGGCGAATGATCACGGCGACGATCTCCACGCGCGCGCCCCAAGCGGCGGCGCCTGAGGGCGCTTGGCGCGCGGCTCCAACCTCGCCTTCCTCCGCGTGGGTTTGCGTCTTTGAGGCGCTCTGCGGGGGCGAGGCGCCGCCGATGAGCGAGGCGCCGCCGATGAGCGAGGCGCCGCCGATGAGCGAGGCGCCGCCGATGAGCGAGGCGCCGCCGATGAGCGAGGCGCCGTCGATGAGCGAGGCGCCGCCCACAGATGAGGTGAAGCCTTCGCCCACATGGGCGCTGTTGGCCGGGGCTGGGCGAGGCAGCGCCTCACGCGCCTCCCTTGAGCATGAAGCTGAAACCCCAACTGAGCAGCTTGAGCCCTCCAAGACATCGCCGACGCCCATCAGCGCGCTTATGCCCAGCGCCGCGCCGCTTGAGCCCACGCGCCAGCCTGAGCCCATGAGCCCGCGCCTCGCCGCGCGCCGCCCTCAGCTTGACGACGAGGCGCGGCGCTGCTCGACGCCGCGCCCGATCAACCCCGATCTCAAGCCCGCCTCAGGGGCGTCAGAGGGCGCGCCACAGCAGGAGAAGCCAGCGATGCACGTCGATGTTGAGCTTGAGCTTATGGGCGAGGCGCGCCAGGCGGGCGCGAGGTCGGACGCGCCGACGCCCCAGGTCTCCTCGCCCGAGGCACCCACGCGCGCCGCGCCCACCTCAGAGGCCGAGGTCAGCGTCGCTACGGCGCCCATGATGGAGGAGGCCAAGCCAGACGAGGTGCCCCTGATCAACACGCCGTTACCCCGCGCACCCAAGCCCTCACCGCGCCTCCTCCATGCGGCGCTGGCGCGAGTCGAGGCGCCGCAGATCAGCGCCGCAGGTCGTGTCTTGAGCCGCGTCGCGCCGCGCCTCCTCCAAGATGACCCCCAAGCCCGCGTCGAGATCCTCCGTCAGCTCTCCGACAGCCTCCGTCTGCGCGGTGACGGCGGCGTGCAGCGGGCGGAGATCCAGCTCAAGCCAGCGGACCTCGGCCTCGTGCAGGTGGAGGTGCGGATGGAGGGCGGCGCGCTGAGCGTCCTGCTGCTGGCGGAGCAGCCGATGACGCAGGCGGCGCTGAGGCAGAGCGGCGAACAGCTCTCACAAATGTTCGTGGCACAGGGATTGCCTAGGCCGCGCATCGACGTTCGTAAATCCCCTAAAAAACATGAACCTGCTCCAGATGAACCCGAGCGAGCGTACTCAAACGCGAGATTAGATCTGAGGATTTGAAATGCAGATCAGCAATGGCCTTTATACCGCCTCACAAGGCGGCGCGGCGTCCTCACAAAGCAACGTGAGCGTCGAAAAAGAGGGCTTCCTAAAGCTGCTGGTCGCTCAAATAAGCAATCAAGATCCCATGGCGCCTAATAGTAGTGAGCAATATGTCCAACAGCTCACTCAATTCTCGACATTAGAGCAGCTGATGAACCTTAACGCGGGTGTTGAGACGCTCTCTTTGGGGCAACTATCTAATAATAGCCAAGAAGCAATCGGTTTCGTTGGTAAGAGCATCGTTACCCGTGGCGATCACCTCGATTTAGAGGCCAATGCCTCTGCAGAGATGTCATTTGGGCTCTCAGGGCAGGCGGATGAGGTCACGATCAAGGTGATGGATGAGCAGGGGCGTGTTGTCCATGAAGGCAAGCTCTATGATCCCGAGGGCGCGCGCGTGCGCTACACCTGGGATGGGCGCGACGCCGACGGCGAGCGGCTGCCGCCGGGGCGATATCAGGTCAGCGTGGAGGCGCGCGGCGCCGCTGGGCCTGTGGGGGTCGATCTGCTGACGGAGGGCTTCGTTGATGGCGTGCGCTATGACAATGGCTACCCCGAGCTGATGATTGGCGCCCGGCGGGTGCGGATGAACGAGGTTATCGAGGTGAGAGCGGGCTGAGGCCCTGCCAAGGAGGAGACGATGGCTGGATTATTAAGCTCGCTCTATAACGGCAACTCGGGCCTGCGGGCCTCCGCCGTGGGGGTGGGCGTCGTCGGCGATAACATCGCCAACAGCAACACCACCGGCTTCAAGGGCGGGCGGGCGCACTTCGGCGACGTGATGAGCGAGCTGCTCGTCGGCGCCAGCGGCCCCAATCAAGTGGGGCGCGGCGTCACGCTCCAGCGCATCGAGAAGCTGTTTACGCAAGGGAGCCTTCAGCAGACCGGCGTGCCCACGGATATGGCGATCCAAGGCGATGGCTTCTTCGTGCTGCGCGGCGCCAACGGCGGTGAGCACCAGTTCACCCGCGCCGGCGCCTTCCGCTTTAACGATGAGGGCTTCCTCGTCGCGCCCGATGGGATGCGCGTGCAGGGCTACTCGGCGGACGCGACGGGCGCCGTCGGCGCCGCCCTGGGTGATATCCAGCTCAACCAAGGGAACCTGGCCCCCAACGCGACGACCGAGGTGGGCTTGGAGATCAACCTCAGCCCACGCGCGCCTCAGAACGGGCCGTTTGACATCAATGATCCCGATAACACCAGCGCGTTCCAGACGACGGTTCAGGTCTATGACAGCCTGGGCAACGCGCATGAGGCGACGGTGTATGGGACGCGCACCGCCGATGACACCTGGGAGTTCAACGTCGTGACGGGGGATCCGCCCGCCGCGCAGCTCTTGGGGGATCTGGTCTTCGACGGCGCGGGGCGCCTGGATCAAGAGAACATCAACCCGCTGGCGATCAACTGGAACAACGGCTCAAACCCCAGCCAGATCACCTTTGACTTCGGCGCCCCTGGCAATGGCGCGGGGACCGGGACAGGCACGAATATGTGGAGCGAGGTGGTCGCCAGCGAGCTGATCAACCTCTCTCAAGATGGCTATGGCACAGGGAGCTTGGAGCACATCGTCGTCGGCAACGATGGGGTGATCACGGGGACGTACAGCAACGGAGAGAGCTTGTCCTTGGGGCAAGTGGCCCTCGCGCGCTTTAACGATCCCACGGGGCTGCACACCGTCGGAGGCAACAACTTTATCCAGACCCCCGACAGCGGCGAGTCGATCATCGGCGTGCCCCAGAGCAGCGGCCAAGGGAGCATCATGGCCGCCGCCTTGGAGATGTCGAACGTGGAGCTGAGCGATGAGTTCATCGACTTGATCGCGTATCAACGCGCGTTTCAAGCGAACTCAAAGACAATTCAGACAGCGGATGGTTTGATCCAAGAGGTCTTCCAGCTGCTCCGATAGTAAATCGATGTCTGCACGCAGCCGCGCTCGCCTTTGGGGAGAGCTGCCGCGTGCTTAAGGCGACCCCGGTTTGGTCAGGAGCGCGCGGCTCCTGCCATACCCGACCACGGAGAGGTCGGGGTCGAAGGTCGCTCGATGCGCATCGACCGGTCCAGGGAGGGGCCGGTGAACCCTTGAGGGCGCCAAGGATGGCGTGGCGGCGTGCCGCCGCTCTGGGTCGGCCGATGCGCATCGGGCGACCTCCGGCCGATAATCCAAGGATGGATCGGCGCCGGAGGCTTGAACCGTACTTTTGAGGAGGTGCCCATCGGGATTGAGCGAGGAGCGGCGCAGCCGCGGCGAGGCCGCCCTACCCAGGCGGCGCGGTGAGCGGACGACCCATCCCTCACGCCTTGAACTCAAGAACACCCCGCCCGACCCCGGCGGGGTTTCTTATTGCCCCCTCCAGGCGGGCGTCAGCCGCGCGGCGTTGACCAGCGCGCGGGTGGTGGGGTGACGCGGCTGCGTCAACAGCGCCTCCACCGGCCCCGCCTCGATGATCTGCCCCGCCTCCATGACCAAGGCCCGCTGGCAGAGGCGCCCAATCACCTCCAGCTCGTGGCTGATCAGCAGGTATGTCAAGCGCCGCGCCGCTTGGACGCCCTCCAATAACGCCAGCAGCGCCAAGCGCACCCGCGTGTCCAGCGCGGAGGTGGGCTCGTCGAGGATCAACACGCTCGGCGCGCAGGCCAGCGCTCGGGCGATGCAGACCCGCTGGCGTTGACCGCCGCTGAGCTGCCTCGGCTTGCGATCCATCAACGCGGGCTCAAGGCCAACCTCCTCAAAATACGCGGCGACGCGGGCGCGGATCTCCCCGCGCGGCGCTAAACCATGAGCGCGCAGCGGCGCGGCGACGCTGTCGCCCACCCGCGTGCGTGGATCAAGCGCGCCGAGCGGATCTTGAGGGATCAGCTGGAGGCGGCGCCTCGCCTGGCGCAGCGCCGCAGGGCGCAGCGTCGCCAAATCATGGCCCTCCAGGCTCACCCGCCCCCGCGTCGGCGCAGGGAGGTGGATGATGGCGCGGGCGAGGCTGCTCTTCCCCGAGCCGCTGCCGCCGACGATCCCCACACGCTCGCCCGCCCGCAGCGTGAGATCGACGCCCGCCACCGCCCACGGGCCGCCCTCCGGCCCCCAGCGCAGGCCGACGCCCTCAAGCTCAAGCAGGCTCAGGGCTGATCCTCGATAAAGCTGCGCGTCCAGGCGGGCAGCGGCGGCCCCGCGCTGTCCTTGAGCGTCTCCCAAAAGGCCTCGTCGGTCATGCGCGCGCTCATCGGCTGCTTGAAGGCGCGGTAGCTGTGCAGCGCGCCCTGCGTCAGCGCCTCGCTGGGGCCATCAGGGACGATCACGAAGAGGTTGAGCAGCCGCCCGATGCCCACCTGGAGCACCTCGGCCAGCGTCAGCTGCGTGTAGATATCGGTGACGAGCGTCACGCCCCGCTCTAAGCGCCCCTCATCCCCCCCGTAGTAGGTGTCTTGGGTCTCCTCCTGGCCGATCAAGAGCGCCTCCATCAGCGCGCCCACCTCGAAGATCCAACGCTGATCGGCCTCGGTGAGCGCCACACCCTTGATCTCCTGCTCAGCCATCGCCGCCAGGCGCCCCGCGAAGCGCTTGGCGTTCATCAGCTGCGCGTCCTCACCCCATTGCTGTTGCAGCTTGGGCTCTTGGCCCCCGCCGAGGCGCTGGTAGAGGATCTCGGCCAGCGCCTCAAGCTGGCGGAAGAAGCGAGGCATCGGATCGACGAAGCCCTTGGGCGTTGGCAGCTGAGGCTGCTCGATGAAGAGCTTGATCGCCGCCCCCCCGCCGCACTCCACGCCGTACTCCTGGGCCGCGTAGAGCACCGCGTCGTGCTTGAGCTGGGTGTAGCCTGCCAGGGCCGACAGGAGCGCCCGATCTCCCCAAGCGGCGCTCTGCGTAAACTCCAGCCGCGCCCCCTCCCCCGCGTGGATCGCCAGTGTGCGCAGCAACGCCAAGACCCCATGATAGAGATCCACCGCCTCGATGCCGCCCCCGTGGGCGCGGATCAGCTCATCGAGGGCGGCCTTGTAGTGCCCCAGCCAGGCCAGCTCGTCGCAGCCCCCCTCGGCGGCCTCGGCGCTGATCAGCTCATTGACGATGGCCTGCGCGCGCGGGGCGCCCAAGGCGGCGAAGACCTCCTCAACCAGCGGCCAGCGGCGCGGGCAGCGGCCCTCGACCTTGAGCGTGGGGCTGGTCAGCGCGCTGAAGAAGGCGCTGTCGAGGCCAAAGCGCTTGGGGAAGAGCTTGACCCGCGCCACCGGCTCGCCTTTGATGGCCCCCTCAAGCCCCCGCAGCGGGATCGGCCCCACCGCCTCGCGCAGCGCCCTCGCCAGCGCCTCGCCTCGCCCTGGCTGAAAGAGCATCGGCTTGGTCCGCCGCAGCGCGCGGATGTGGCCGGGGGTTGGCTCAATGGGCCGGCCAAGGAAGGCGGCGGAGAGCCCCTCGACGGCGGCCCAGTCCTCATGCGCGGCCTTATCAAAGCGCAGCGCGCCCAGCCCCACCCCGTCGAGGGGGATGGGCATGGCCGCGAAGTGCTGCATGGCGATGAAGTAGCCCGCCAGCGCCGAGGCGCGGTAGTGACCACGGACCTGGAACATGCTGTCATCAACCAAGACCTCGCCGATCTCAGGCACCATCAGCGTGCTCACCCCTTCATGGCTGAGGATCGCCGCCGCGCGGGCGCGGACGTTCGCTTGGATGCCCACCGGGAGGGCCTTGATCCGAGGCTCGATCCCTGCGGCGATGACCTCCATCGGCGAGGGCAGCCTCTCATGCTCATCCTCGTCGGGGGGCGGCCCTGGCTCAAGCTCCGGCGCTTTGTGCTCGGCGGCGGCCTCTAAGAAGATCAAGGCCGTGGCGTACAGCTCCGCGAGGTAGCGGCCTGTGGGCGCGTCGAGCTGATCGCTGAAGCGCGCCAGCTGCCTTCGGCTGAAGCGCGTCAGCCGCGCCATCGCCTTATGCTCGCTGTCCTTGAGCAGCCGCGACAGCTCGTCGTGGAAGATCTGTAAGGCGGCGTCGGCGGTGATAAAGGGGCCACGCCGCGCATAGCGGACCTTCTCATAGAAGGCGAACAGCTCCTTCTCCTGGCCTGGGCGGGCGACGAAGCGGTTTTGAGCCAGCCGCGCCGAGGCGCCCTTCGTCCAAAGCTCTGGGTAGTCGTGGAGGTTGTTGACGCGCTGGAGGTAGCCGCGCGTCGGCGCCCAGCTGAGGCCCTCAGGGGCGTCGAAGAGGAGCCGACGGCCGTCAGGTGACCAGCGAGGGGATCGGCCTCGGGCGAGGGGTCGCCAAGGGGGCTCACCCACGCGCAGCTGGCTCAGGATCTCGTCGCCCCGCGCCCCCAGCCGCCAGATCTGGTTGTGACTGTAGCCCGCCGCCACCACGCCCGCCGCCGGTGGCCCTTGGGCGACGTGGCGGGTGTAGCGGCGCGGCAGCGCCTTGAGGCAAGGATCGTCCGCCGTCGCCTCTGAGTCGCAGCCCGCCGCCTCGCCTTGGAGGGTGGCGAGGGCTTCACCTAAGGTCATATCCCAGCGCGCCTGGGTGTCGAGGGCGGCGCCATCGCAGGTGAAGGCCAGGCTGAGCCCATCGCCGCTAAAGTAGGGGCGCTGGCAGCGGGCGCCCTCGGGCGAGACGCGCCCCTGATGCGCGCCGTCGAGGGAGACAAACCAGATGGCCTCATCGGCGCCCTCCTGGCGCGTGTAAACGACCTTCTCATAGGTCCCCTCGATCCGCGCCTGTGGGCCACCACACTCATCATCGATGACCGCGCTGAAGGTGTAGCGCAGGGGGCTGACGTGGGGGTGACGCGCGTTCGTCGCGCCGTCGGTGAGGGGCCGAGGCGCGCCGCCCGCGATGGGCTGGGTGAAGAGCTGGTAGCGCGCCCCCGGCTTGGCCGCCCAGATGATCTGATCACCCTCGCGGCTGAAGGTGGGATCGGTGTCCTCGAAGTCATTGTGGGTCAGGGCGCGAGGCGCGCCGTCGTCGAGGCCCTGGAGGATGATCTCGCCGCGCCCCTCGGGGCCTTGACGGTAGACGATCCAGCGCCCATCTGGGCTGATGGCGCCCTGGCCGCCGTCGGCGAGGCGCGTCGGCGCGCCGACGCTGGGCGTGAGGTCGGTGGGGGGCGGCGCGGCGAGCCCGGCGCATGGCGACAGCGCCCAGAGGAGCGCGAGGGTGAGAGCAAGCTTAGGCATCATCACTCCATGTTGAGCAGATCGTTGAGGAGGCCGACGAGCGGCGGAGGACAGCGACGCGCGCGACCACGCCCGATAAAGCCAAAGCCCGTCCAAGCGTAGGTCGTCAAGCGCCACCCGCCCCCCGCCTCCAGCGCGATGAGCTGGCCTTGAGGGCTGATCTCAAAGTCCAGCAGTGGGCGAGCGAGGCCGCTGCCCCGCCAACGCGCGATGAGGCCGCCGCCGCGCCAGCTCAAGACCCAGATCGCGCGGTGTGGCTGGGGCTCATCATGGCGAGGGGCGCTCAGCCACACGCCGATGAGGATCTCATCACGGCCATCGCCGTCGAGATCGGCGAGGCGTGCTTTAAAGGCGCGATAGACCTGGCTGTGTTCGCCGCGCGCGCCGTGGAGTTGGGCGTGGATCAACCCGCGCTCATCGCCTCGGGCGGGGCTGAGCCAGTGATGGCGCCAGGTCACGGTGTCTGCCCAGCCGTCGCCGTCGAGATCGCCGCGCAGCGTCAGCGGGGGCGCGTGGAGAGCGAGGAGGCACAGCAGCGGCGTGAACATTGAGTGAGTATGGGCCAGTCTCAGCGTGGGCTTGCAATAAAAGTCGAGATGATAAACCCGGAAAAGACGATCGGCCCCCGCCGCTTTAGATTTTAAACCCGGACAAGACGATCGGCCCTCGCCGCTTTAGATTTTAAACCCGGAAGAGACGATCGGCCCTCGCCGCTTTAGATTTTAAACCCGGAAAAGACGATCGGCCCTCGCCGCTTTAGATTTTAAACCCGGAAAAGACGATCGGCCCCCGCCGCTTTAGATTTTAAACCCGGAAAAGACGATCGGCCCTCGCCGCTTTAGATTTTAAACCCGGCGGTGAGCGCGGCGCGATCAGGTGTCTACCTTTTGACAGGGCTGAGGGCAAGAGCGGCGCGTCAGCCGGAGGCGGCCTTGTCTTTCTCGACGCCGATCTTCTCGAAGAAGAGATCCTCGATCGTCTTCTTGCCGATGGCCCAAAGCGCGTCGCGATCTTGACAGCGGGCGAAGAGGCCCAGGGGGATGCGAAAGCCGCCCTTGTTGCGCCGCCCGCCGCCGTAGTGCTGCCCCGCCGCGTTGGCGCCAAACAGGGTCTTGAGCCAGGCGTCCGGGTCCACCGTGGGGCTGTTGGTGCGCAAAGAGCCGTCCACCACCTCGCCGTTGACGATGCCATAGACCACCACCGTCTCGATGCCCTCATGGCGCAACAGGAAGTCGGCGGTCTGGGCGATGCCATCGCGATCTTCATCGCGGACAAAGCCCACACCCGCGAAGAGGAACGTGCCCTTGATCACCTTGTTGTTGAGCCCACGCTGGATGATCTCCATCGTCCGCGCGGTGATCGATTGCTTGCTGATGATGCGCAGGAGATCGGCGTTGAGGAAGCTGCGCAGGTAGGCCGCCGCGCGGAAGTCCGTTGGCCCCGCCAACATAAAGTCATCGGTGTCGGCGCGGATGCCATGCATCAACGCCGTCGCCAGCTTGGCGTCGTTCTTATTGCCAGGCCGCAGCCCCAGCTTGGAGTGCTCCAGATACTCAGAGTAGATCGAGGCCGTGGCGCCCACGTCCTCCCGCACGTCGGTGAAGCGCGTCTCAAAGCCGCCGACGGCCTTGTGATGATCCACCAAGGAGAGCGCAGGGGGAGGGTTGTCGAGGTGGATGGGCAGGGTCGGCGTGGGCGTATCGACGAAGCACATAAAGTCGAAGCCCGAGAGATCCATGTCCTCGCGATATTGGTGAAGCTGCGCGTCGATGGTCTTGACCAGCGCGCGGTTCTCCGGGTGCGAGATCTCATCGAAGTAGACGATCAGGCTCTCGATGTCGAAGAAGTAGCCAAAGTGCCTCTGCGCCATCGCCGTGGCGATGCTGTCGGGATCGGGGTGCCCTTTGATGACGATCAAGACCCGCTTGCCGCGCGCCTCCTCCAAGACCTTGAGGAAAGCGCTGAGGCGCTCGGGGGCCTCGCAGTGTGGCTTGACATCAAGGGCGGAGTGCATCGCGTCCAAGGCGGGATGTTCACCGGTCGTGGTGTTGGCACCGGGCAGCGGACCCATGGGCGCTCCTGAGTTGAGACTCTGATATGGGGGACCATCCCCCCTCAGCCAATGAACGAGCCCTGAGCGCTCGCCCCCTCCATGGCCTTCGACGCCGAGGCGCCGGGGCACGCGAGAGAGCCTAACGCCCCAATGCGCGTTCGGCAAGGCCCGCGACGGTCCGCCCACCAGGGGCGCTCCCCTCGCCCAATGAGGCGATTAAATCGGCGCCCTCAAAGGCGACGAGGCGCCCCCCCCGCCCTTGGGGGGATGGGCGCCCGCCCGTCAAAAATCGCGCGGGGCGGTGAACTTTTCCTTGCCCTCGCGGCCCCTTTGCGCCTCGACTCCCCCCACGCTCACCCAAAGAGAGATGAGATCGCCGATGTGGACACACCTCATGCCCCTGCTGCTGCTCCCCGCGTTGACCGCCGCGCCCGATCCGCGCGCGTCGCTGCTCGACGCCATGGAGGTGGAGCTTCAGCGCAACCTCAAGGGCCTCAAGTTGGAGGGCTATGACGCCCCTTATTTCATTAATTACCGCCTGGTAGAGCGCGCTGAGGTCGAGCTGGAGGCGCGCTTCGGCGCGATCGTCTCGGACGAGGCGCGCACGCAGCGCAAGGTCGCCGTAGAGGTGCGCGTCGGCGACTATCGCTTTGACAGCCGCCCCAGCCCCGAGGACGAGGATCTCTTCTACACGCCCCGCGAGTACACCCCCAGCAAGGTCGCCCCCATCGATGACCACCCCCAGGCCCTGCGCGGCGCGCTGTGGCTGTTGACGGATGAGGCCTACAAGGAGGCGTTGCAGAGCTACCTCCAGAAGAAGGCCCGTAAGGTCGCGACGGTCAAGGATAAGCAGGTCGATAGCTTCAGCAAGGCGCCCGTCGCGCGCGAGATCGCCCCGCCGCTGGCCTTGGAGATGGACTCAGCGGCGGCGCGCGCCCTCGCCCGTCGCCTCTCGGCCCGGATTCGCCGCTCCGAGGTGGTCTTGGACAGCGAGGTGAGCCTCTCCGCCATCCGAGAGCGGGTGTTTATCGTCAACAGCGAGGGCACGCGGGTGATCAACGAGGCGGTGATCTATCAGCTGGGCTTCGACGTGCTCGGTCAGGCCCCCGACGGGATGTACCTCTTTCAAGGCGAGACGCTTTACGGGCGGGGCTGGGGCGAGCTGCCCGATGAGGCCACCTTGGAGGCCAAGATCGACCGCGCCTTGGTCAACATCGAGGCCCTGGCCCGCGCGCCGATGGCCGATCCTTATACCGGCCCGGCGATCTTGGAGCCCGAGGCGACGGGCGTCTTCTTCCATGAGACGATCGGGCACCGCTTGGAGGGCGAGCGCCAGAACAATGATGAGGAGGGGCGGACCTTTAAGGGTCAGATCGGGCTGCTGATCCTCCCTGAGTTCATCTCGGTCTATGACGATCCGACGATCCAGGCCCTCAACGGCGTCTCGCTCAACGGCGCCTACCGCTATGACACCGAGGGCGTCGCCGCGCGGCGCGCCGAGCTGGTGACGCGGGGCGTGCTCAAGGGCTTCCTCACCAGCCGAACGCCCGTCGAGGGGGGGCAACAGAGCAACGGCCACGGGCGGGCGATGGGCACACGCCCGGCGACGGCCCGCATGGGCAACCTGTTTGTCGAGGGGGCCGCGCCGATCAGCCGCGCGGCGCTGCGGGCGCGGCTGCTTGAGGAGGTCCGCGCCCAGGGCAAGCCCTATGGCCTGATCATCCGCGACATCACGGGGGGCTCCACCAACACCAGCACCTATGGCTATCAAGCGTTCAAGGGCACGCCCAGGATGGTCTATCGGATCGACGCGCAGACGGGCGAGGAGACGCTGATCCGTGGCGTCGAGATGGTGGGCACGCCGCTGACGGTGGTGAGTAAGATCATCGCCACCAGCGATGAGGTGGGCATCTTCAACGGCTTCTGCGGCGCCGAGAGCGGCTATGTGCCGGTCAGCGCGGTGGCGCCAGCGACCTTGTTTAAGGAGGTCGAGCTGCAACGGACACATAAGGATAAGCAGCGCGGCCCAATCCTCCCCGCGCCGTGGCGCACGCAGCCCACGACGCAGCCCACGACGCAGCCCACGACCCAGCCCACGACCCAGCCCGCCACGCAGCCTATCTAGACAGACACTCCCCTCAGCTTGAGCTTTTCTTCTCAGGGCGGAAAGGTTCGAGGAAGGAGGCGAGCGTGGGCACGTTACGCGTCTGCACATACAGCTTGCCGTGCCCCGTAAATTCGCAGATCAGCCCCTCGCCGCTAAAGAAGAGGCCCTTGAAGCCACCGAACTTCCGTACGGTATACTGAAGCGTCTCCTCGAAGCCGATGATGTGCCCGGTGTCACAGATATAGCCACCATCCGCCACGTCGATCGTGTGCAGAGCGCCATAGCTATTGAAAAACACCTCACCGGGTCCGGTCAGCTTGAGCATAAAGAGCCCCGCTCCGCTGAAGAACCCCTTGACGCCGCCGAATTTGGTGTCGATTTGGACATCCCCCGAGTGGGCCATATACGCCCCGCTCTGGAGGAAGAACACCTCGCCGTCTCGCAGAACCCGGCTCTGTAGATCCCCCTCCGGCGCGGGCGCCAGGAGGATCTCTTGTCCGCCGAAGGTGGAGGTGTAGGTGTTCTGGAACAGGCTCTCGCCGCCCATCACTTTGCGCTTCGCCGCCGCCATCAAGCCGCCGCGCATGTTCGTGGACATCTCAAGCCCGGGGCTCATCGACACCATCGCGCCCGCCTCGGTCACGATCTGCTCACCCGGCGCGTCGAAGGTCACGCGCAGGAGGCCGAAGTTTGGGGATTGGAGGATCTCGGTCCGCATGAGGGGCCTCTTACTTCGGCGGCAGCCGGCCCCCCACAGAGGAGCCGTACTCGTTGGGGTTACGCGTCTGGAGGTAGAGGGTCCCGCGGCCACGCACGCGCAGGACGAGCCCCTCCCCCGAAAGGAAGCTGGCGATGAGGCCGTCGCTGGCCTTGCTCACCTCGTAGCTGATGCCCGCGCTGAAGGCCACGAGGTGCCCCGTGTCCACGATCAGCTCGCCGTCGAGATCCACCCGCTGGATGGCCCCAAAGGCGTTGAGGATCACCGGGCCGTTGCCCGTGGCTTTGAGGAAGAAGAGGCTCTCGCCGCTAAAAAACCCTTTGAAGCCCTGGAACTGGGTGTTGATCGTCACCGTGTCGGGCGCGGCGACGTAGCTGCTGCCCTGGATGAGCAGATCATCGCCAGGGGTGACCTCGTGGACGACCATATCCCCGCAGAGCTTGGGGGCCAGCTCGACGGTCCCCCCCCCGCCGCGCGCGGTGAAGGTGTTGGTGAAGAAGCTCTCGCCCGAGAGCACCGCGCGCTTGAGCCCGCTGAGGAGCCCGCCACGGCCCCCGGCGCTGGGGCCGTCGGTGGTGACGGCCACGTTGCTGCTCATGCTGACCATCGCCCCCGACTCGGCGCGGATGCTCTCCCCGGAGTGGAGCTGGACGCAGGCCAGCGCGTGGGCGGGGCGGTATTGGATCTCGATGTTCATCTCAGCCCCTCAGGTGCGGTCGGAGGAAGCCGACGAGGGCCCCGACGTTGCGCGATTGGATGTAGAGCTTGCCCCGGCCCGAGAAGTGACACACGAGCCCCTCGCCCGAGAGGAACAGGCTCTTGAGCCCATCGCCCGCAGCGCGGATGTCGTAGTTGAGGCTCGTGTCGAAGGCCACGATGTGGCCCGTGTCCACGATGTACTCGCCCTCCACGTCGATCTCGATGATCCCACCGTAAGCGTTGAGGAAGAGATCCCCCTCGCCTTGGCACTCCAGATAGAACGCCCCCTCGCCGCTGAGGAGCCCCTGTAGACCGGCGAAGCGCAGCTTGGCGTCGAGGGTCCCGGTGCTGGCGAGGTAGGAGCCCGCCTGCACCATGACGCTGGGATCCTTGGCGCGCATCTGGCGGTGCATGATCTGCCCGGAGAGGCTGGGGGCGATGACCACCTCGCCGCCCTGTGGCCCCGAGAACTCGTTGATGAAGAGGGTCTCGCCGCCCAGGAGCTTGCGGAGGATGGCGACGAAGAGGGCGATGACCTTGCGGAAAAAGCCCGCGGCGCGGCCCGCGTTGAGCCGGGTGCTCATCTCCAAGGCCGGATCGCGGGTGACCATGGCCCCCGCCTCCGCCTCGATGGACTCGCCGGGCTCAAGTTGGATTCGGAGCCAGGCGAAGGCTGGCCCGTGCTCGATGGAGTGTCGCATCAGCGCTCCTTACTGCTTGGGTTGGCGCAGCTTCCGACCGCGCTTGGGTGTTGACGAAGAACGCACTGGCCTGTCGGATGACCTCGTAGGTGAGTCGAACACAGCGGGCAGGGCCACTCTAAGCACTGCGTGCTCTGGCGTGAACCCGAAACGACACCGGCGCTTCGAGAACCAAGCAGTCACCCGCGCCGCTGGGCTATCTTGAGCGCCTCATCTGTAACGAGGAGGTGCGAAGATGCGCAGGATATGGGGATGGGCGCTGTGGGCGCTCATCGGGATCTCTGGCTGTTTAGGGGAAGACATCGACGACGCGGCCAATGACAGCGACGCGGCGTCCGCCTGCGAGGAGGGCGCGCGGCTCTGCTTAGGCGGCGACGCGGGGATCTGCCAAGGCGGCGTCTGGATCGTCGAGGCCACCTGCGAGGGCGGCTGCGCCGAGGGCCGCTGCTTAAACTGCGCGCCGCGCTGCGAGGGGCGCGTCTGTGGCCCCGATGGCTGCGGGGGGGTCTGCGGCGTCTGTCTCTTCGGCTCCGACTGCGTGGGGGGCGCCTGCGTCGCCTGCGGTGATGGGATCTGTGGGCCAAGCGAGGACTGCGGCGGCTGCCCCAGCGACTGCGGCTGCGCCGCCGATGAGGCCTGCCAGGCGGGGCGCTGCGTGGGCCTCGGCTGCGGCGATGGTCGCTGCGATGAGGGCGAGGGCTGCGGCCTCTGCCCCGCCGACTGCGGCTGCGGCGCGGGGATGAGCTGCGTCGATGGCGCCTGCCGCCCTCGCTGCGGCGATGGCCTCTGCGCCGAGGATGAGTCCTGCGCCAGCTGCCCCACCGACTGCGGCTGCGCCGCCGATCAGCGCTGCGATCCTGCGGGGGCCTGCGCGCCGATCTGCGCGCCGAGCTGCGAGGGGCGCGTCTGCGGCGATGATGGCTGTGGGGGGCGCTGCGGCGTCTGCCCCGAGGGCCTGGGCTGTGACGCCGTGGGGCAGTGTACCGCGCCGCCCGCCGTCTGCGGTGACGGGGCCTGTGATCCCGACGAGGGCTGCGCCACCTGCCCCGCCGACTGCGGGCAGTGCTGCGGCGACGGGCGCTGCGCGGACAATGAGTCCTGCGCCACCTGCCCCGCGGACTGCGCCTGC
>JAHJCH010000251.1 GCA_018813065.1 Myxococcota bacterium
ATGCTGAAATAATACTTCACCTTCGTTCTTATCTTAAATCACAACGTTGGTCAGAGCTTATGAGCCGCGTCATGCGCAGAACGCCGTCAGGGTTTTCGCTTTGAGGCCTTGGGGTCTGCCAACTTTTCGGGGTTGCGCCCTGCGTGGGGGTCATGAGGTGGGGCGCAAGGCGGGGCTGATGTCGGCGCCGCAGCTCATCGCCTGGATAGACGCGCTGCGCCGCCCTACTGTCTGAGCGCAAATCCAAGGGGGATTAGGCTTCTTCTTCAGGATCCGCGTTGGGCTCGTCGATGGCAGGGGCGCCCAAGAGCGCCTCGTCGGTGAGATCCGGCAAGCTCTCCTCCTCAATCGGGTCGATGTCGGCGAGCGGGCAGCGGGCAGCGGCGAAGTCTGGGGCGTCATCTGGGCGACCCTCCGCGTCGTGCGTCAGGAGGCCCGCCTCACGCCAGCACTGGCTGCGGCGCACACACTGGCCCTCGCCAACCGTGCCGTCGCAGTGGAGGAGCGCGGCCCGCCCCCCCTTGCCACGCAGCCAGCCCAGGGAGATTCGGCTGCGCTCGATTAAGCCGTCCTCGCCTTGCACCAACGCGCCGTTCTCGTCCTCGGCGAGCAAATCCGCGCGGGCCACCAGCCGGACCTTGCCGCCAAGGCCGATGAGCTGGCGGTAACGGTAGAGCGCGTCAGTGGGCGTATCGCCTTCAGGCGCGAAGCCCTTGAGGCCGACGTTGAGCTGGCGGACACGGCCCACGGCGCGGTAGCCAATGCCGAGCTTGCCCGTCGCGCCTTGGCCCGTCAGGGCGTTGAGGTTGTCGAGGTCGTAGCCAATCCGCCCCACGCCGCGCTTCTGGCCGTCAAACCGGGGGCGGATGACCCCCTCACCGGCGAACACAGGCGCGTAGTCCGCTTCGGCGCCGCCCTCGGCGCGGCCCTCAAGCAAGAAGCCGTAGAGGCGCAGGGCGCGATCGCGGCGGCACGCCCGCAGGCGCCACTCCACCCCCTCGATGGTCTTGAGCCAACGCTTGCAGGTGAAGCCGCCCAGCTCCAACTCCTCGGGCTCGACGTCTTTGATCTCGGCGAGAATCCGCGCTTGTGTGCGGTCGATGATGGCGTTGACCCGCTCAAAGACCGCCAGCGTGATCTCACGCACCCGCGCCGGGGCGCCCTCGCCCTCGAGCGCGAACTCGGCGGCGGTCAGCGCTTGGCCGTCGGCGTCGGTCAGCGCCAAGCTCAGCTCGTCGGCGGTGGGGATGGCCTCCAGGTACTCGCTGGCCTCGCTGACCTCGACCGGCGTCGTCGCCTCGCTGTCCTCTCCACAGCCGAGGCCGGAGAGGCTGATGAGCAGCCACAGCGCGCTGATGCTTTTCGGTGACATCGATCACCTCCTTTGTCATGGCTCTTGGGTTGGCTTCGTGAGGCGAAACCCCCCTCGCTCAAGGAGGTCGCGCGTCTCACGGCGATGTGGTGGTTTTTTTCCTCAAGGCGGCGATTGACTTCCGATCTCGTCAAGTCATAATCGACGCCATGACCGCTGAAACCCGCAAAGTCGTCATCCTCGATGACGATCTCCTCCACCTGATGAGCACCAGCGATGTGCTTGAGAAGGCTGGCTACAAGGTCGTCTCGATGTCCGCCCCGCATGGCTGCATCGCCAAGCTCGACTATGAGCACCCCGACGTCTTCTTGGTCAACATCGCCATGCCTCGCCTCGCGGTGGATGATCTCCTCGATACGCTGATGGAGAGCGATGATTACCGCGATCTGATCGTCGTGGTTCACTCAGGGATCGAGGCGGAGCTTCAAGAGCAGTGTTGCCTCAATAAAGATCTGCACGGGTATTACTCAAAAGAGCTGAGCTTGGATGACCTGCCCGCCTTCATCGACCGCTTTTTTTAGCGCAGTTTAGCGCAGCACCCGCCCACCCATCAGCATCTCCATCAACGCCTTCTGGGCATGGAGCCGGTTCTCCGCTTCTTGGAAGACCACCGACTGTGGCCCATCGATCACCTCAGCGCTGACCTCCTCGCCCCGATGGGCCGGGAGGCAGTGGAGGAAGATGGCGTCCGAGGCGGCCCGGCCCATGACCTCGGCGTTGACGATGAAGGGCGCGAAGACCGCCGCCCTCGCCTGCTGCTCCGCCTCTTGGCCCATGCTCGCCCAAACATCCGTGGTGACGATATGCGCCCCCTCGGCCGCCGCCGCCGCGTCGTGGAGGATCTCTATCCGCGCCTCGCCCTTGAGCCGGGCGACCAGCTCGGCGTTGGGCATATACGCCTCCGGGCAGGCGATCCGCAGCTCAAAGCCCAGCATCTTGGCGGCGATCATCCAAGAGTGCGCCATGTTATTGCCGTCGCCGATCCAGGCCACCTTGAGATCCTTGAGGCGCGCCGCGCCGAAGACCTCCACCGCGGTCATGAGATCAGCCAGCAGCTGGCAGGGGTGGTTGAAGTCGGTGAGCCCGTTGATGATCGGGATCGTGGCGTGACGGGCCAGCTCCTCGACCTTGCTGTGCTCAAACGTGCGGATCATGATGCCATCGACGTAGCCGCTGAGCACCTTGGCGGTGTCCTCGATCGTCTCCCCCCGCCCGAGCTGGGAGGTCGCCGTGCTGATCATCAACGCGTGGCCGCCGAGCTGGAACATCCCCACCTCAAAGCTGACCCGCGTGCGGGTGCTGGCCTTCTCAAAGATCATCGCCAAGGTCTTGCCCGCTAAGGGCGTCGTGCGCCCCCCCTTGCGCCAGAGGTCTTTCAGCTCGATGGCGCGGTTGAGCAGGGCGTATAGCTCGGGGGTGCTCAGATCGGTGAGGGCCAGGAAGTCACGCTTGGACATGGTTCGCCTCCTCATAGACAGCGGTGATGGCGGCGCTGAGGATCTCAAGGGCTTCATCCACATGAGATACGCCGATGTTGAGCGGCGGGGAGAGGCGCAGGGTGTCAGCGCCCGCTTGGGTTAAGAGCAGCCCACGGCTGAGGGCCTCGCGGCGCACGGCGGCGCGATCGATCCCCGCCTCGACCACCCAGCCCTGTAAGAGCCCTCGCCCCCGCGCGCCGATCACCCCCGGCACCTGGCCGACGCCCTTGAGCAGCGCCGCCTTGAGGTAGGCGCCGACGCGCTGAACATTGTCCAAGATCGCCTCGGCCTCCAAGACCTTGAGGACCTCGACCCCCGCGCGGCAGGCCAGCGGGTTGCCCCCAAAGGTGCTGGCGTGGACGCCTGGCTTAAAGCCCTCGGCGACCGCGTCGGTACACAGCATGGCGCCGATCGGCACGCCGCCGCCCAGGCCCTTGGCTAAGGTCATGATGTCCGGCGTGACGCCCTCATGCTCATAGGCGAAGAGCGGCCCTGTGCGGCCCAGCCCAGTTTGAATCTCGTCGAAGATCAACAGCAGGCCGTGGGCGTCGCAGAGATCGCGGACGGCCTTGAGATAACCAGGCTCGGGCTCAATCAGGCCACCTTCACCTTGAAGGGGCTCCAAAAACACCGCGCAGGTCTCCTCATTGATCGCCGCCTCGATGGCGGCGGCGTCGTTGTAGGGGACATGGACGAAGCCCGGCACGAGCGGCCCAAAGCCCTCGTGGTACTTGGGCTGGCCCGTGGCGCTGATCGCCGCCCAGGTGCGGCCATGAAAGGAGCGCTCGGCGCAGATGAACTGATGGCGCGTCGTGCCCTTGACCACCTGCTGATAGCGCCGCGCGATCTTGAGCGCCGCCTCGTTGGCCTCGGCGCCGCTGTTGGCGAAGAAGACCCGATCGGCGAAGGAGAGGGCCGTCAGCCGCTCGGCCAGCTCGATCTCGGGGGCGCTGAAGTAGAGGTTGCTGATGTGCAGCATCTGCCGCGCTTGATCAGCGATGGCCTCAGCGAGCTTGGGGTGGGCGTGGCCGAGGGCACAGACGGCGATCCCCGCCGTGAAGTCCAAGTAACGCTTGCCCTCAAGGTCGATGAGGTAGGCGCCCTCTCCGCGATCAAAGATGACCGGCGCGGGGGCGTAGTTGGGCGTGAGGAGGCGCTCCCCTCGCGCGACGAGGTCGGCGGTCTTGCGCATCTCATTTCTCCGTGTCAGCGCCCCTGAACTGCGCCAGCGGGAGCAGATCAGCGGCCAAGGTGTCGAGGTCAAGCTCTTTGGGCCAAAGTGAGGTCCACATCATGTGCCCCCAGATGCTCTGGCCTTGCATATACAGCGCACACAGCCCCCTCAGCTCTTCAAAGGCGATGACCCCGAGCACCTCGAACTCTGGGCGGTCTTCACGCTCGCGCGCGAGGGCCACGTAGTCCGTCTGCGGTAAGATCGAGGGCGCCAATGACCAGGTACACATGGAGTGTTGGCCGTCTTTGCCTTCGTCAAAGACCATCATCTTGGCCACGAGCAGCTCCTCCGTGATGGTCTTCTCAAGCAGCGGCTTGACGTAGCGATTCCAGCGGTCGGCGCGGTCGAGCAGGCTGTCGGCGGGGCGGCGGCGGCCATAGATGTAGGGGCGCAGGCGCCAAAAGATGAGCCCGACGGTGAAGACCAGGGGCAGGGCGATGTAGAGGGCCGACATCAGCAGGCTCCAAGCGGGGCTACACCGCCGTTTAAACCATGTCACCGGCCGCTGCCAACCGTTAGTGCGTCAATCGCCTCGCCGAGATGTCAGGGCGTGGAGCGCCAGCAAGAGCGCGGTGAGGGCGTGGAGCGCGGCGGCGAGGGTGAAGCGATGATCCGCCTCCAGGCGCACACGCTGGCCGCCACGCAGGATCTCTAAGGGCGCGGCGCGTAGCCACAGCAGCCCCCCCGAGGACAGCAGGCCGAAGAGGAGCACCAGCAACACCAAGACGCGCCGCCAGCGATGCGCCTCGTAGACATGAAAGAGGTAGGCGCGCAGGAACACCAGCAGGCTGGCGTAGAGCACCAAGATCACCTCCCAGTCAAGGACCCCCCGCCCCGCCAGCGCGGCGAGGTTGAGGAGCGCGGCGGCGGTGAGCAGGAGCAGCGCGGTGAGGTTGAGCGGATCGAAGAAGGTCCAGCCCCGCGCGCGTGGCCCCAGGAGGCGGCGCCGAGGCGCGGGGCTCATGGGCGGCGCCGGCGACGATAAAAGACGACGCCAAGGATCAGCAAGAGGACGAAGACACCCAAGGCCACAGGCTTGATCGCGCGCTGCAGCAGCTTGAGCCGCACCCACCGCACGCTCTCATCGACATCGCCGCGCTTAAAGGCCTGGTGGGCTGCCCATAGCCGCCCCTCAAAGGTATGACGGCAGCCGATGATGCGCCACACCACCCAGCCCCAGCGCGGATCCTCCGTGGCACGCTCCAATTCGGCGATGACCCCAAGCCCCGAGGCGCCATCCCAGCGATGAATGAGCCCCAAGGCGTCCTCGGGCGGGTAAAGCTCGCCGTCGGCGCGGGTGGCGGGGCCGCCGAGCTTGGCCTGGATGTCGAGGCGGGCCAATTCGACGCGGGCGCGACGCTGGAGGTGGGCCTGATTGCTCTCAATCGGGCGCTGACTGAGGGCCAATAGGTGAGGGCGGGCACGCTCGGGCGCGTTGAGGCGATCAACGGCGAGGCGAGCGGCGTCGAGGCGGGCTTCTTGGGCCAATGGATGCGTCGGCTTTGCCTCGATCAGCGCCTCAAAAGCGGTGAGCGCGGGCTTAAAAGCGCCGCTCGCCCACAGCGCGTGCGCTGCGGCGTAGCGCATGGTGATGGTATTGTCAATTTTTTGAGCCTCAATGGACGCATCAAGGGGGATTGGGGCGCTGGATGGCGCGCTCGTAGGCGCCGCGAAGAGGGCACAGAGCCACAGCCCGAAGATCATACTTTTTCTCGCTCAATTCCAAGTGATTTCATCTTTTTATGAAGATTTGTCCGCTCCAATTCCAGGGTCTCGGCGGTGCGACTGATGTTCCATTGGTGCGTCTCAAGCCGCGCCAGAATAAATGCCCGCTCGGTGGCCTCTCGAAACGCCTTGAGGCTGCCCGTGTCGAAGAGTGTACCCGCCGCCTGTGTCAGCGGATCGCGTCCTTCAAGGAAGCCCGGCCCCAGATCCGCGAGTGTGATCTCCGCGTCCGAGAGGATCGCCAGCCGCTCGACGATGTTGCGCAGCTCACGGACGTTGCCCGGCCAGTCATAGGCGCTCAGACGCGCGATCACCTCGGGGCGGATCTGCTTGGCGCGCAGGTTGTTCTCCACGCAGACCTCGGCGAGGAAGTGCTCCACCAGCAGCGGCACGTCATCACGGCGCGCCCGCAGCGGCGGGGAGACGAGAGGGATGACGTTGAGGCGAAAATAAAGGTCCTCGCGGAAGAGGCCCTCGCGGCAGCGGGCCTCAAGATCGTGGTTGGTGGCGGCGACGACGCGCACATCCACCGAGATGGGCCGCTCGCCGCCGACGCGGGTCAGCTCGCCGGTCTGGAGCACGCGCAAAACCTTGGCTTGGGCGTTGAGCGACATGTCCCCGATCTCGTCGAGGAGCAGCGTGCCGCCGTCGGCCAGCTCAAAGTGCCCCCGACGGCGCCCCGCCGCGCTGGTGAAGGCGCCCTTCTCGTGGCCGAAGAGGGTGGACTCGATGAGGTGCTCGGGTAAGGCGGCGCAGTTGACCTTGACGAAGGGGCCGTTGGCCTGGGCTGAGGCGTCATGGAGCGCGCGGGCGATCAGCTCCTTGCCCGTGCCTGACTCGCCGGTGATCAGCACCCGCCCCCGCGTGGGGGCCACCTTGGCGATCTGTTGGCGCAGCTTGAGGATGGCCGCCGACTCACCCAAAAGCCGATGGCCCACTCGGGGGCTGAGCGCCTTGAGCCGCTCCAACTCCAAGGCGTCGCGGCGCTTGGTCAAGGCGTTGCGCAGGCTCAAGAGCACGCGCTCTCGGCTCAGCGGCTTCTCCAGGAAGTCATAGGCCCCCAGCCGCGTGGCCTGTACAGCGTGCTGGAAGGTGGCGTGGCCCGAGATCATGATCACGGGCAGGCTGGGATCAGCGGCGATCAGCCGCGCCAGCACCTCAAGGCCGTCGATGCCGGGGAGGCTGACGTCGAGGAGCACCGCGTCGAGGCGCCGCTCGGCCAGCTTGAGGCCCTCTTCGCCGCTGGCGGCGTCGATGACCTCGAAGCCCTCGCCTTCTAAGACCAGCGCGAGGGTGCGCCGGATGTTCTTCTCGTCGTCGATGACGAGGATCTTGCCCGCGTCGCTCAAGGGCGCTCCCCCTCTCGGTATTGCGAAGCTGAAGGCGGCGATTCTAAGATGCGCCGCTTTTCAGCGTCAACGGAGCCCCGATTGCATCTCCTTCGATCCCTCGTGTTGGGCCTCTGCCTCCTCAGCCCCGCGCGCGCTTATATCCTCGATGGGCCTCGCAACATCGCCATGGGCGGCGCCACGCGCGGTGACCCAGTGGGCAACACCGCGATCCTCAGCAACCCCGCGGGCTTGGCGCGCACCTATGTTTATGGCGCGCAGGTCGCCTACACCCGCGCGCCGGGCAAGCTCAACATGGGCGGGGTCAACGTCGCCGACTCCAAGACCAACCCCGACGTGGCCGTCGGCTTGGCCTATGGCTACCTCTTCTCAGACTCGGACGCCCCCGATGAGGTGGACGGTCATGACGTCAAGCTCGGCTTCGCCCACCCGCTGATCCGCAACCGCCTCTCCTTGGGCGTCGCCCTTCATTACATGCGCTTTGATCATAAAGAGGGTGATGATCTGGAGGGCTTCACCCTCGACGGCGGGGTGCTCTTCTCGCTGACGCCCAGCCTCTCGATTGGCCTGGCAGGGGAGAACCTCATCAAGCGCGATCACCCGCGCTATCCGCGCCGCGCGGGCGGCGGGGTGGCCTTCTCCGGGGAGCGCTTCACCGTCGATCTCGACGTGATGGGCGACTTTGACTCGGCGGAGAAGACCAAGCCCGTCTACGCGGCGGGCTTGGAGCTGCTGCTCTCCGACGCGGTGCCCGTGCGGCTGGGCTTTCGCCGTGATGAGGCCCGCGATCGCTCCATCGCCGGAGGCGGGCTGGGCTTCGTCAACGCCAGCGGCGCGGGGGGCAGCCAGCTGGAGTTTAGCTATGAGCAAGACCTGGATGATTCAGAGCAGTATCGCTTCACCATCGCCCTGACGACCTTCCTCTAAGCCTCGCCCCTAAGCCCCCGTCTCCGCTGATAAAGTTGGAACGGTCGAGGGCTGTAAGCTAGCGTACGCGCAGAAAATCTGCTTATATCGCGCCCTCTCAAAGCCGGTGAAGTGACCTATGCGCATCCCCCCCCGCTCGTGGCCTCCGCGCCGCTTGAGGTGGCCCCTCGGCCTCCTCGGCCTCGCCCCGCTCCTCCTCGCGGCCTGTGAGGACGACGCCGCCTCCAACCCAGACGCCTTCCTCGTCGTCCGCGACGTGGGCTTCTTTGAGAAGGACGGCGCCCCGCCGTTGCCGAGCTTGCCCGACGGCGGGGGCGGCGCCGTGGATGTCCACACGCCCGCCGTGGATCAGGGCGGCGAGGGCGGAGGCGGCGGAGGCGGCGAGGGCGGCGAGGGCGGCGAGGGCGGCGAGGGCGGCG
>JAHJCH010000252.1 GCA_018813065.1 Myxococcota bacterium
CCTGGCCCGCCTCTACGCCGCCGAGGGGGACGCGGCGGCGGCGGAGCTGTCCTATCTGCGGGCGATCGTGCTTGGCAGCGCCGACGTGGCCCTCTTCTCGGACTTCGCCACCTGGCTTGATGAGGCTCAGCGCCCCGCCGAGGCCGCTTTTTTCCTCAAGCGCGCCCTTCAGCTGGCTCCTGATCGGGTTGATCTGCGGGCGCGCCTCGCCCGCGCCTGGCAGCGCGTGGGCGATCTGCCCCGCGCCTTGGAGCACGTCAACCGCGCGCTGGCGGAGCTGCCCGAGGACGCCCCATCGGATGAGCTGTTGGCGCTGCAACATACCTTGGAGGCGGCCCTGCCTGACGGGCCGCGCCGCCCCATCTCGGCCCCCAAGGACGCCAGCGCCCAGGGTCGCCTCGACGCGGCGCGGGCATGGTTGGAGGCGGGCGCGCCGGAGAAGGCCATGGCCGAGCTGCGCGGCGTCGATCTCGGCGCCGAGGGCGCGGAGGCGAGGCGCCTGGAGGTCGAGGTCAGGCGCCTGGAGGGCCGCGTCCTCAGCGCCGTGGGGCGCGAGGCGGAGGCCTTGGCGGCCTTTGAGCGCAACCCGCGCGACGCCACCTCGCGGCTCTTGGCGGGGCGGCTGCGCCTCAAGCGTGGAGAGCTGTCCGAGGCGGAGGCGCGCTTTGAAGAGGCCCAGGTCATGGGGGAGCCGCGCGCCGCCGTCGAGCTGGCCCGCCTCGACGCCCGTTATCCCCCAGACGCCTGGCCGATCTGGTCTGATCTGTGGCGCCTCGGCGCCTTGGAGCGGGCCGCCTCTCGGCTCCAGCCCTTCCTGGCGCGCGCCGACGCGGCGGGGGAGGAGGCGCGCCGCTTCTCTAAGGTCCTGCGCCAACGTCGCCGCCTGGCCTACTCGGGCTTGATCGGCCTGGGCCTGGCCTTCCTGGGCTTGGCCGCCGCGCTGTGGAGCGCCTCACAGCTGCGCCGCGCCGTGGATCTGGCCACGCTGATCACCGCCCACCCCGAGGCAGGCCCCGACATCCAGCGCGTGCTGTCGGCGATCCGCCATGAGGTGCTCAAGCATCACGCGTTGGCGCTCACGGGGCTGATTGAGGCGCTGGAGGCGGGGCGGCCCGAGGCGGCGGCGCAGGCGGCGTGGTGTCGCCGCAGCCTCCTCGGCGATCCCGCTCAGCCCGACTCGGGCGCGGCGGCGCGCCTGGAGGCCTACGCCGAGGCGCTGATGAAGATCGGGCAGGCGCATGGGGCGCGGCTGGACCTCAAGCGCAAAGATCCGGCGCTGTCGGCCCTGCTCTCGGGCTTTCGCCGCCTCCACGCGGCGCGGCGGCGGCTTGCTCAAGCGCATCGGCTGAGCCCAGGCGGGCGGCGGCGGCTGACGCGGCAGCTGCGCGGGGCGGCGGAGGCCCTCAACGTGCGCGGCTATGAGGCCGTGCAGGCGCTGCTGGATCAGCTGCGCGTCCTGCGCATCGACGCGCCGCTCCTGCGCGCCATCTTCGCCCAGACGATCCAAGAGCCCGCCTTCGCCACCCAGCCCATCGCCCCCCTCGCCCTGGATCTGGAGGCCCCCTGCGCCCTGATCATCAGCCGTGAGGCGTTCTCGGAGATCCTCCAAAACCTGCTGCGCAACGCCCTAGAGGCCAGCGCAGCGGCGGGCCTGCGCCCCTTGGAGGTGGGCCTGCGTGTGCGCGTGGAGATCGACGACATCACCGGCTTGGCGGAGGCCAGCTTCGCCGCCTTGGACAAGGTGGAGGGGGCCTTGGACATCGACGCGCTGCGGGCGCGGCCGATCGAGTCGGGCTTGGGGCTGGTGACACGACGGGTGACGCGCTATGAAGGGCGCTTAGACCTCTGGCCCACGTCGCCCCCCTGGGCCAAGGCCGTCGGCGTCGCTTTGCCGCTGCATGAAGGGGCTTTGCCCCCTGTTCGGACGAACCCTTTAGGTTCGCGCTCGCAGGGCGTGGTGAGGGCCTCAAAGGAGGGATCGTCATGGAGCTGAGCGGCCGCGTGGTGTTGATCATCGAGGATGGGGATGAGTACCTGGAGAACCTCAGCCGCTTCGTGCCTGGGCCGCGCTACCTCCAGGCCAAGTCCGGCGCGGCGGCCTTGGCGCGCTTGGCGGAGGCGTCGGTGGACTTGGTCTACCTCGATATGCGCTTTGATCGCGCCCCTCAAGCCGCGCTGCTGGGGGATCACGCGGCGGTGACGCGCCAGCAGGGCGGCGATCCCCGTCGAGGGTGGCGGCACCTGGCCCATCACCAGGGGCTCTACATCCTCGCCGCGCTCCACGCGGCGGGGCACCAGCCGCCGTTGATCTTGTCATATGACTTCTCATTGGAGCCGCATCGCTGGCGGCGGCTCAACACACGCCCCGGCTTGGCGTGGGTGTCGGACGCGGCGCGCCCCGAGGAGATCCGCGCCTTGATGAAGCGGCTTATCCTAGAGGCGAGCTAATGCCCCGTCTCTTCCTTGAGCATCTGAATGCGATCCTTGACGTTGTTCCACTCCGCGTGGGCGGGCGTCATCAAGGCGCGGGCCTCGACGAATAGACGCAGCGCCTCCTCCTTGCGCTCCCGACGCCATTGATCGCGCGCTTGTAAGAGGAGCTGCTGGATCTTCAGCTCGGTTGGGGAGATCGGCGGCGGACCGGCGTCTGGGGGCGGGGCGGCCTTCTTGACCACAGGCTTGCGGGGGCGCGGGCGCTTGCGCGGGCGGCGCGGCTGAGGCTTGGTGTCGGGGTCCTCGCCCTCCTCGGCGATGAGCGCGGCGTCCACCTCGACGCTGGGCGCGGCGTCGAGGGCCTGGGCGTTGATCAGCGCGGCGTCCTGCGCCTCCAGCGGCGGCGGGGTGGCCCTCAAGATCACGGGGGTCGAGGCGGTTGAGGGCGCTGGCGGGCGCTTGAGCAGGTAGAAGACCCCCCCGCTGATCAGGAAGACGATGAGGAGGAGCACCCACAGCCAGCCAGAGACGCCGCTGGAGGCCAGCTCGGGGGCGCGGGGCGCGGGCGCGGGCGGCGGCGGCTCCACCACGGGCCGCTGTAGGCGCGCGGC
>JAHJCH010000253.1 GCA_018813065.1 Myxococcota bacterium
AGAATCTTTTGAATCGAGCCGCAGGGCTGCGTAAGCAGCCCGAGGACCGACATTTTTCGGACTTCATCCGCTCAAGGCGGACAGGCCGGAGCAAGAAAACAATCCGCAGAGCGGATTTTTTCGCAGCGGAGCGCCTGCCCCAGCGCGCGCGATGAATCACCCCAGCGCCGCGATTCATCGCGCGCGCTGGGGTGATGGCCGAGAAAATGTCAGAACTAAAGAAAGAGGAGGCCGCCATTTACGCCTCGCCCCTGCCGCCCCATACCCCCGTCCTGTTGGAGCAGACGCGCGCCCTCGCCTCGGTCGAGCCCGGCGATGTCTGGCTCGACTGCACCCTCGGCGCGGGCGGCCACGCCGAGCTGCTCCTTGAGGCCGGCGCCGTCGTCTATGCCATCGATCGCGATCCCCAAGCACGCGCCTTGGCCGCCACGCGGCTGGCCCCCTTCGGCGCGCGCTTCACGCCGCTGGCAGGGGACTTTCGCCAGGCCCGCGCGCTGCTCGATGCCGTGGGCGTCGCCGAGGTCGATGGCCTCCTCGCCGATGTGGGCGTCTCCTCCATGCAGCTCGATGAGCCCGCCCGTGGCTTCTCCTTTCGCGCCGCTGGGCCCGTCGATATGCGTATGTCCAGCGAAGGCCCCACCGCCTTGGATCTCATCGATGCCCTGGAGGAGCGCGATCTCAGCCGCTTGTTGATGCGCTATGGCGAGGAGCCGCCCCCCCGCGCCCGCCTCGCCGCCCGCGCGATCAAGGCCTGGCGCGGCGGCCCGCCGCCTCATGACACGGCCACCCTCGCCGCCGCCATCGCCGAGGCCCTCCCCCGCAGCCGTGCGCAGAACCAGCGGCGCACCACGCACCCCGCCACCAAGGCGTTTCAAGCCCTGCGCGTCGCCGTCAATGATGAGCTGGGCGCCCTCGATGCCTTGCTGGCGGCCCTCCCCACGCTCCTGCGCCCCGGCGGCCGCGCGCTGCTGATCTCCTTTCACTCCCTTGAGGATCGCGCCGTGAAGCAGGCCTTTCAGGGCTATTCGCGCCCCACCCCGCCGCCCCGCCGAGGCTTGCCGCCGCCCTCGGAGGCGCCGCCCCCCTTTGAGCTGCTCCATCGCAAACCCTTGGTGGCCACCGAGGCCGAGATCGAGGCCAACCCCCGCGCCCGCACGGCCAAGCTGAGGGGCGTGAGGCGCCGCGCATGAGGGCGGCGCTGCTGACCTTGTTGGTCGCCTCGGCGATGATCTGGATCGCCGTCAAGGAGATCACCGCGCGTAACCTCGCCATCCGCCTGGGCTTTGAGATCTCTCGCTTGGAGTCTGTGCATCGAGAGCTTTTGGATGAGCACCAAAAGCGGCTGATCATCCGCGAGGCGCTCATCTCCCCAAGCCGCATCACACCCATCGCCGCCGAGGCAGGGCTGCGCACGCCCAGCCCGGACGCGGTGGAGGTCATCCACCTCTCACCTGAAGGTGCCCCCGCTGATGTCCCCGCTGCGCCTCGCTGATCTCCGCCGCCTCGGCCTCCGTCGTCGCCATGGTCCCCGCCCCGCCAATGGCCCCCTGCGCGCTCGCGCGCGATGGGTCATCGTCGCGCTCGTGGTCTTCGCCGCCGCCCTCGTCGCCCGCGCCCTCTACCTGCAAGTCGCCCAGCATGATCGCTACGCCACCCAAGGTGAGGCCCAGAAGCGCACGACCCTCACCCTGGAGGGGCGGCGCGGCAATATCTATGATCGCGACGGGGCGCTCTTGGCCTCGACGGCCTACGCCCAGTCCGTCGTCGCTCAGCCAGGCAAGATCAAGCGCCCGGCGGAGGTCTGGGCCAAGCTGGCTGGGGCCTTGCCCCTCGGCCCAATGCCCGCCCGCTTCGCCTCAGGGCGCGGCGACTTCTTGTGGGTGCAGCGTCATATCTCGCCGCAGGCCGCCGCCGCCGTCGAGGCGCTGGGCTTGGAGGGGATCGAGCTGTACCCCGAGCCCCATCGTCACTACCCCAAGGGGGATCTCGCCGGGGCGCTCTTGGGCTTCGTCGATATCGATGGCAACGGCCGCGAGGGCCTGGAGAAGAACTTCGATGGGGTGCTGCGCGGGCAGTCCTTTGATATGGAGGCGGTGCGCACCTCGGGGCGCACGGCGGCCTCCCGCCGCGTGGCCACGCCTGCGGGGATCATCCCCATCGAGCAGCTCGCCGGGCGTCACCTGCGCACGACCCTCCACAGCGGGATTCAGCACGTCACCCAGCAGGCCCTCTATGCCCAGGTCAAGGCCATGCGCGCGGCGGACGGCATCGCCATCGTCATGGACCCCCGCACGGGCGATGTCCTGGCGATGGCCCAGACCCCCAGCTTCGATCCCAATCAGTATCGCAGCAGCGCCGATAAGCGCGGCTGGCGCAACCGCCTGGTGGAGCACGCCAGCGAGCCTGGCTCAACCATCAAGCCCATCCTGATCAGCTCGGCCATGGACGCCAAGGGCGTGCGCCCCGATCGCATCTGGCCCGCCTTTCACGGGCGCATCCGCGTGGGCCGCCACCTCATCCGCGACACACACCGGATGGAGAACAACCGCATGACGACGCTGGAGATCATCCAGCACAGCTCCAACGTCGGCGCCATCCAGGTGGCTCAGCTCCTCGGCCGCGAGACCTATCACAGCTACCTGCGCGCCTTCGGCTTCGGGGAGACGACGGGCCTGGGGATCAACCCCGAGTCGCGCGGCATCCTCGATCCGCCCAACACCTGGCGCCAAGCCCGGCTGGCGACGGCCTCCTATGGCTACGGCATCAGCGTCACCGCGATCCAGATGGTCCGCGCCTACTCTGCCTTGGCCAACCGTGGGATCTTGATGCGCCCGCGCCTCGTCTCTGCCATCTTAGGCCCCGACGGGACGCCCCTGGAGGACTTCCCGCCACGTCAAGCGCGTCGTGTCCTCAGCGCCCAGGCCGCAGAGGACGCCATCCGAGGGATGATCATGGTCACGCAGAAGGGCGGCACAGGGCAGAAGGCGCGGATTCCGGGTCATCAGGTGGCGGGGAAGACGGGCACCAGCAACCTGCGCAATGAGCACACTGGGCGCTATGACAAGGATCGCTACCGCGCCAGCTTTATCGGCTTCGCCCCCGCTGAAGATCCACGCCTCGTCATCTATGTCGCCGTGGATGATCCCCGCGAGGCGCACTACGGCGGCGCCGTCGCCGCGCCGGTCTTCGCCCAGATCGCCGCGCAGGGCTTGTCGATGCTGGGTGTCCCCAGCACCTCCGATGGCCTCGCCGCCGCAGAGGACGTTGGCGAGGCCGAAGAGCAAGCCGCCGAGGCCATCGATCCGCAGCTGCGGCCCTGGTGGTGGGTGCCTGGGCACCTCGACGGCGCCTCCAAGCGCGTCGTCGTCCCCGATCTGCGCGGCGCCACGCTCACCGAGGCCATCGCCAAGGCCGCCGAGCGGGGGATCCGGGTGCAGATCGAGGGCTCTGGGCAGGTGCGCGGGCAAACCCCCCAGGCGGGCGGGGTCTTGGCCCCTGATGAGATCCTCAAGCTCAAGCTCGCGCAGCCGGGCGGGGCGACTCTTTAAGCCCTCGCTCGCCTCACCGCGCTGTTTTTTAGGAGTCAGGTCGCGTGAAGCTCTCAGATATCTGCAAAGCCATCCCCTCCATGACCGCGCTGCGCGGCGGCGAGGTGGAGATCCTTGGCGTGACCCATGACAGCCGCGATGTCCGCCGGGGGGATCTCTTCGTGGCCTTGCCGGGGCGTCAGCATGAGGGGCTGGCCTTTTGGCCCAGCGCCTGGGCGCGCGGGGCCGTGGCCTTGGCCGTGGCCCCAGGCGTCGAGGCGCCAGAAGAGGTCAACGCCGTGGCCACGCTGCGCGAGCCGCGCCGCGAGATGGGCCAGATCGCCGCCCTCCTCAGCGGCCACCCCGCGCGGCGTATGCGCATGATCGGCGTCACCGGCACCAACGGCAAGAGCACGACGACGGCGCTGATCGCCGAGATGGTGGCCGCCGCGCGCCTCAGCCCAGGGCTGATCGGCACGCTGGAGCATCGCCTGGGTGATCAACGCCGCGCGACGATCTTCACCACCCCCGAGGCCCCCGCCCTTCAACGCCTCCTGGCCGAGATGGTGGCGCTGGGCGTGGACACCTGCGCCATGGAGGTCAGCTCCATCGGGCTGGTGGAGCACCGCGTCGAGGCCATCGAGTTCCAAGCCACCGGCTTCCTCAACCTCACCCAAGATCACCTCGACTATCACCCCGATATGCGCGCCTATGGCGAGGCCAAGGCCAGCCTGTTCTCGGCCCAGCGGGGGGGCGTGGCGGTCATCAACGTCGAGGACCCCTTCGGCGCCACCCTCGCCGACCAGATCGAGGGCCCTGAGGTTTGGCGTTTGAGCCTCGATGATCCCACGGCGGAGGTTCATTTTGAGGGGCTGCACCTGGACGCCCACGGGTGTCGCGGCCGCCTCCACACGCCGCGCGGCGCGTTGACGCTCAA
This sequence comes from Myxococcota bacterium, assembly GCA_018813065.1. Lineage (GTDB taxonomy): Bacteria > Myxococcota_A > Bradymonadia > UBA7976 > UBA1532 > JAHJCH01. The sequence goes on from JAHJCH010000253.1 coordinate 4,465, forward strand.
GAGCCCGCTGATCGGGCGCTTTAACGCGGTGAACGTGGCCCTCGCCGCCGCCTTGGCCGTCGCCGTGGGGGTGCCCATCGAGGGGATCGAGCGCGGCGTGGTCGCAGCGCGGGTGCGGGGCCGCCTGGAGTCGGTGGACAACACCCTCGGCGCCTCGGTGGTGGTGGATTATGCCCACTCCCCCGATGCGCTGGAGCGCGTCTTGGAGGCGCTGCGCCCGATCACGCCCGGTCGTCTCTTCTGTCTCTTCGGCTGCGGCGGGGATCGCGATCCGATCAAGCGCGCGCCGATGGGTCGCGTGGCCGTGGAGGGCGCCGATGCGGTGATCATCACCAGCGATAACCCGCGCACGGAGGACCCGGCGGCCATCGCCTCGGCGGCGACGGCGGGGGCCTTGGCGGCGGGGGCGGAGATGGTCGGCGCGCCCCAGCCCGGCGGGGTCTTCGTGGAGCTGGATCGCCGCGCGGCCATCGCCGCAGGCGTCGCCGCGCTTAAGCCCGGCGACGCTTTGCTGATCGCGGGCAAGGGTCACGAGGAATACCAAGAGATCCACGGCGTGCGCCGCCCCTTTAATGACGTTGAGGTCGCCGCTGAGGCGCTGTGGGGCCGCCGATGAGCCCGCCGATGAGCCCGCTGACGACGCGGGATCTCTGCGCCGCCTGTGATGGCGCGCTGATCGCCGGTGATCATGGCCCCTTGGGGGCGATCTCCACCGACTCCCGCGCCCTCCAGCCCGGCGCGGCCTTCTTCGCCCTGCGCGGGCCGAGCTTTGACGGCCACGCCTTCGCCGCCCAAGCCGTCGCGGCGGGCGCGGCGACCTTGATCTTGGCGCGTGATGGGGCTTGGTCACCGGATTTGATCGTGTCACCGGAGTTGATCGCCTCCGGGGTCGCGGTGGTGGTGGTGGAGGACACTTTTAAGGCCCTGGAGGCCCTGGCGGCGTATCAGCGCGCGCGATTTCAAGGCGTCGTCATCGCCCTGACCGGCTCCAGCGGCAAGACCACCACCAAGGATATGCTCGCCGCCGCCTTGAGCCCCCTCGGCGCGGTCCATAAGACGCCGGGGAACTGGAATAACCAGCTGGGCGTGCCGCTGACCCTCCTGGGTTTGCGCGATCAGCCCTTCGCGGTCATCGAGCTGGGCACCAACGCGCCGGGGGAGATCGCCGCGCTGGCGGCGCTGACCCGCCCACAGATCGGGATCATCACCGGGATCGGCTTGGCGCACACGGCGGGGCTGGGGGAGCTGCGCGCCGTGGCCGTGGAGAAGGCCGCCCTGCTCCACGCGCTGCCGCCCGAGGGCCTCGCCGTTGTCCCCGAGGGGCTGCCCTATGGTGAGGCGGCGCTGGCGGGGCTGGCGGCGCCTCTGTTGCGGCTGAGCGAGGCGGCGGATCAAGCGCGGCTGATCGGCGCGCCCCAGGTCACGCTGGAGGGCACGCGCGCGCGGCTGAGCATCGGCGGCGTGGTCCACACGCTGACGCTCCAGCTCTCGGGTACACACCATGTCACCAATGCGCGGCTGGCCCTCAACGTGGCGCTGCGCCTCGGTGCGCCCATCGACGCCGCCCTGGCCGCCCTGGCCGCCTTGCCCCCGCCGCCCTTGCGCGGGGAGATCCGCCGGTTGGCGGATGGCGCGCCGCTGATCCTCGACTGCTACAACGCCAATCCACAGTCCATGGCCGCCGCCACGCGCGCCTTCGTCGCCGCTGCCCCCGAGGGGATCGTTGTTTTGGGGGAGATGCGCGAGCTGGGCGACCTCCACGATGAGGCGCATCTGGCGCTGGGGCGGCTTTTGGCCGAGGAGGCGCCCAAGGCGCGCGTCGTGGCCGTCGGTGAGGCCGGCGCGCTGATCCTCAAGGGCGCCGGGGCGCCCTCGCCTCGCTTGGTCCTCGCCCCTGACGTGGCCGCCGTCGCCCCGATCCTCCACGGCCTGCGCGCGCAGGGCCAACCCATCCTGTTTAAAGCCTCCCGAGGCGTGCGCCTGGAGCGCGCCGCTGAGGCCCTCATGGAGCTGCGCTGATCAATGATGATTTGGCTCGCCGATGCCCTGCGGGGCTACTTCCCCCCCCTGCGGGTCTTCCGCTACGTCTCCTTGCGGGTCATCGCCGCCATGCTCACGGCGATGCTCATCAGCTTCGTGCTCTACCCCTGGTTTATCCGCCGCCTCCAGTCGCGGCAGATCGGCCAGGTCATCCGCAAGGACGGCCCCGAGAGCCACTTCAGTAAGGCGGGCACCCCCACGATGGGCGGCTCGCTGATCCTCTTCGCCTTGGTCATCCCCACGATCCTCTGGGGCGATCTCTCCAACCTGTATGTCTGGGCGGCGCTGGCGGTGACCGTCAGCTTCGGCGTCGTCGGCTTCGTCGATGACTACCTCAAGCTGCGCATGAAGAACAGCAAGGGGCTCTCGGGGCGCTTTAAGCTGCTCTTTCAGTTCCTCATCAGCGCGCTGGTGATGCTGGCCTTGTTCCGTGAGGCCGACGGCTTTAGCCAAGAGCTGTACCTGCCCTTCGTCAGCGCCGAGAAGTTCTCGATCTCCTTGCCCCTGGCGCTCCTGCTGCCCTTTGAGCTGATCGTGATCGTGGGCACGAGCAACGCCGTCAACCTCACCGATGGCCTCGATGGCTTGGCCATCGGCCCGGTGATCGTCGCGGCGGTGACTTATATGATCCTGGCCTACAGCGCGGGCGCCGTGCTGATGCTGCCCGAGGCCATGTCTGGCGGCGGCTACTATGCCTTCAACATCGCCGAGTACCTGCACCTGCCCCACGTCCAAGGCGTCAGCGAGCTGGCCGTCTTCGCCGCCGCGATCATCGGCGCGGGCGTGGGCTTTTTGTGGTTCAACAGCTACCCCGCCCAGGTCTTTATGGGCGACGTCGGCAGCTTGGCGCTGGGCGGCGCGCTGGGGATGCTGGCGGTCTTGAGCAAGAACGAGCTGCTGTCGGTGATCATCGGCGGGCTGTTCGTCGTCGAGGCGCTGTCGGTGATCACTCAGACGACCTCATACAAGCTGACGGGCAAGCGGGTCTTTCGCATGGCCCCCATTCATCACCACTTTGAGAAGCTGGGCTGGCAGGAGCCCAAGATCGTCGTCCGCTTCTGGATCATCTCGGTGATGTTGTCGCTCATCGCCCTGGCGAGCCTCAAGATTCGATGATCAAGCCCAGCCCTCGCCCCGCGCAGGAGGCCGAGACGGTGATGGTCGAGGCCCTCAAGCCCGGCTATGACCGCCCCTTGATGATCATCACCCTGATCTTGATGGGCTTCGGCGTGGTGATGGTCTACGCCGCCAGCCTGATCTCCGCCGAGCAGGCGACAGGCGACAGCCACTACTACCTCAAGCGCCAAGCAGCCTACGCCCTGGTGGCGCTGGCGATGATGGCGGCCTGCGCCCAGATCCCCTATGACGTGTGGCGACGGCTCGCCCCCCTGGCCGTCCTCATCGGCGCGCTCGCCCTCATCGCCGTCCTCATCCCCGGCGTGGCCGCCAACGCCAAGGGCGCCTCGCGCTGGATCAAGATCGGCCCGCTGCGCTTTCAGCCCAGCGAGCTGATCAAGCTGGTGTGGCTGATGTGGCTCGCCAAGCACCTGACGCAGATCCAGCCTCGGGTTGAGCGGTTTACGGTGGCGTGGCTGCCCCCGATCGGGGCCTTGGGGCTCATCGGGGGGCTGCTGATGATCCAGCCGGACTTCGGCAGCACGATGATCTGCGCGGGGCTGATGGTCTTGATGCTGTGGATCGCCGGGGCGCGGATGAGGCACCTCCTGCTCTTGGCGCTCCTCGGCGTCCTCTTCGTCGTCGCCGCCATCATCGACAAGCCCTATCGCCTGGATCGCATCATCGCCTTCCTCTACCCCGAGCGTGATCCGCTGGGCGTGGGCTTTCACATCACCCAGGCGATGATCAGCTTCAGCAGCGGCGCGTGGTCGGGGCTGGGGCTGGGGATGAGCCAGCAGAAGCTGCTCTACCTCGCCGAGGCGCACACGGACTTTATCTTCTGCATCATCGGCGAGGAGCTGGGGCTGCGGGGCGTCCTCCTCCTCATCGGCCTCTATGGCTTCTTTATCTGGCGGGGGCTCAAGATCGCCGCCGCCGCGCCGGATGTCTTTGGGCGCTTCCTCGCCTTCGGGATCACCGCAGAGATCGGCTTTCAAGCCTTCGTCAACATGGGCGTGGCCACGGCGCTCTTGCCCACCAAGGGGTTGACCCTGCCGTTTATCAGCTACGGCGGCAGCTCCATCCTGCTCTTGGGCGTCTCGGTCGGCGTCCTGCTCAATATCTCTAAAGGCCAGATCTCTAAGGGCCAGATCTCCAAGGGCCAGCCCGCGCCGAGCTGGGTCGATCGCATCCCTGAGATCGATGGGGCGCGGCTCTGGCGATGGCTCTGGCGATGGCCGCGCTGCTGGAGGCGACATGGGTGATCGTGATGGGCTCAAGCTGGCCTTGGTGGGCGGCGGCACAGGGGGGCACGTCTTCCCCGCCGTGGCCATCGCCGAGGCGTTCCTCAAGCGCGTGGAGGGCGGCTCGGTCGTCTTCATCGGCAACCCCGACGGGCTAGAGGCGCGGGTGGCGGCGGCGCGCGGCTTCCCCTTCGAGGGCGTGGCGACGCGGCGGCTCAAGAACGCGGGGGCCGTCGAGCGGCTGGGCAGCTTGGCGCGGATGCCTGGCGCCCTGCTCGACGCGCGCCGGGCGCTGCGCCGCCACCAGCCAGACATCGTGCTCGGCGTCGGCGGCTACGTCTCAGGCCCCGTGGTGCTCACCGCCGCGCTGCTGGGCTTGCCCACGGCGGTGGCGGAGCAGAACGCGCGGGCGGGGCTGACCAACCGCGTCCTCTCCCGCTTTGTCCAGCGCGTCTATGTCGCCTTCCCAGAGGCCGAGGCGCAGATGCCCGCCAGCAAGGCGCGCCTGCTGGGCAACCCCATCCGCGCCGATCTCATCCAGATCGCCGCCCACGCCGCGCCGCCGGGCCAGGGCCGCCGCGTCTTGATCTTGGGCGGCAGCCAAGGCGCCTTGGCGCTCAATGAGCGGCTCCCCCCCGTCCTCGCCGCTCTGCGCGCGCGCTTACCCGATCTGGAGGTCTGTCATCAGGCGGGCGCGGGCAAGGACGCGCCGGTGCGCGCCGCCTATGACGCGGCGGGCTTCGAGGCGGCGGAGGTGACGGCCTTTATCGACGACGTGGCCGCCGCCATGGCCGCCGCCGATCTGGTCATCGCCCGCGCGGGGGCCACCACCGTCGCCGAGCTGGCCTGCATGGGGCGCGGCGCCTTCTTTATCCCCTTCCCCCACGCCGCCGACGATCACCAAGCGGCCAACGCCGCCGCCCTCGTGGACGCGGGCGCGGCGCTGATGCGCCGCCAAGAGGCGCTGAGCCATGAGGGCCTCGTGGCCGAGATCGGGGATCTGTTGGCGGACCCGCGCCGCCTGGCCCAGATGGGCGAGCGCGCGCGGGCCTGGGGGCGCCCTTTGGCGGGCGACCATATCGTCGATGACCTCCTTAACCTCTGGGAGCTGCGCAGATGAGCACACAAAGCAAGCAGCCTGAGCCCGTCGAGGCGTTTGCGCTGAGCGGGCGATTTAAGGGCGCGCGGATCGGCGTCGTGGAGGGCGGCCCCTCCAGCGAGCGGGCGGTGAGCCAAGCGACGGGGGCGGCCATCGCCGGGGCCCTGCGCGCGCGCGGCTATGACGTGGCGCAGATCGACGCCGATCGCGCGCTGCCCAGGCGGCTGAGCGCCGCGCGGGTGGACGTGGTGTTTAACGCCCTGCACGGCACCTATGGCGAGGATGGGCGCATCCAAGGGCTCCTCGACTGGCTGGGGATGCCCTACACCGGCTCGGGGCAGCGCGCCAGCCTGCTGGCCTTTGACAAGGCGCTGGCGAAGGGGATCTTCCGCGAGGCGGCCATCCCCACGCTGCCCCACGCCCTCGTCACCGCCGCCGCCGCCGCGCCGCCGCTGCCGCCGCCGCTGGTGATCAAGCCGCTGCGCGAGGGCTCCAGCGTCGGCGTCTCCATCGTCGAGGGGCTTGAGGCCTGGCCGCGCGCGCTGGCGGCGGCCACAGCGGGCGGCGGGTTGGCCTTGGTCGAGCCCTATCAGCGCGGCGTCGAGGTGCAGGTCGCCGTCCTCGACGATCAGGCCCTCGGCGCGGTGGAGATCGAGCCCGCCAACGCCTTCTATGACTATGAGGCCAAGTACCAATCCAATCAGACGCGCTATCACCTCCCGCCGCGCATCCCCGCAGCGGCCCTGGCGCAGATCGAGGCGGCGGCGGTGACGGCCCACCGCGCCCTCGGCTGTCAGGGCGTCACCCGCAGCGACTTCATCTACACCGGCGAGGCGCGCTTTATCATGTTGGAGCTCAACACCCTGCCGGGCATGACGGCCACGAGCCTGGTGCCCAAGATCGCGGCGCGGCGCGGCCTCGCCTTTGAGGCGCTCATCGAGCGGGTCCTTGAGGGCGCGCGCCATGAGGGCTGGGCCACGCCGACGACGGCGGGCTGAGGGGCGATCATGAACCCGCCCGCCTTGGAGGCGCCCGCCCGCGCATCGCGCCGCGCCGCCTTGGGTCGCCTGCTGCGCTATACGCTGGCCCTCGCCCTCTCGCTGGGCTTGATCTATCTCGCCTGGGGGCGGGTGATGACCTCGCCATACTTCCGCCTGGATCAGCTGGTGTTTGAAGAGACGCCACACATCAACACCCCCACGCTGCGGCGCCTGCTGGGGCTCGACGAGGAGCGCTGCGTCATCGAGGGCGCGGGCGAGGCGGGCGAGCCGGTCGCGGGCGAGCCGGTCGCGG
>JAHJCH010000254.1 GCA_018813065.1 Myxococcota bacterium
GGCGCGACCGGGGCGACCGGGGCAACAGGCGCGACCGGGGCGACCGGGGCAACAGGCGCGACCGGGGCGACAGGCGCGACCGGGGCAACAGGCTCAACCGGAACAACAGGGACCGCAGGCGCGACCGGGGCGACAGGCGCGACGGGCGCGACCGGGGCGACCGGCGCAACAGGCGCGACCGGCGCAACAGGCGCGACCGGAGCAACAGGCGCGACCGGCGCAACAGGCGCGACAGGCGCGACCGGAGCAACTGGCGCAACAGGCTTAATCGGCGCGATGGGCATCACCGGCTTGACGAACACAGCGGGCTTGTTGAGCTTGGCCAGCTCCTCATCAATGACCTTCTTGAAGTTGTCGAAGGGCTGCGCGCCGCGCACCTTGCGGCCGTTGATGAAGAAGGTGGGCGTGCCGCGCGCGCCGACCTTGGCGCTCTGCGCCTTATGCGCCTCGATGATCCCCTTCACCGCGTCGCTGTTCAGGTCCGCGTTGAACTGCGCCATGTTCAGCCCCAGCTCAGCGGCGTAGCCTTGCAGCTTCTCGGCCTCAAGGGCGCGCTGGTTCTCGAAGAGCACGTCATGCATCTGCCAGAACTTGCCCTGCTTGCCTGCGGCGATGGCCGCCTGTGAGGCGAGCTGCGCGTTGTTGTGGAAGGGCAGGGGGTTATGCTTGAAGATAATCCGCACCTGCTTGCCGTAGGTCTCCTCGATCTGCTTGAGCGTGGGGCCGACGCGCTTGCAGAAGGGGCATTGGAACTCAGAGAACTCCACGATGGTGATCGGCGCGCTGGGATTGCCCTTAATGAAGTCATCCTCGGTGACGGGGACATCATAGACGGTGTTGTCCTCCTCAACCGGCTTTTGCTGCGGCGCGGCGGCCTTGCTCTGGCCCTTCTCGGTGACCTTGGCGTAGATCTGCGCGCGGGCGACGCCAGAGGCCTCAAGCGCCTTGGCCTTCTTCAGCTCCTCATCGATGAGCTTCTTAAAGTTATCGAAGGGCTGCGCGCCCACGATCTTGCGGCCGTTGATGAAGAAGTTGGGGGTGCCACCGGCGCCGATTTCACGCGCGAGGGCTTGATCGGCCTCGATCTGAGCCTTGTAGGCCATCTTGTCCAGGGCGGCCTTGAAGCTGCCCATCTCCAGGCCGATCTCGGCGGCGTACTTCTCCAGCTCAGGGCGACCGAGGCTGCGCTGGTTCTCAAAGATCTTGTCGTGCATCTCCCAGAACTTGCCCTGGGCGCCAGCGGCGAGGGCCGCCTGTGAGGCGAGGGGCGCGTCCTTGTGGAAGGGCAGCGGGTTGTGCTTGAAGACGATCCGCACGTCCTTGCCGTAGGTCTCCTCGATCTGCTTGAGCGTGGGGCCGACGCGCTTGCAGAAGGGGCATTGGAACTCGGAGAACTCCACGATGGTGACGAGGGCGTCGGCGGGGCCTTTAACGGCGTCTGCGGCGTTGACGGGCACCTTGTAGACGGTCTTGTCGTCGAGGGGATCACGGCCCTTGCGCTCCGGCGCTTGCTGGGCGGCGGCCTTGGTCTGACCCTTGGCCGTCAGCTTGGCGTAGATGTTGGCGCGGGGGGTGCCGGCCTTGAGGGCGGCCTCGGCCTTCTTGATCTCCTCATCAATGACGCTCTTAAAGGCGTCGAAGGGGCGCGCGCCGGTGATCTGGCGGCCATTGACAAAGAAGTTGGGGGTGCCACGCGCGCCGAACTGCGCGGCGATCTTCTGGTGCTCGGCGATCTGCGCCTCAGCCTTGGGGCTGGCCATGTCCGCCTTGAACTTGACGATATCAAGGCCGATCTCCTTGGCGTAGACCTCCAGGCTGGGATCATCCAGCTTGCGCTGGTTGGCGAACATCTTGTCGTGCAGCTCCCAGAACTTGCCCTGCTGCTGCGCGGCGTAGGCGGCCTTGGCGGCGTTGCGGGCGTTGTTGTGGAAGGGCAGGGGGTTGTGCATGAAGCGCACTTGCACCTTGTCGCCGTAGGTGTCCAGGATCTGCTTGATCGTGGGGTTGACACGGCTACAGAAGGGGCATTGGAACTCAGAGAACTCCAAGATGGTGACGAGGGGCTCGCTGCCGCCCTTGGAGGCCGCGTCGGCGGGGACGGGGATCTTGTAGACGGTGTTGCTGTTGTCGCTCTTCTGCTTGGGGGCCGGGCGGGCCTGGGGCATCTCGAAGTTGGCGGCGACGCGGGCCTTGTAGATCTCCTCGCTGCTCTTGCCCTGGGCCTTCATGGCCTCGGCGATCTTGATCTCTTCCTTGATGATCTTCTCGAAGTTCTCATAGGGCTGGGCGCCGCTGAGGAGCTTGCCGTTGATGCGGAAGTTGGGGGTGCCGCGCGCGCCGACCTTCACCGCCAGGGCCTGATCGGCCTTGATCATCTCGTCGAGCTTGGGGCTGTTGACGTCGGCCTTGAAGCGCGCCATGTCCAAGCCGAGCTGCTTGACGTAGCCGTCGATGTCCTCGACGGAGAGCTTGCGCTGGTTCTCAAAGAGGACGTCATGCATCTCCCAGAACTTGCCCTGGGCGCCGGCGGCGAGGGCCGCCTTGGAGGCGTAGGGCGCGTCCTTGTGGAAGGGCAGCGGGTTATGCTTGAAGGCCACGCGGACCTGGCCGGGGAAGGCCTCCAGGATCTTCTTGAGCGTGGGGGTGACGCGGCTGCAATAAGGGCATTGGAACTCAGAGAACTCGATGATCGTGACCACCGCGTCCTTGGCGCCCTTTACATAGCTGTCGCCGACGCTGAGGACATCCCCCGTGACGTTGGCCCGCGCCTTTTGAACCGCCTTAGCTAAGTTCTTGACCCCTTTACCGGAGAGGTTACTCTCCTGTGAGTCTGTCTGGGTTTGAATCCCGGAGATCCCGCTGGGCGGCTCGCAGGCCGCGAGCAAGGCGCCTAAGGTGAAAAAGAGCGCAATCTTTTGCATGCTTCTTCCTGTGTGGGTGAGGGGTTGTTCTCTTCCCGAAAAGCCTTCAGACTCCACGCCGCTGAGGCGCTGGGGCCGCAAGCGAGGGTCCCAAACACGCTCAGCGCGCGAATCATTTCGGCTTGGCTTATCATTTAGCGCCTCGGGGGTCAACGCTTCCGACGCATTGCCCCCGCCTGGGTGAGGAGGATGGCTTGGCTCGTGTCCCAGCTTCCATCGCGCGTCTCTTCGCGCCCCTCAATGACTACCTCTCAGATCCTGATGTCGTGCGCATCTCTATTGGGGGTGGCGCGCCGCTCTTGGTGGAGGGCCGCGGGGTGTCGCGCAGAGAGGCCATCGACTACCCACCGCAGGCGCTGCGCGAGGGCTTGGAGGGCTTAGCCCGTCGGGCGGGGAAGGCCTTTGATCCCGATCACCCCTGCCTTGAGGTGATCCTCAATGACGGGACGCACTTCTTGGGGCTGCGCGAGCCGGTGGTGGACGCCCCGCTCCTGACCATTCAGCGCCCCTTGGCGCGCTTCACGGCCTTGGAGGGGTTGATCGAGGCGGGGCTCCTCTCTGGGGAGACGGCCACGCTCCTGCGCGCGGCGATCCGAGGGCGGCTGAACATCGCCTTGGTCGGCGCCACGGGCAGTGGCCTAACCAGCCTGGCCCAAGCCCTCCTCGCCGCGCTCCCTGAGCACGCCCGCGTGGCGCTCTTGGAGGAGAGCTTAGAGGTGGAGCTGCCCCAGCGCGCCCCCCTGCGCCTGCGCCCGCACCACCCCGGCGAGGGCCACCCCATCACCAACGCGGATCTGCTCTACTACGCGGGGCTGCTCAACCTCGACCGCCTCTTCATCGCCGAGGTGCAAGCGCAAGAGGCCTGGGAGGCGGCCCGCCTCCTCGCCGATCGGCGCGTGCCCGTGTTGATGATCTTGCCTGGCGTCACCGCCGATGACGCGATCTCTCGCCTGGAGGCCCTGGCGCTCTCCAGCGTCGGCCCTGAGCAGGGCCGCGCCGTGCCTGGCCTGCTCTCGGCGGGCTTGGACTTGGTGGTGACGCTGGGGCAGATCGCCTCGCTCGGCCAGGAGAGCGCCCGCAGGGTCAACCGCATCTACGCCGTCAGCCCCGGCCAGGGCCGCCCCCAGATCATCGATCTCGCCAAGCGCGACGTCTTTACCTACTTCCAGGTCAACTGGGGGCTGAGCTTGGAGCGCCCCGAGCCCAAGCCGGAGGTCTTCGCCGCCGAGGGCTTTCAACCCAAGCCCTTCCAAGGCGAGGTCTTCGCCGCGCAGCCCTTCCAAGAGGGCGCCTCAGAGGGGGGCTTGACGCCCTTCAGCGTCGAGGCGCTGGGGCTGCCCTCCGCCGAGCCTGGCCCCATCCACGCCTCGGCGCTGGCGCCCTCCACGCCTCCCGTTCGGACGAACCCTCCCAACCCCACCGCCAGCAAGCCACCCGTCGTATCGCCGCCCGCCAGCAAGCCGCCCGCCGTATCGCCGCCCGCCGCGCCCAAAACCCGCCGCCGCTTCGGCGCCCCCGAGGCGGAGCAGTTCACCGCGATCTTCTCCCTTGATGATCTGATGGGGGTCCCCGAGCGCGCGCCACCGACCTCGCCCGGCGGCGCCAGCGAGGCGGCGGTGTTGTCGATGCAGATCGGCGCTGAGATGGCCACGCCGCTCCTCCCCAACCCGCTGGAGGAGGCGCCGCTCGATGACTATGGGGCCTACCCCCAGGAGGACGCCCGAGGCCCCGCGGCGCCCGTGGAGGCGCACCCACCGGCTGATTACCAGGCCTACGCCGACTACGCCGACGCCGACTACGCCAACGCCGACTACGCCGACGCCGACTACGCCAACGCCGACTACGCCGACTACGCCGACGCCGACGCTGACGCCCTAGAGGATGACTCCGTTGAGGAGGAGTTCTCCGGCGTCGTCGATCCCTATCAGCCGCCGCCGACGGAGTTCATCGCCATCGAGGCCCCTGCCGCGCCGCCGCCGCGCCATGACGCGCCCTTCGACGCCCTCCTCCACCGCTTCAACGCGCCTCAAGAGGACGATCTCTATGGGCAACCTGAGCCGACCGTCGCCGAGAAGCTGGGGGAGCGCCAGGACGGCGGCTTCTCGGACCTGCTCAAGAGCCTCAGCGAAGATAAAGACTAAAAGATGCCTTTTATGGTAAAGCCCTCGGCGCCCCCGGCCCCCGCGCAGGGGGCCTTGGCCGTGACGACGCGGCGAGGCGTTCATCATCGAACTTGAGGTGTTATGGGTCGCGCCGCGCAAACCCTCTGGGCGTTCATCCCCTTGGTGCTGTTTTACTTCATCGAGGCTCGCTATGGGCTCAAGGAGGGGCTGATCGCCGCGATGGCCTTCTCCGCGCTGGAGCTGGCTTGGTATGGGCTGCGCGAGCGGCGCATCGAGCGCGCCGCGCTCCTCTCGGGGGGGCTCGTCCTCCTGCTCGGCGGCCTCTCCCTGATCAGCGAAGATGAGCGATTTATCCTCTACAGCCCCGCGATCGGGGATTGGGTCATCGCCGCGATCCTCCTCTATGGTGTCTGGCGTCAGCGCCCCCTCCTGGCGACCCTGGCCGCCGCCCGCGATCCCGAGCTGGTCTCCGATCCCATCCGCCGAGGCTTCCTGGCGGGCTTGACCTTGCGCCTCGGGCTCAACCTCGGCGGCCACGGCGTCGCCTGCATCTGGGCCGCCCACGCCCCGCGTGAGATCTGGCTCTTCGTCTCTGGCCCATTGCAGTACATCCTCCTCGGCGCGCAGCTGGCCTTGGAGTTTGTCTACGCGCGGCTGATCCTCTTACCCCGGCTTGACGCCTGGGAGGCTTCGTCTCCCGTTCGGACAAACCCTTCAGGTTCGCCCTCACCGCGCCCTTGGCCCGCCGCCGCCCCCTCCAAGGAAGCGCCCGAGATGAGCCCGTGAGCGAGCGCATCCTTGTCGCCGACGATGAGCTGAGCCTGCGCAAGACGCTGGGGATCTTGCTGCGGCGCCTGGGCTATGAGGTGGAGACGGCCGCCGACGGTCAGGAGGCCCTAGAGGCGCTGTCCGCCGCCCCCTTTGACGCCGTGATCACCGATCTCAAGATGCCTCGGCTCGATGGGATGGAGCTGCTGCGGGAGATCGTCTCTCGCTGGGCGGAGATGCCCGTGATCATCATCACGGCCCATGGCACCGTGGAGACGGCGGTCAACGCCGTCAAGCTGGGCGCTTTTGACTTCATCACCAAGCCCTATGACAAGGATGAGCTGCGCAAGGTGGTGGAGAAGGCCCTGGCGACGCGCCGCCTTGGGGAGACGCAGGCCCGCGCGGTTCAAGACGCCAACGGTCGCTTTGGGCTGATCGGCGCCTCTACCTCCATGCAGCAGGTCTTTCGGGTGGTGGATAAGGTCGCCAAGAGCCCCTCGACGGTGCTCATCACCGGGGAGTCAGGCACCGGCAAGGAGCTGATCGCGCGGGCGCTGCACGAGCAATCCAACCGCGCCTCGCAGGCATTCATCCGGGTTAACTGCGCCGCGATCCCCAACACGCTGATCGAATCTGAGCTGTTTGGCTATGAGAAGGGCGCCTTTACCGGGGCGGCGACCAGCAAGCCGGGGCGGTTTGAGCTGGCCGATCAGGGCACCCTCTTCTTGGATGAGATCGGTGAGATCTCGACCGAGATGCAGGTCAAGCTGCTGCGCGCGATCCAAGAGGGCGAGCTGGAGCGCGTGGGGGGGATCTCAACTCGCCGTGTGGACGTGCGGCTGATCACCGCCACCAACCGGGATCTGCTCAAGGAGGTCCGCGAGGGTCGGTTTCGAGAGGATCTCTACTACCGGCTCAACGTCGTGCCCATCGTATTGCCGCCGCTGCGCGCCCGCGCCGAGGACATCCCGCTCCTGGTCGAGCACCTCCTGGAGAAGTACGCCCAGCGCCTCGCCCGCGCGGTGCGGGGCATCTCCGCCTCGGCGATGACGCGCTTGATGGCCTATGACTGGCCGGGCAACATCCGCGAGCTGGAGAACATGCTGGAGCGGACGATCCTCTTCTGCGATGGGGAGATCATCGAGGCGGAGGATCTCCCTGTGGAGCTGGCCGCGCCTGGAGACGAGCCTGGCTGTGAAGAGGGGACCACCCTCAAGGACGCCGTGCGCTTGAGCACCCAGCGTGTCGAGCGGGCCATGATCGAGCGCGCCTTGGAGGAGACCCAGGGCAACATCACGCGCGCGGCCAAGCGCCTGTCGATCTCTCGAAAGAGCTTACAAATCAAGATGAAAGAGCTGGGCCTGCGCGATGATTGAGCCGCCCTCGGTGGGGCAAAGCCACGCGTGGATGCAGCCGAATGCCAAAGCCTTTACTCATCGCGGAGAGGCGATTATCGTAGGCCCGCATTGGAGTATAGAAAAATGTTCAGTAGACGCCTGCAGGTTCTCATCTGTGCTCTGTGGCTGATCCCTGGCTTGACGGGCGCTGCGGAGCTGACCAACGTCATCGACGCCGCGGACGGCGACGATCTCTATGACTTTATCGCGCGGGTGATGTACCGCCGGGTGCAGCGCGGGGCGAAGATCACGCGCGAGTACAGCTGCGATCCCTCCACGCGCGCCTATGACCTCACCACGTGCCCGGGCGCGGGGCCTGCCGGTGAGCTGCTGGAGGTCAAGGAGCTGCGCTATGAGCACGTCATCCAAGAGATCGTCCCTGAGCTGCGCTTTGGCATCTGGCATGACCTAGAGCTGCTGGTGGAGATGCCCATCGTCTTGGAGAAGCATCAGACGGTGGAGTTCGCGGGCAATGACGGCGATCCGACCAAGCCTGTGATCACGCCGGAGAACAGCAGCATCGCGCCGCGCCTCAGCGACGTCGATGATCCCGAGAACCTCTTTGATGTGCCCACCAACCTGCCCACGCGCGCGGGCTTTGGTGACATGCTCTTTATGCTGCGCTTCTCCCCCTTGAGCCAGGAGCGCGATCCCCAACGCGGTGAGTGGACCCTGGAGCTGGGCTACCGCGCCCCCACGGGCCAGGTCGCGCGCTTTGGCAACGAGGGCGTGGGCCGTGGTGTCCACGAGGTGATCATGGGCACCTCGCTGTCGAGGCGTTTCAAGTACGTCGATCCCTACATGAGCCTTAAAGGCTTCCTGGTCTTCCCCTCAAAGGACACGCTGTTCAAGGACTACGGCAGCAGCCAAAACCTGATCGCGCCGGGGCACCGCGCGCGCTTTGAGCTGGGCTCAGAGATCATCCCCTACCATGACCCCAAGAAGCACATTCGCTTCTTCGTCGATCTGCGCTTGGGCGCGACCTATCACGCCGAGGGCCGCGACTACAGTGAGCTGTTCGACGCCTTCGCCAGCGCCTCGAAGACATGCGACCCCAACGGCCAGGACGGCGCGAGCAACTGCCCGACCTACACCGAGAACAGTGACATCATGATCGCGGGGCAGTTCACCGATGGGATCACCGATGTCGAGGAATACCTCACCCTTGGGGGCCGCTTTGGGCTGGGCGCGTACCTCTCCGAGTATGTGCGCTTTGAGTTCAACTTAAACCTTGAGCATGACACCGAGCACTTCATCACCAACGCGGACATCGGCAAGGATCTGAACAACTCCGGCTTGGTGGAAGGCAAGGGAGATCCCAAGTACAGCGCGGCAGAGCAGAACCCCACCTACGTGCCCGCTTACGACACGGTTGGGCGCCGCATCCGTGTAGAAGAGACGATGGTCTTCACCCTCAACGTGGGCCTCTCAGGGATCTTCTGAGCTGAGCATCCACGCGCCGAAGCTCATCAAGCCGAGGCTGACGCCCCCCCCCAACAAGCTGCTGTAATACCACGCCTCTGCGGCGCCTTGATGCGCATCCCAGTCCGCGCGGCTGCGCGCCGTATCGCGCTCGCCGACCTCTGAGGCCGCCAGCGCGTACATCCCGCCCGACAAGGCGCCCAGGGCGATCCCTGAGCCCAGCGTGATCCAGGCTGGCGTGCGATCCGGGGGCGGCGGTGGCGGCGGCGCGACGGGCTTGATCACCTTCTTGAGCACGAGGGTATAGCGCGCCTGCTTGGGCTCACCGGGCTTCACCTCCAGCTCCACCAGCATCCGCTCGGCCTTGGGGTGCTCCAAGATCAGGCTCAAGCGACCGGGCAGCACGCGCAGATCCAGGGGCGTGACGCCCAAGGGGGCGGTCTCACCGCGCCGCGTCACCTGGGCGCCGGGCGGATCGGTCTCGACGCGCAGGGGGGGGCGCAGCGACTCGATGAGGGCGCGGGCGCGGGCCGCCTTATCCTCGGGGGGGGCGCTCTTGAGGTAGCCCTCCAAGGCCTCGATGGCCTCGGCATAGCGCGCCAGCTGTTGCAGCACCAGGGCGCGGTTGGCGAGGTAGTTGGGCTGAGGATCGAGGGCATAGGCTTCATCGATGAGCCGCAGCGCGGCCTGATAATCCTCGGCCTTATAGGCCGCGTCCGCCTCGGCCTTGAGCTTCTGGGATTGGCGTCGCTGCTTGGCGGAGACCTTGGCGGAGACCTTGGCGGAGACCTTGGCAGAGCCCTTGGCAGAGCCCTTGGCAGAGCCCTTGGCGGAGACCTTGGCGCCCTGATTGGGTTGAGGCGCCTTGGCTGGAGCGCCGAGGAGGAGGGCGGCGAGGGCGAGCGAGAGGGCGTTCATCCAGCACCTCCGCAGTCGAGCTGGAGAGGACAAGGCGCGTTGAGGCCCACATCACAGCAGCCCTCAAGCCCCGCCTGCCCTGCGGGCGCGGCGGGGGCCTCCACGCAGCCATCCTCCGCCTGACCGGCGCCGCTGCGCCCCGCCGCGCTGCCTTGAACCGCGCCAGGAGCCGCCAGCGTCAGCGCGGCGCGCTGATCGGGGAGGGGCTGACCGGCGGCGTCGATCAACGTCAAGGTGGCGCTGACGCGCATCACCGCGAAGGCGGGGCCGCCGGGGCCGCCGGGCGTGGCTCCGGCGCAGCCGCCGCGCC
>JAHJCH010000027.1 GCA_018813065.1 Myxococcota bacterium
CCAAGCCCCGCTCACCGTCGAGGCCCACGCCGCCGCCCGCGCCATCGAGGGCGCCGCCGTTGCTCTCGCCTGCGGCGTTCAGCGGCCCTCCCACACCGCCTGGGCTGCCATCGGCGGCGGAGCAGCTGAGGTTCTCCCCGGCAGGCCCGGCGCAGCCATCGCACACCGCCGTCTGCCCCGCGCTGCCCTCGCTGGCGGGGGCAGGCCCCGCCGCGCCGCTCTCCCCTTGAGCGCCTCGCCCGGAGATCAGGCGGACCCGGCGCAGCCTCAGCCCCTCACCGCTCTCCACCCAGAGGGGCGCGGACATCTCACCGCCCGGCCCCGCGTCCAGGGCGACGATCTCCACTTGATCCAGATCCATCGGCGGGCTCGTGTCGGGGTACTTCAGGACGATGGAGGCGCCCGTGATCACGGTCTTGGCGCCGTCCACCCAGCGATTTGAGCGCGTCTGCCACTGATTGGAGGCGTCATAGCCCCCATAGAGGCTCACGCCTGCGGGGATCTCCAGCGTCGCCGAGAGCGTGTAAACCCCTTGATCGAGGTAGATGTGATCACCGGCGTGGGCGAGGGCGACGGCGGCCTCCAGATCGCGCAGCGGATCAGCGCGGGTGCCCGCGCCGCCTGGGCGGCCTACGTTGGGCGAGGCGAAGAGGGCGCGCCCGCCGCCCACCAGCGCCTCACGACCATCGATGCCATCACAGTTGGCGTCGATAAAGTCCGGGTCGGGATCATCGGGGGCGCTGTTATCGCACTCGCAGCCGTCCTCGATGTTGTTATTGGCGTCCACGAAGCCCTCATCACAGCTCAAGAACGCGCAGCGCCGCGCCGCGCAGCCCATCTCCGCGTGTGGCTGGGCGCAGCTCAGATTGCACGCACCGCAGTGATTGGGGTCTGAGTTCAGATCAAAGCCATTATCGACGACGCCATCACAGTCATTGTCGAAGCCATCACAGATCTCAAGGGCGACGGGGCCAGGCTCGACGTCACAGCGCAGCCCCTCGGGGGGGGCGCAGATGCGCGTGCCTTCTCGGCGACAGAGCCCCTGACCGACGACGCAGACGCCACCGCCGAGGCCCTCATCGGTGGTGCCATCACAGTCATTGTCCAGCCCATCACAGATCTCCTCGCTGGGCTCCAAGGTCGCCGCGCCCTCGGCGTCGAGGCAGGGGCCGAGGCGCCCAAAGCGGGGATCGCCCTCAAAGACCTCACAGGTCCGCGTCCCGGCCAGGCAGACGCCGACGCCGAGGCCACACGCGCGGATCTCGCCAGCGGCGCAGTCATCATCGGAGATGGCCTCATCGACCTCACCATCACAGTCATTGTCCACGCCGTCGCCGGGCTGCTCCAAGGAGGCCGGGCCAGCTGTGGCATCGCAGAGGGGGGCGTGATTGGCCCCGCAGATCACCCGCCCCTGGGCGCGGCAGCCGCCGATCCCCACGGCGCAGCGCGCGCCGACGGCCTCGCCGCTGTCCAAGGCCAGGCCATCATCGATCTGCCCATCACAGTCATTATCCAGGCCGTCGCAGATCTCGACGCTGGGGCCGATGACCGGCGCGCCTTGGCTGTCGAGGCAGTCGCCATAGAGCCCGACCATCTCGCCGTCTTCGGCGCTGCGCAGCTCACAGCGTTGGGTGCCTAAGCCACAGACCCCCTCGTTGAGGCCACAGAAGCGCTCCTCGCCCAGATCACAGCGCTCAGGGGGCGTCTCATCGGACTCATCGACGGAGCCATCGCAGTCATTGTCCAGCCCATCATCGGCCAGCTCTACGCCCGCCTCGCCGGGGATCGCGTCACAGATCAGCGCGCCCCAAGCGCAGCCATAGCGGCCTTCGGCCTCGCAGACCCCCAGGCCCTCAACGCAGCGCTCCCCGACGCGGGCGCCGTCCTCTGGATCATCGCAGCGCTGCCACGCCGCCTCGCACGTCGCCTGGATCTCATCATTGTTCCAGGTCATCGCCTCACACGTCGCCCGCTCAAAGCGCAGGACGGCGCCCGCGCCCACGTCCAGCCAGCCCACGTCCAGGGACTCCAGATCCAGGGACAGCGCCAAGGCGCAGTCATCCTCGCAGGGGGCGTCGAAGGCCAACCCCGCGCAGCGCGGCGCGGCTTGAGCCAGCAAGCGCGCGCGCGTAGCCGTGGTGAGATCGAGCGGTGGATCAAGCAGATAGCTGCCCTCCCCCAGTGGGCGGAGGGCTTGAGGCGCAAAGATCACCTCTGGCGCCTCGATGAGCAGGCAGAGCGTGAGCGCCTCATCCGCCACCGTCAAAGCCTCCTGGCAATCGGTGAGGCAGTCCACCTCGACCTCCTGGATATAGCCGGGAGGGCAGCGCCCATCGGGGCAAGGATCGCACTCGCCGGGGAAGCACGCCGGCGGTAAAGCGTCGAGGTCGAGACATCCGCCAAAAAGAAGCATGACGCTGGCCCCGAAGAGTCTGTATATTGTTTCGCGAATTGTCATCTCCTGGCCTCTGAATGTCAGATCCCCGTTTAAACACCACCATCGATCACCGATATCACCTCACCGACGTGATCGGGAAGGGCGGTATGGGGATTGTCTATCGCGCCGCTGACGAGAAGCTGGGGGGGCGCGCCTGCGCTGTCAAGCTCTTGCTCGACTCGGCGATGAGCAGCGACGAGGTCATCCGCTTTGAGCGCGAGTTTCGGATCATCTCGCGGCTGCACAGCGATCACATCGTGCGTGTGCTCGACACGGGCCTGCTCGAAGACCAGCGCCGCTACCTGGTCATGGAGCTGCTTGAGGGCGCGCCGCTGTCGCAGATCCTCAAGCGTGAGGGGCGGCTGAGGCCTGAGCGGGCGGTGTCGATGATGAAGGGCATCTTGGCCGGGCTGGCCGAGGCCCACTCCGAGGGCGTCACCCACCGTGATCTCAAGCCCGCCAACGTCTTTATCACGCGCTCCAGGGCGGGCAACGAGACGGCCAAGGTGCTTGACTTTGGCATCGCCAAGGACACGCAGGCGGTCAACCGCAACCTCACGGCGGCCAACATGCTCATCGGCACACCGCGCTACATGGCCCCTGAGCAGTTCATCCACAAGCCCATCGACCAGCGCACGGATCTCTACTCCGCCGGGCTGCTCTTCTACCTGATGCTTGAGGGGCGCACGCCCTTTGACTTTAAAGATCCGGTGCCGGAGAGCTTGGAGGACATGCCCTCTGAGCTGAAGATCGGCTGGCTGCACGTCAACCAAGCGCCGCCATCCCTGGAGGCCACCTACCCCGATCTGTGGCCGATCATCGCCAAGCTCTTGGCCAAGGAGCCCGAGGCGCGCTTTGGCTCCGCCCAAGAGGTGCTCGACATCCTGTTAGAGCTGGACTACTCCGGCCAGTTCCCCGCGCACACCGCCAGCTTCTACAGCGGCCCGCTGCCGGCCAACCCCACGGGGGCGAGCAAGCTCGACGAGGCCTCGGACAGCTCCCAGACCACCGGCCACCCCATCCTTGGCGAGACACTGGCGGCCACGCCGCCGCGCAGCGGCAAGCCGAGCGCGCTGTGGTTGGCGTTGACGGCGGCGGCGCTGGTGGTGGTGGGGCTGAGCGTCTACCTGATCACGCGGCGCGCCCCGCCCGAGGACGAGGCGGCGTTGAGCAAGAAGGGCATCTGCGTCAACGCCATCGAGACATACCCTGCGGGCGCCACCCTCTTTATGGCCAACCAGCCTTTGGGGCTGACCCCCTTCGCCATCGAGCGCCCCTGCCATGAGGTGTGGATGATCCGCATCGAGCGCAAGGGCTACCGGCTGGAGTCGCTGAAGCTGCGGGGGAGCCAGCCACGCATGACCCACAACCTCACGCTCTCCAAGGAGATGGAGCTGCCGCCGCAGCGGCCGATCATCCTCGATCCAGACGCGGGGGTTGAGCCCGACGCGGCGAGCAAGCCCACGCGGCGGCCATCGCCGCGCATACGCGAGCCCAAGCCCAAGCCCAAGCCCAAAAAGAAAGAAGAGGGCCTCTACTTCTGAGCCGCCAGACGGCGGCGCAGCGCGCCCAAGAGCCCGCCCTCCGCCCGCAAGGCCAAGGCGCGCGGCGACGGCGGCGCCGCTTGATAGACGCGCCCCTCGCAATGCACCCGCCCCGCCTCAAACGCCACCTCCAAGGTCACCCCCTCCACGGCCACCGTGAAGAAGGCCTCATCCTCGATCACCAGATGCGCGATCCCCTCATTGATCAGGTTGCGGCGATGGATAAAGGCGAAGCTGCGGGCGATGATCAAGCTCACCCCGGCCCCCGCCAAGGCCCAGGCCGCCTGCTCGCGGCTTGAGCCCGTGCCCCAGCCCTCACCCGCGACGATGATCCGCGCCCCTGCTTGTACGCGCGCGCGAAAACCCGGCGCGGCGTGCTCCAAACAATGCGCGCCCAGGGCCGCAGGATCGGTGAGATGACACGCCGTGCCGGGGATGATCATGTCCGTGTCGATGTGATCCCCCAAGCGCTGCACCTGGCCGCGAATCCAGGTCACACAGGAGGGCGCCGCCAAGGGGCGCGGCTCGGGGGGCGGCTCAGGGGGCGTGAAGACGGGGGGCGTGAGGACGGGGGGCGGGGTTGGACGAGGGATGGGCTCAAAGGACGCCGTGGACGGGGCGGCGATCTCACGAGAGAGCGTGGCGAAGCGCGCTTGATCGAGGGCATCGAGGAGGGGGCGTGGATCGATGACGCGCATACTCAGCGCGGCGGCGGCCACGGAGGCGGCGGAGGCCAAGAAGGCGCGGGCGCCGACGCCGATGCGATCTTGATAGTTGCGATTTTGGCTCGTCAGCCACACCTCACCCCGCGCCGCCGCGCGTGACAAGCCCAAGCAGAGGCTACATCCGGGCGCCTCGATCTCGAAGCCCGCGCGGCGATACACCGCCGCCAACCCCAGCGCCTCCAGGCGCGCCAGCGTCTCGACATCACCGGGGTTCATCACGCGCTGACCGCTTGAGGTGGGCCGCGCCCCCCCGGCCCAAGCCGCCTCCAAGACCAAGCCCGCCAAGACCAGCGCCTCGCGCGTGGTTGTACACGCGCCGATAAAAGCCCCATCGATGGGCAAGCCCAGCCAATCGGTGATTGGGCCGACGGCATCGGGGCGATGAGGTCGGGCGATCTGTGGGGCGAGGCCCGCCAAAGAGATCGTCCGCGTCGCCGCGTAGGGCGCGCCTGGATCGGCGCGCGGCGTAGCGGCCAGATCAAGACCGCCGCGCCCCACCAAGGCGCGCGCCGTCACCTCATCGGCGGGGAAGAGGGCCGTCACGCCGCCCAGCTCTGCGGTCATATTGGCGATGGCGAAGCGATCATCCAGGCTCAGCTGCGGCCCGTCGTACTCCACCACGCGCCCACGCGCCACGGTGTTGCGCCCCAGCGCGCCGAGGGTCGCCAAGATCACATCCTTGCCATCGATCCCGAAGGGGGGGCGCCCCTCAAAGCCCACGCGGATCACCTCGGGGATCTCCAACCAGAGATCCCCGGTGACCATGGCCGCCGTCACATCCGCGCCGCCGAGGCCCAGCGCCAGCGCCCCGAGGGCGCCATGACTACATGTATGGCTATCGGCGCCGACGATCAGATCACCTGGGCGGGCGAGGGCGTGAAAGAAGCGGGCGTGGAGGATGGTCTGATTGGGGCCATAGAAGTGGGTCAAGCCCGCCTCCGTGGCGAAGCGGCGGCTGGCCTCCACCAAGGCGCGGGGCTTGGGCTCATGAAGATTATCGGGCCGCACCACATGATCCACCGCCAGATAGACGCGATCAGGCCGAGGCAGGGGGGGGCGGCCCAGGGCATCATAGGTCCGCGCCATCCCATTCCAAGCCAGCTCGCTGGCGATCACCCAGTCCACGCGCGCCTGCATCAGCGCGCCGGGCTGAAGGTCGGGTTGAGGATCAAGGGCGTGGGCGAGGAGGAGCTTATGCGTGAGGTTGAGGGGCTGTGGAGACAAAGCGCGCTCTCTGCGGGGCGCTATGCAGCACCCTCGCGATCATTGAGTTGAAGCTTGAGCATCATACAGACGGTGTTAAAGAGCGCGCGCAGCTGAATGGGCTTGGGCAAGAACATATCCGCGCCGGAGGCCATGGCCTCATAGCGCGCGCCGGGGGTGGGCTTGGACATCGCCACCACGGGCAACGTCTGGCTGATCTCTGTGCGGATCTTGCGGATTAACTCCACGCCCTCCACCTCGGGCATCTGAAGCTCCAGCACGACCATGGAGAACTTGGAGATGCGCAGGTGATTGAGGGCGCTGAGCCCCTCATTGCACTCAATGATGACGAAGTAATCATCCACCTCGAAGATCCGCTTGGCCATCGAGCCGATGCCCTCGCGAAAGAGGCGGCAGGCGTGCCGGTTGGGATCGACGAGGAGGAGGTTGACGCGCTCGCCCATCGCCGCGGGGGGCAGGGGATCGAAGACGGCGTTGACCATCGTCTCCACCCGCGCGCGGGTGATGGGATCTTCGAGGAGGAAGCGGATGCCGATGCCCTGCTCGCCGTCCTGCTCACCGACCCAGCGCACCTCAGCGGGCACGGGGATGCTGCGGCGCACGCCGACGCTGCTGAGGTGTAGCTCTAAGGCTTGCCCCAGCTCAAAGGGCTGGTCCGTGGCGATAAAGAGGCCGCCCTTGGAGATATTGATGGCATAGTCGCTCTTGAGCGAGCCTGCCGACTCATAATTGACCTTGATGATCGCCGGCGCGCGATCATGCCTCCGCTTCTCAAACATGCGCGATCCCTCTGCTCAACCGCTCGTCTCTTCGGCGCGGGGCGCCGAGAGCTTGATTGTCATCCTGGCCCATGGCCCAGGCCCACGCAGTCGCGCTTGGCGCTGCGCTGCGTGACGCGACGCTTTTTAACCTCGGAGGTTCCGAGACGCTGTGTGACGCAACGCTTTTTAACCTCGGAGGTTCCGAGACGCTGTGTGACGCAACGCTTTTTAACCTCGGAGGTTCCGAGACGCTGTGTGACGCGACGCTTTTTAACCTCGGAGGTTCCAAGACGCTGTGTGACGCAACGCTTTTTAACCTCCGAGGTTCCAAGACGCTGTGTGACGCAACGCTTTTTAACCTCCGAGGTTCCGAGAGGCTGCGTGACGCGACCATTTTTTACGCGCCACGCTCCGAGAGGCTGCGTGACGCGACCTGTTGTTGATTTTCTTTCATTGCAAGTCCACCTCGCCCGCTGAGATCCTCGGCGCGCTGATGACATCGATGCTCTATGGAGGAACGCCATGCGCCTACGCGTCGCGCCGCTGTTGACCCTGCTCCTCGCCTGCGGCGGCGAGGAGGCCCCATCCACCCAGGCGGATGAGGCCGCCGCCCCCTGCCTCAACGAGAAGTGTGATCGTGGCGGTGAGACGCCAGACGCGGGGGCGGAGATCTGCTATGCCCAGATGACGTGGCTCCAAAAGGACGCCTACAAGGAGGTCGCAGGGCCACGCAACCCGCTATGGCCACCGCACACGACCACCACGCTGAGCGTCTACTGTGATGAGACGCTGATCACGGAGGTGATCAACCCCAACCACGGCACGCGGCCCGAGGACGTGGACGCGGCAGGCGCGCTGCTGCTCGTGGAGGTCAAGACGGCCCAGGTCGAGGGGGCGCGCGGCGCGCTCCTTGAGCTGGCGACGGCCTTCGAGACCTGCGCGTGTGAGACGCGCTTCTTGACCATGGATGATCTGCGCGATGAGGCTGTAACCGTGATGGTCGAGGCCTTGGCGACTTACGCGGCGACCTACCTGACTTGCCCCGAGGGTCTGGAGCCCAGCGCGCTGCTCCTCAGCGGTGAGCTTGAGGTGCTGTTGGAGGGGCTGGCGCATTGCACCTGGGCGGAGGGGGCGAGCTGGGAGGCGGGCTTTAACAGCGCGCTGGCGACGCAGCTCCAAGAGGGGCTGGCGCTCAGCGATTACCATGTCTGTAATAATGACGCTGCCCTTCAAGCCGCGCTGTGGTCACGTTTCGTCGATGAGGACGAGGCCAGCGTCTGTGACGGCCTCCAAGCGCTTTGTCACAGCCCCCGCTGGTTCTATCAGCCCTAAGTTTTATCTGCGGGAGATGTGTCGGGGGAGATGTGTCGCCCATGTGCTCTCAGAGCGCGCAAGGCGCTCGGGGTGAGACCGACGCTCGGACACTGATGCCCGGGGGGTGGCTCCTTCGGTCGTGAGCGTATAGTCTTAGGCAAATTTAACGAGAGGAGAGCGCCACGATGCCTCAACCTTCGCGAGGGACACCACCAGCCCGAATCGAAGCCCTTCGAGTGCAAAACTATCGCGCTCTGCGCGACGTTGAGCTTAAATCGCTTACCCCAATGACGGTCCTCTTAGGCCCCAACGGCAGCGGCAAATCGACCCTCTTTGATGTCTTTCACTTCCTCTCGGAGTGCTTTCAGTTTGGTCTCCGTCACGCTTGGGATCGTCGAGGGCGCGCCAAGGAGATCCGCACGCGGGGACAGGAAGGGCCTGTCGTCATCGAGCTGAAGTACCGCGAGCAGCAACACTTACCATTGATGACTTACCATCTCGCCATTGATGAGGAGCGTGGTCGCCCCGTCGTTGTTGAGGAGTGGTTGGCGTGGCGACGAGGACCTCAAGGTAAACCTTTTCGCTTCTTAACCTATGAGCGCGGATTGGGGGCTGCTGTCAGCGGTGAGGCACCCGATGAGGCCGATCAAAGAGTAGAGGCGCCCTTACGCACGCCCGACTTGATCGCGGTGAGCACGTTGGGGCAATTCGCGGAGCACCCACGCGTCGCTGCGCTGCGAGACTTCATCACGGATTGGCACGTCTCACACCTCACCATCGATGAAACACGAGGGCAACCAGAAGCAGGGCCTCAGGAGCGCCTCTCAAAGACAGGTGATAACCTCCCCAACGTCATCGAGTTTCTCAAAGAGCAGCACCCCGAACACCTGGAGCGGATCTTCGAGGCGCTGCGCGCGCGCGTCCCTCAACTTGAGCGAGTCTTTGCGGAGACGATGGCGGATAATCGCTTGCTCCTGCGAATCAAGGACGCGCCCTTTGAGATCCCTATCCTCGCGCGCTTCGCCTCTGACGGGACGATGAAGCTCTTGGCCTACTTCACGATGCTCTATGCGCCAAACCTGCCTCACTTTATCGGGATCGAGGAGCCTGAGAACTTCCTACACCCGCGCCTCTTACCTGAGCTTGCCGAGGCGTGTCGAGCGGCGGCCACGCGCGCCCAACTCTGGGCGACGACGCACTCTCCCTTCTTCCTCAACGCGGTTCGCCCCCAAGAGACGCGCATCCTCTATCGCGATGAGGCGGGCTTCACGCAGGCCCTTCACGCCTCATCAATCCCAGGGGTTCAAGGGTTTATCGACGCGGGCGCCTCGATGGGGCACCTCTGGATGGAGGGGCGCTTCGGCGCCGGTGATCCCTTAACGCGCAGCGGCGCGCCGCGCCCTAAGAGGGCACGTTAATGCCCATCGAACACTTGGAGTTGATCGTCGAGGAGCCCTCGATGGAGCAAGCCTTGCGCGGGCTCTTGCCCAAGATCCTCGGGGACGCGCTGACGTGGGAGATTTACACACATCAGTGTAAAGATGAGCTGCTTGAGCGTTTACCGAGTCGATTGCGCGGCTACGCGAGCTGGCTTGATCCAAGTTGGCGCGTGATCGTGCTCTTGGATCGAGATGACAACGAAAGACGGGGCGCTGTTGTCTCAGGTGTTGACGTAGGAGGAGCCGTGCCGAACTACAAAGTCACGATTCAAAACAAGGCCAAGGTCCACCTCACCACCTTCGAGGAGCCGAGCCTCTCGGCGTGGATCGAGGCCCTCAACGAGGTGCTCGATCCCGAGGATGCGCACCCCTTCACCATCGATCTGAGGCCGCTCCCTCACCAACGAGGGCTCCCCTTCTCCATCCCAGAGGCCGTCGAAGCGATCATGGAGCGCTGCGAGGGCTGCCACGAGGCGCGAGAGATCGAGTTGGTCGTCGCGCATGAGCGCATCGCTGACGCCGTGCATGGCTGCCTCAAGCGAGGCGCGTCTGTTGGGGTAGAGTTTGGCGGGCTCGAGATCATCATCCGTCAGGGGGACATCGCCCGCGCCGTCGCCGACGCCATCGTCAACGCCTCCAACACACTGTTGAGGTTGGGGGGGGGCGTCTCGGGCGCCATTCGACGTGCTTGTTCACGCCCCGAGCAGCTCCAAGCCGCCATGTTCGCCAAGGGTCCCATCAGCGAAGGCGACGCGGTCCTCACCGACGCCTTCGGACTCCCCGGCACGAGCAAGATCATCCACGCGGCGACCGCCAAAGGAGACGAGGCGATGGTCCAACGCGCCTGGACGCGTTGTCTGTCTATCGCCGAGGAGCGAGGCTTCACCACGCTCGCGGTCCCCGCGTTGGGCACGGGATCGGGCGGGCTCTCCGTGGATCGCTGCGCCCGCGCCGCAGTCGAGGCTGTCGAGGCACACCTTGAGCGAGGGGAGGGCGCCCTGAAGCGCCTGATCATCGTCGTCTACCAGAGCCCCACCACGGCGCGGATCTTCCTCGACGCCTTCGAGGGGGCGCAACCCCGAAAAGTTGGCAGAGTCCCTGACATGCCCTTGAGGTCCTGAAGACCCCCCGAAAAAGAAAAATCCCGAATCCAACCGATGAGTTAGGTGCGAACCAAAAACCGACGGAGGAAACGGGATGAGGGCA
>JAHJCH010000255.1 GCA_018813065.1 Myxococcota bacterium
CCGCCCGCCGCGCGCGCTCATCGCGCTTCTTGGCGTCGCGCGCGCGGCGTGGCGGCGCCTCAGCGGCGACCCCCTCGGGCTTGGGCTTGGGCTGAGCGAGGCTGGGAAGCGGCGAGAGCGCGGCGCTGAGGAGCGCGCGGATCAAAAAATCTCTTGTAAGCATAGCGACGGAATGTATCAGCCCCGCGCGCTTAGAGGCGAGGGCTGATCTCCCCCGCGCGTCGCCATCGGCGATGACGGCGGTCTGATCAGCGACCCAGCCCCTGGATCGCCTCCGCCAGCGCAGGGGAGGGGAAGCCGCTGAGGAGGACGCCGCCCGCGCTGAGGTGGATCTCGACGTCGCCAGGGGCCTCAAAGAGATCCGCAGGCGCGCGGCCAAGGACCCACAGGCGCTGGTTGCTGGAGGCCCGCCACGCGGCGCGGCTGGGGCGCGTGGGATCGTAGGGGCCAGCGACGAGGAGATCGAGGGCGTCGAGGAGCGCCCCGGCGGGGCCACGACGGCGCAGCGCGGCGAGGGGGTAGCCGCTGAAGGCCATCAGAGAGGCCTCGGGCCAGGCCGCCCGCAGCTTGAGCGCCAAGGCGGCCAGCGCGGCGGGCTGCTGGAAGGGCTCGCCGCCGCTGAAGGTGACGCCGACGTGCTCAGGCGTGCGCGCGGCCAAGAGCCGGGCCAGGGCCTCATCGACGGGGATGACCTCGCCGCCCTCTCGTGGGTGTGTTTGTGGGTTAAAGCAGCCAGGGCAGCCAAGCGTGCAGCCTTGGACCCAGAGGACGGCGCGCAGCCCAGGGCCGTTGAGGCGGCTGTGAGGGAGGAGGCCAGCGAGGCGCAGCGTGTTCATCGTCGGGGAGCGTGCCCCAGGGCGGCGGCGAGGTCAACGGCGCTCAGAAGTCGCGGGCGAGGTGCAGCCCCCCCAGCCAGCCATGGGCTTTGCTCCCCCCTCGGTTGGCCGAGCCGACGCGCAGCTGCGCCATAAAGCCGCCGCGCAGCTTGATCCCCAGGTCATAGCTGAGGTTGGCCGCCTCGTCTTGGGCGGCGGGCCAGTCCGTCAGCTCGATGCCCACCGCCATGGGGAACCCCGGCACGGTGTCCCAGTGAAAGCGCATGTCTGTGCGCTGGCCGACGCCGCTGATCGCCTCCATGTCCACGGCGAGATGGACCCCGGCCATATCACCCACCCGCACGATCAACCCGCCGCCCGGCGAGAAGCCCTCGGCGTTGGCGCCCAAGATCAGCCGCCCGCCCACGCTCAACCAGTGATGCAGCTCCACGTTGCCCTCGGCGTAGCCCGCGTAGACGCCGGGGCTGCGCGCGTCGCTGCTCGGCGCGCCGTCCACCTCCGGCCAGGCCCCGCGCATGATGTTGAAGCCGATCCGCAGATCATGCAGCCACGCCAATGTGCGGTAGGTGTACTCGCCTTGCAGCTCCCAGTAGCGATCGCTGTAGGGCTCGGCGTCGCCGAGCAGCGCCCCGCGCGCCTCGTCGTCGAACTCGGCAGGGGCGTAGATGGGGCGCGGCCCGTAGGCGGTCAATCGCCCCCCGAGGCGCAGGCGCGAGCGGTGACCGTCATAGCGATCCAGCTGCGCCTTGAGCGCGTCAAAGCCCGTGCGCCCCACCACGTCGATCCAATGCGGCGCCTCGGCGGAGGCGAAGCGCGCCGTCTCCACGCCCTCGCGCTTGACGGCGATGTAGTAGCTCAGCCCAGGGCCGTGGACCACGGCGGCGGGGATCGTCGCTTGGAAGAAGTCGCCCTCCAGCCGCGCCAGCGGGATCGCCATAAAGGGTTGCGTTTGTTGTGTTTGCTGCGTTTGTTGTGTTTGCTGCGTTTGTTGTGTTTGCTGCGTTTGCTGTGTTTGCTCCCGCGCGAAGAGGGTCAGCGCCTCGGCGCGCCAGTCGCCGTTGATCTGCGCCGTGATCTTGATGGCTTGGCCCGCCTCCGCCGAGCTGATCGGCGTGTGGATGATCTCGATCCCTTCGGCGGCGGGGATCTCTTGGGCGGGGATCTCTTGGGCGGGGATCTCTTGGGCCTGGGCGGCGTGGAGGCTCAGGGCGCTGAGCGCCAAAATCAGAGAGGTTCGCATCGTCGCTCCTTACCAGCTCAGCCCGAGGCCGGCGCCGAGGGTGAGGCCGTGGTGGTTGATGGTGCGCACGTTCCAGCCCAGCTCGCCCAGCACGCTGAGGCGCTCGCTGACCTGGTAGCCGCTCTGAAGCCCGAGCTGCACGCCCAGATCCGCGTCAACGGGGAGCCCTGTCACGGCCACGCTGGCCTTGATCGGGGCCTTGGGGAAGACGGTGATGTGCATATCGGCGAAGGCCTTGCTGCCCAGGGCGTCGATGATCTGGGCGCCGAGGACGAGCCGGGTGCTGTCGGCGCCCCCCAAGCGCAGCCGCGCCTCGGCGCCGCTGACCGACTCAGAGACGCCCTCGGCGTTGGTGTGGTGGTTGCCGGTGTAGCCCCGCGCGGCGAGGCCCACCCAATGCCCCAGGCCCAGCTCGGCCTCGGCGAAGGCGTAGTTGAGCGCCAGCTTGGTGGTCGGCGCCCCGGCGTCGATCCGCTTCGTCTCGCCGCCCTCGCCGTCCACGCTGCCCATGCCCACCCGAAAGACCTTCAACGCGCGCCAGTTGATCTCGTAGGCGAAGGTGCCCTCGAACTGGATGTAGCGATCCACCGCCTCGCCGACGGTGTTGAAGTCCACATAGCGGCTCTCCAGCTTCAAGGCGCTGCCGCCGCGGCCCTCGGCCCCCGGCGGGGCGGGGCGCACTTGGAGGCGGCGCGGGCGCTTGGAGTCGCCAGCGACGGGCATCAAGAGGGCGTCGCCGCGCACGATCTCGATGAAGTACTCCACGACGCCCGGCGCGGTGAGCGCGGCGGCGGGGAAGGTCAGCCGGTGATAGAAGCGCCCGTCACGCCGCAGCGGCGCCTGAGCCCAGATGATCTCGCCTTGGCGACGCCAGAAGAGGCGCGCCGCCGTGGGCGCGTCGGGGGGGATGACGGCCAAGGCCAGATCGAGCCGTCGGTTGACCTCGATCTGAACCGGGCCTTGAAACCGCGTGGTGATCTCGGCGGGGGGCGCCGGGCGTGGGGCGGCGATCTGGCGTCGGCGCGTGTCCTCAAGCAGCGCCCGCAGGCTGGCGATCTCAGCGGCGATGGCCTCGGCGTAGCGCCCATCAGGGTAGGCGGCGATAAAGTCGCCCCACCGCGCGATCCGCGCGTCGAGGGGCTGGGCCAGGGTCGCCTCAAGGGCCTCGCCCAAGGCCCGCTCCTCGGCGATCAGCGCCGCTTGATGGGCGTCGCGCGGCGCGCCCCGCCTCAGGGCGCCTATAAGCTCGTCCTCGCCGCGCGGTGGCGTAGTGGAGGGGGCGGGTTGGAGGGGCGCTGCTCCATAAACGGCGAAGTCGCCGACGGCGGGCGGGCGGGCCAGGCCCTTGACATCGCGGATGATCGTCAATAGTGCGCCGACTTCGGCGGCCTTGGCCTCGCCGATGGGGAAGCGATCTTCGATCTTCTTTTGGGTGATCGGGTGCGTCAGCGTCAGGCGCCTAAAGAGGCGCAGCGGCGCGGCGGGCTTGAGCCCGCGATCCGCGCCGAGATCGACGACAACCTCGCCCTCGCCGACATAGACGACGACGCCCTCGATGGGCGCGGGGGCGAGGAGCAGGGCGGTGAGGGTCAGCAGCGTGGGCATGGGGCCTCCTAAGGACGCGCCGCGCCCTGAGCAGCCGCTATGCCAAGCGTTATTTGCCGGGCACCCAGTAGCCGTCGCGGTTGAGCGCGTAGGTGACGCCCTTGGGATCGGTCCAGGGGAGCGGGATGGGGTAGTAGGGGCTGGCGCCCGGGGCGTCGATGGGCTGGTAGTTGCCGGGGTTGAAGCCCTTGACCTGGGCGACGCGGGCTTGAATCCGCCGCTTGGAGAGGTGCTTGAGCGCGCTGCGCGCCTCGGCGCCTGCCTTGACGTCCTCCTCGATGAGCTGCTGGGCGAAGAGGACCTTGAGGAAGCCATCGCGCAGGCCAAAGATCTGCGCGCGGGTGAGGCGCACCTCGCCCGCAATGGCCCAGGCCTGATGCTCAATGTAGATCTCGGCGCCAGGGCGGCCATCGAGGTCTTTCAGCTCGACGGCGTTGAGCTTGAAGCCCTCAGCGTCCCAGCTCGGCGAGGCGAAGAGGTAGAGCGCGCCCTCGGGGAGCCCCCGCCCTAAGACGACCACGTCCTGCGCGGTGATGATCACGCGCTCAAGATCACCGCCAGGGGCGATCTGAGCGGCGCGCTCAAAGTGGATGGCCGGCGCGCCGCGCCCTTGCTCATCGAGGAAGCGCGCCCACAGCCCCGCCGTGGCGGAGAGCTGGATCTCAAGAGGCGCGGTGGCGCGGGTGGAGTCGGGCAGCTTGGCGCCCGCGTCCACGTCGTAGAGGGTCGCGGCGAAGGGCGTCGGCTTGGACTTGAGATCCCCCAGCGCCTTGAGCGGCAAGCTCATCTCCAGCGCCCAGCCGTCCTTGCGGGTGGTGCCATGAAAGCGCGCGCCGCGCACCACGCGGCCCTTGTAGCGCAGCGTCGGTGTGCGCTCCTCCAGGTCATTGAGGGCGACCTCGAAGCGCTTGGCGCCGAAGCGCAGTTCCAGGCGATCACCCACCTGGGCGCCGCCCTCGGCGAAGAAGTCATCGACGACCTCCACGGCCAGCAGCAGGGCCTCGCCCTCCCAGGAGAGCTTGATCGTGGCCTCCAGATCGCCAGGGCCAGGCTCGACGCCCGCGACGTGGGCGCTGAAGGGCAGCCCCTCGCGGGCGGCCCAGTCCTCGAAGAAGGCGTCCACGGTCGTCGCGCCGGTGGGGTTGGGGCTGAGGATCAGCGGCGCGTAGAGCGCCCAGGAGAGCAGCGGGGTGAGCATAGGCTTGATGGGCTCGCGGTTTAGAGGCGGTTGACCTTGAAGCCCTCCTCCTCGGTCGGCTCGGTCGGCTCGGGGGGCTTGGGTGGAGGCGGCTTCTTGTCACGGGGCTTGGTCGGCGCCTTGATCGGCGCCTTGGCAGGGCCAGCGCGCTTGCGCGGGCGGCTGACGGGGGGCGGCGGCGCCGAGGGCTTGGGCAAGGGGAAGAAGCCCTTGAGCCGGGGCTCGGCTTGATAGGCAGAGAACGCCTGCTCGGCCTCGACCCGCGCGCGGAAGGCGCTGAGATCATCCGCCCGGATCATCGCCTCGGAGAGCTGACGGATGATCTCATCGACGTCCCCTCGGTTGGCGGCGACCACCGCGCCGATAAAGGGATCGACCGGGCGCGCCTCGACGGGCGAGGCGTCTGGGGCGCGGGCGAGGCTGAGGGGCGTCGTCACCTGGGCCACATGGGGGCGCTTGGGGATCTGCGTAAACCAGAGGAAGAAGGCCACGCTGGCGATGAGCACGAGCGCGCCGCTGAGGACAAAGAGCAGCGTGTTGCTTGAGGCGCGCGGCGCGCCGTAGCGCTCGCCGAGCATCTCCGTGGAGGTGCTGTCCTGGCTGTGGATCGGGTGGGCGTGGGGCGGCGGCGGCCCCATCACGCGATCCCCGCCCGTTTGCGGCTGGGCCATGATCAGCGCCGTGGCCATCTCCGCCGCCGAGTGATAGCGGTGCTCCGGCCGCTTCTGCAGCGCCGTGTGGATAACCTGGGCCAGCCCGTGGGGGATCTCAGGCGGGATCGGCGGGACCGGCGCCTCATTGTGGGCCTTGAGGATGTCATAGGTGGAGGCGCCGTCGAAGGGGCGAAAGCCCAGCAGCATCTGAAAGAGCAAGACGCCCGCAGAGTACAGATCAGAGCGCGCCTCGGGGACCCCCCGCGCTTGCTCAGGGGCCATGTAGCGCGGCGTGCCCACCACCAGGCCCTCGCGGGTCTGGTTCTCGGCGTCCTCCGCCGCCGTGTTGTCCAGCACCTTGGCGATGCCGAAGTCGAGCACCTTGACCTTCTCACCGCCGAAAGGCGACTGGGAGATCATGATGTTGCCCGGCTTGAGATCGCGGTGGATGAGGCCAATGTGGTGGGCCTCGGCGAGCGCCTCCAAGGTCTGACGCAGGATGTTGACGGCGCGGGCAGGGGAGAGGCGGCCCCCCTCGCGCTCCAAGACATCCTTGAGGGCGTCGCCCCGGATCAGCTCCAGGACCATAAAGAGCACGCCGTCCTCTTCCCCGTAGTCATAGAGGGAGACGGTGGCGTCGTGGTTGAGCTGGCCGATGATCCGCGCCTCGCGGAAGAAGCGCGCCCGCAGCCCCTCATCGGTGTCGCGCTCCTTGATCACCTTGACGGCGACCTCGCGCCCCACGGGGTGCTGGATGGCGCGGTAGACCGAGCCGAAGCCCCCACGGCCCAGGCGATCCACCAGCAGGTACTTGCCGCCCATCAGCGGGCGGCCCAGGAGGGTGTCCTTGGGGAAGGCGTGGTGGATGGCCTGCTCGATCATCACCCAGCCATCGTCAGGGCAGCGCTGGATGGGCGTAAAGCGAGGCCCCACGCGGCCGCAGCGCCGACAATGGACGAGCTCAAGCTGTTGTGTGTCGCTCGACATGCGCCGCCTCTCGCCTTGGGCCAACACGGGCTGGGATCGCAGGGGGTGTGGTCAGGGCATCATAGTCAGCTGAGGCCCCAGGGGCAACGCCGCAATCAACGCCGCAATCAACGCCGCCTTCATCACGGGGCCTGGGCGGCGCTCATGGGCGGCGGCGGCTGCTATAAAGCCCCGCGTCGCTTACGTCGTAGACTGCGTGAGGTTTGGAGAGAGAGCATGATCGATCTAGACGCGGTGATCGTCGCCTCAGAGCGCCTTGAGCCGCTGCCCTCCAGCGTCGCGCGGCTGGCCGCCTTGCTCAGCGACGAGACATCGAGCATGCGCGACATCGCCCGCGTCGTGGGCTTGGATCAGGCGCTGACGGCGCGCGTCCTCAGCGCGGCCAACTCCGCCGCGCTCAAGCGACGCGTAGAGATAAAGGGCATCCTCGACGCCGTGACGCGGCTGGGCCGCGGCGCGCTCCTCCCCTTAGCCTTAGGCAGCCACGTCAAGCGCCAGGTCAGCGGCGCCATCCCGCAGTATGGGATCGCCGAGGGGGAGCTGTGGGTGGACGCGGTGACCGCCGCGCTGGCCGTAGAGCTGATGCCCAGCTTCGTGCGCATCAAGATCCCCGCCGAGACGGGCGCCGCCGCGCTGCTGCACCACGTCGGCATCGTCGTCCTCGCCCGCTTCCTCGATCCTGACAGCCTGCGCTACCTCCAAGACGCGGAGCGATCCGGGGGGCAAGGCCGCGTGGAGGCAGAGCAGGAGATCCTCCAGGTACACCACGGCGAGGTGGGCGGGCTGATCGCCCAGCACTGGGCCTTACCTGAGGGGATCATCAACGGCATCATCTACCACCACACCCCCGACGAGCACCCCGACGCGGTCAGCTACGCCACCAGCCTCGCCGCCGTCGTCGCGCAGCTCATCGCCCGCAAGCCCGTCTCCGCCAGCGAGATCGAGGGGATGCTCAAGGTCATGGGCCTCGATCGCCCCCGCGTCATGGCGCTGTGCAAGGCCGTCTACCAGCAACGCCACGCGGTCCTACAGCACTATGGTTGAGCGCCGCGCCCTTATGGCAGGCTGAGCGCTGTGGATTCAAGGCGGTGGATCGACCCACCGCGCGGAGGAGCGCAGCGATGAGATGGACGGCGTGGACCCTGATCGCCCTCTTGGGCGCCTGGGGGTGTACGGGGGGGATGGATGCCTTGCCCCAAGACAAGGCGAGCTACGCGGGGCGCTGGCGCGCGCCGGGGATGGATCTGCGGATTTACCCCAACGGGCGCGTGGAATACGCGCGGCAAAAGGCCAACGGGACGAGCAAGGTCTCGGCGCCGATCCTGGAGTTCGAGGGCGACAGCTTCAAGGTGGGCGCCTTTATCTTCTCGACGACCTTTGAGGTGGAGCGGGCGCCCTACCAAGACGGCGGGGTGTGGCGGATGACCATCGACGGCGTGGACTTGACGCGCGTCGATGATGAGCTAGAGGCGCCGCCGAGCGACTGATCTTGCCGCGCACGCCGCGCTGGATCAGCGACGACGGCGGCGCAGCCCCAAGGCCAGGAGCGCGAGGAGAAGGAGCGGCCCCTGAGTGGGCGCCGCGTAGCCGAGCTGGCAACCGCTGGAGAGCCCAGAGCCGCTGAGGCTCAGGCCCTCCTCGGCAACGACGCCCGCGTCCGGCCCCAGCGGCCCCTCATCGCCCAAGGGCGTCAGCGGATCATCATCCTCGCCGTCAGCGAGGCCATCGCCGTCCGAGTCCGCCAAGCGCGGATCTGTCTCGCCGAGGTCAACGACGCCGTTGTGATTGGCGTCCTCGGCCCCGTCATTGATCCCATCCCCGTCGGTGTCGCTGTCGCGGGGGTCTGTCTCTGGGCCCACGTCATAAATCCCGTCGTGATCCGCGTCCTCTACGCCGTCATTCAGCCCGTCGCCGTCCGTGTCGGGGTTGAGCGGGTCCGTCTCGCCGGGGTTGAGGATGCGATCACCGTTGGCGTCCTCGGCGCCATCATCGAGGCCGTCGCCGTCCGTGTCGGCGCGGGTGGGATCGGTCTCATCCTCGCCGCGCAGGCCGTCACCGTCGTGATCCTCCACGCCGTCATCGAGGCCATCGCCGTCCGTGTCGGCGCGGGTGGGGTCTGTCTCGCCCTCATCGACGACGCCGTCATGATCGCGATCCTCAACGCCGTCGGCCACGCCGTCGCCATCGCTGTCATCGCTGCCAGGGTTCGTCTCGCCCTCATCGACGAGGCCGTTATGGTTGGCGTCCTCCACGCCGTCGGGGATGCCGTCCTCATCGGTGTCGGCGCGGGTGGGGTCCGTCTCGCCCTCATCGACGAGGCCGTTATGATTGGCGTCCTCCACGCCATCGGGGATGCCGTCCTCATCGGTGTCGGCGCGGGCGGGGTCTGTCTCGCCCTCATCGACGACGCCGTTATGGTTGGCGTCCTCCACGCCATCCTCGACGCCGTCGCCGTCCGTGTCGCGGCCATTGGGATCCGTCTCCCCTTCATCGATCTCGCCATCGAGATCCGCGTCCTCGACGCCATCGGGGACGCCGTCACCGTCCGTGTCGGTGCTGAGGGGGTCTGTCTCGCCTGGATCGAGCACGCCGTTGCCGTTGCTGTCCTCGACGCCATCGCGCACGCCGTCGCCGTCGCTGTCGGGATCATTGGGATCGGTGCCGCGCTCGCGCTCCACGCCGTCGAGCACGCCGTCGCCGTCGCTGTCGGCGCTGTTGGGGTCTGTCTCGCCCGGATCGACGACGCCGTTGCCGTTGAGATCCTCTTGATCATCGGGGATCCCATCGCCGTCGGAGTCGATGATCTCGCCGCCGCCGAAGTCATCCTCGGGGTTGAGCGGATCTCGCCCCGCGCGGACCTCCGCGCCATCGGGCTCACCCCCGTTATCGGTGTCGGGATCAAGCGGATCGGTCTCGCCCTCGCCGCGCAGCCCGTCTTGATTGGCGTCCTCGGCGCCGTCATCGAGGCCGTCGCCGTCGGAGTCCGCGTTGGCGGGGTCCGTCTCGCCCTCATCGACGCGGCCATTGTGGTTGGCGTCCTCCAGGCCATCATCGAGGCCGTCGCCGTCGGTGTCGGCGAGGCTGGGGCTCGTCTCGTCGGGGTCTAAGATCCCGTCATGATCGCTGTCCTCGGCGCCATCGCGCAGGCCATCGCCGTCCGTGTCGGCGTTACGCGGATCGCTCTCGCCCTCATCGACGACGCCATCGTGATCGGCGTCCTCGACGCCATCATCCAAGCCGTCATTATCGCTGTCGCTGTGCAGGGGGTTCGTCTCGCCCTCGCCCAAGAGCCCATCGTGGTTGGCGTCCTCGACGCCATCGAGGAGGCCATCGCCGTCGGTGTCGGGGTTGAGCGGGTCTGTCTCACCGTTGTTGACCCGGCCATCGCCGTTGCTGTCCTCGACGCCATCGCTGAGGCCATCGCCGTCGGTGTCGCGCAGGGTTGGATCGGTCTCCCCCTCGCCGACCTGCCCGTCACGATCCCGATCCTCCTCGGCGTCGCTGAGGCCATCGCCGTCCGTATCCGCCGCGTTGGGGTGCGTCTCCCCCTCATCGCGCAGGCCGTCGCCGTTGGCGTCCTCTAAGCCATCGGGGAGGCCGTCGCCGTCCGTGTCCGCCTCGCGGGGGTTGCTCTCATCTGGATCAACGACGCCGTCGTGGTTGGCGTCCTCGATGCCGTCGCTGAGGCCGTCGCCGTCGCTGTCCTCGGCCATGGGATCGGACTCGCCGCTGTCAACGACGCCGTTGTGGTTGGCGTCCTCGACGCCGTCGCTGAGGCCGTCGCCGTCGCTGTCGGGGTTGAGCGGATCGGTGCCGGCCTCGCCGTGGGCCTCGACGCCATCGAGGAGCCCGTCATCGTCGCTGTCGGGGTCATTGGGATCTGTGCCCGCCGCCGCCTCCTCGCCGTCTGGCATCCCATCACGATCGCTGTCCTCTTGCGAGCCCCAGTCATCCTCGGGGTTGAGCGGATCGCGGCCATTGTCCAGCTCACGTCCATCGGGCTCCCCGCCGCCGTCGGTGTCGGCCAAGCTCGGGCTCGTCTCGCCCTCATTGACCACGCCGTCATGGTTGGCGTCCTCTACGCCATCGCTGAGGCCATCGCCGTCGGTGTCATCGAGGCGCGGATCGCTCTCACCCGGATCGACGACGCCGTTGTGATTGGCGTCCTCCAAGCCATCAGCGAGGCCGTCATCATCGGAGTCATCATCACGGGGGTCCGTCTCACCGGCGTTGAGGGCGCCGTCGTGGTTGGCGTCCTCCAGGCCATCGCTGAGGCCATCGCCGTCGGTATCGGCGCGGCGCGGGTCCGTCTCGCCCTGATCAAAGACGCCATCTTGATCGGCGTCCTCCAGGCCATCGGCCAAGCCATCGCCGTCGGTGTCGGCGCGGCGCGGGTCCGTCTCTCCTTCATCAAAGACGCCGTCTTGATCGGCGTCCTCCAGGCCATCGGCCAAGCCATCGCCGTCGGTGTCAACGCTGAGCGGGTTCGTCTCCCCCTCATCCAGTGTCCCGTCCGCGTCGGCGTCCTCCAGGCCATCGGCCAAGCCATCGCCGTCCGTATCGGGGTTCATCGGATCAGTCTCCAGCCCCGCGCTGACCTGCCCATCCTGATTGGCGTCCTCGACGCCATCGGCCAGCCCGTCGCCGTCCGAGTCGGGGTTCATGGGATCGGTGGACCCCTGGGCCTCCAAGCCATCGCTGAGGCCGTCGCCGTCCGTGTCGGGGTTGTTCGGGTTCGTCGGCCCCTCCACCTCGGCCAGATCCCCCAGCCCATCGCCATCGGAGTCGGGATCGAG
This sequence comes from Myxococcota bacterium, assembly GCA_018813065.1. Lineage (GTDB taxonomy): Bacteria > Myxococcota_A > Bradymonadia > UBA7976 > UBA1532 > JAHJCH01. Next base: position 11,316 of record JAHJCH010000255.1, read on the forward strand.
CGGGTCCGTCGTGCCCTCCACCTCTTGACGATCATTGAGGCCATCGCCATCTGAGTCCGGGTTGAGCGGATCGGTCCCCGCCGCCCGCTCCGCGCCGTCATTGAGGCCATCGCCATCAGAATCGGGGTTCATGGGGTTTGTCTCGCCCGGGTCCACCACGCCATCGTGATTGGCGTCCTCGGCGCCGTCGTTGAGGCCATCGCCGTCGGAGTCGGGGTTGAGCGGATCGGTGGGGCCGCCCACCTCCACGCCGTCGCTGAGCCCATCCTCATCGGAGTCTGGGCGCAAAGGATCAGTCACCCCGTTGACCTCCTCGCCGTCGTTGAGCCCGTCATCATCCGTATCGGGATCATTGGGGTTGGTCAGACTGTTAAGCTCATCGCCATCCACCAAACCATCATCATCCGTATCAGGATCACGCGGATCAGTCTCATCGGGCTGCACCTGACCATCATGATTGATGTCCTCGGCCCCATCAACGATGCCATCATCATCGGTATCGTGATCAATTGGGTTTGTCTCCCCCTCATCGGGGTCCCACACGCCGTTACCGTTGGCGTCCTCGATGCTATCGGGCAGATTATCCCCATCGCTATCGGCGAAGCGCGGGTTCATCTCATCAAGATCCCAATGACCGTCGTGATTAAAATCCTCTACGCCATCGCTGATGCCATCGCCATCGGTATCAGGGTTAAGCGGATCTGTCTCACGATCTGGATCATAAACCCCATCGCCGTTTTCATCCTCAACGCCATCCGCGATCCCATCACCATCGGTATCAGGGTTATTGGGGTCTGTCTCACCGGCGTCAACAAAGCCATTACCGTTGGCGTCCTCGGTGCCATCAGAGAGCCCATCGCCATCGCTATCAGGATCTTCATTCTCGCCGCCGACGCCGATGGTCGCCGTACCCGCCTCATCACAATGGACACAGCTCACGACGCCTGTCACCATCTGCCCGCCGATCACCCAAGTATCCATAATATGAGGGATATCGCGCGATTGACCATTAAATGTAATGAACTTCTGATCCCAGTAACGTCGCTGACGTGGCTCTAAAGATGAACCTTGAGGCAAGGTCGTTAAGACATCATCCGCGTGCAATAGATCATCTGGGCCGCGAACGGGGCGATCATCCCAGTACATCACCAGCGGGCGTCGGCTGGCTGGATCTGGGGTGAGTTGAGATTCAATCGTAAAGCCATCGAGGTTGTACTCGATGTCAGACATCGGGAAGTGAACCTCGGCGGTGTTTAAATAAACCCGAAATTGATAATCGCCCTCGGCGACGGGCAAACCATCCGGGCCATTTCCATCCCAGGGCACCTCATTAAGACGGCTATTCAAAGCAAAGCCATTGAGTGTAAGGTCAAAACCGGGATCAAAAACACCATCTTGATCAGTATCAACGACGATTTGATAAGTTCCATTTACATTACTATTGAAACTAAATACACCGACATCTTGAATACCATCACCATCGGGTGTAATGGTAGAAGTGCCCACAGCATCATTAAATTGAAGATCACTGATTACCGGATCAAGCGGCGGCTCTACGCCCGGATCGGGATAGTTCAAGTAAATTGTATGCTCTGCGCGGAGCCGAATAAATGGATGATCGATATCGGGAACTGGGTGGCACTCAGTATCGATCGGATCACCATAAACACACCAACTTTGTCGTTGATGTGCTTCAATGCCCAATGAATTCGCAAATAAGCTAAATCTAAAGCCACGAAGTCCCAAAAGATCGATTACAAAGACAACGCCGCCCTCATTTACGGGCGCGACAACATAAAACTCTGAGTTGGTTCCATATTCAGGGTTAAAATTGTGCGCGTTGAGCTGCCAGATGGTGTTATTCACCCGACCGCCTTGGACCTGCGCGCCTTGGGCATCGCGGACATCGACCTCGAAGTAGCGCGTCGAGCCACCGCTGGCGGTCAGCGTCTCGGGCTCACCGACGAAGTTAAAGATCCAGTTGCCCTCCTCCTCAGCGACGATCTGATGCCACTGGGCGGGCGCCTGGCCTGCGCGGCAGCCGCCGATGACGGGGGTCACGGCATAAGGCCAGCCGCAGTGGCCCACGCCGTTGGTGCCGTCATAGGGCAGCTGATTGCGCTCGCCGATGCAGATCCGCCCGCCGCACTGCGCGTTGGCGGTGCAGGTGCCTGCCGCGTCGCTGGGGCTATAGGCGATGATCTCGGCGCCGAGGCGGGCGGCCCAGCTGGGGTGGTGGGCTGCGGGCTCATGGGGGGCGCCAGGGCTTGAGTCGAGCCGCACGATCTGCTCATTGACGATGACATCGGGCTCTTGAAAGCCCTCATCGCTTGAGCAGAAGCGGATGGTCTCACCGGCGCGGGCGAAGACGCGGATATCAGCGCCGCCCTCCAAGCCTTGGTTGAGCCCGAGCTGTCGTGTCCCCTCGGGGATCGCCAAAGCCAGCGCGGGCAACAACCAAGGTATCGACAGAGCGCCGATCCAGATGGTGTGGGTGTTCAAGCTTTTCCTCCTGTGGAATCCGTATATTCTCAGCGCCGGCGCTCGCCCGCGCAATCACGCCGCGAACAAGCCCCATGTTGGGAGTCGTTTTTGAGGGTCAAGCTGTTGAAATCTATGCTCTTTACTGTCGCGCTGGGGGGGGGGCTCTTGGCGGCGATCTACGCCGGCCTCCTCCAGCCCCCCGCCGCCCTTCGCCAACAGCTGCGCGCCCTCTTAGCGGCGCAGGGATGTGAAGTTAAAGGCGAAATGCGCTGGGAGGCGGGCTGGCACCTCAGCGATCTGACGATCCGACGAGGGGGGCTTGAGGTCCACGTCGAGCGCGCGCGGATCGACGCGGCGCTGCGCGACTGGATCAATGGCAGGCTGGGGCGAGTGGACATCGAGGGCGCCTCGCTCCAGATCGACGAGGCCCAGGTGTGGGCGCTTATGCGGCGCCTCAAGGGGGGGCGCGCCGCCCAGGGCGACGGCGCGGGGCGGCTGAGCGGCCTGGATCTGCGAGGCGCGCGGCTGACGATCAAGGCCCCCTGGGGCGAGGCGATGATCCCGATCTTCCAGCTCAAGGTGGAGGACGACATCAGCGGCGAGGCGCCCATGATCGTCCTGGCGCCGCGCGGCTCGACGCAGATCCTCCAAGCCCGCGCGGCCCTCCAAGGCGGGCGGCTGATTGTGGCGGGGCTGGGGGGCTCGCCGAGCTTCTCCTGCATTGATGAGGGGGGGGCGCTGATCTTGGGGGGGCTGACGCTCGATCTCAAGGCGGGCGCGCTGCGCCTCCAAGGCGTCCACCTCACGCGCGGCGAGGCCCACTTGGATCTCAAGGAGGCGGGGATCAGCGCGCGCGGGCCGCTGTGGCTGCGGGGGGGGCAGGTGACGCTGCCCCGCCTTGAGATCCGCCCTGAGATCCCTTGCTTGACGCGGCCCAGGGACGAGCCGCCCACGCCCCGCGCGCCCACGCCCCGCGCGCCCACGCTTGACGCCGCGCTGCGACGCGGGCTGCGCCTGGAGGCGGTGACGCTCCACCTCGGCGGCGCGCCCCCCATCGAGGTGAGCCGGGGGGAGATCAACGCCCAAGGCGCCCAAGCCAGCGCGCGGGTGATGGGCGGCGAGGCCCGCTTGACCACAGGCCCGCTCAACGCAGGGCGGCCCCCCAAGGAGATCAAGCTGAGGATCACCGACGTGGATCTCGCCGCGCTGCCCCAACAGCGCGTGACCTTGGCGGGGCGGGCGGATCTCCAGGTGGAGGCGGAGCTGGATCTGGAGGCGCGGCGAGGCTGCGCGGATCTCCACGTCGAGGCCAAGCGCGCCACGCTGGCCCACCCGGCCATCGCCGAGGCGCCGCTGACGGGGATCGACGCTGGCGCGCGGGGGCGGCTGTGCTGGGACAAGGACGCGCTCAAGATCAGCGACGGCGAGGCGTGGTGGGGCGCCAAGCTGCGCGCGCGTGGTGCGCTTGAGGTGCAAGGGTTGACGCTCAAGCTCAAGGCGGCCTTGGACAAGATCAGCTGCCAAGCGGCGCTGGACGCCGCGCCGCGCGCCCTGCTGGGCCCCTATCAAGGCGTCCAGCTCAAGGGCAGCTTGGCGCCGACGTTGACGCTGACGCTGCCGCTCAAGGCGCCCGCTGAGCTGGACTTTACCGTGCGTGGGCTCAAGCGCCACTGCCAGGTCACGGCGCTCAACGCCCCGCCCTCGGCGGCCCCGCCGCTGCGCAACCCCGTGCCGGGGCTGGATGACGTGGGTTGGCTCAACGAGCCCTTCATCTTTGACGTGCGCGAGGGGGTCAAAGCCGCCATCTCGGTGGGGCCGGGCACCTCGCGCTACGCCCCGCTGGCGACGCTGCCGCGCTACGTCGGCGGCGCGGCCTATCTCAGCGAGGAGATGGGCTTTTATCGGGGCTGGGCCTTGAGCTGGCCGCTGATCAAGCGCGGGCTGCGGCTCAGCTTGGCCAAGGGCCGCTTTGTCTATGGCGGCAGCACCGTGACGCAGCAGCTGGTCAAGAACCTCTTCCTCACCCGAGACAAGACCCTCGCCCGCAAGCTCCGCGAGGCGCTGATCGCCAGCCGGGTGCAAGATCTCGTCAGCCGGGATCGCATCCTGGAGCTGTACCTCAACTGCATCGAGTTTGGCCCTGATGTCTACGGGATCGAGGCCGCCGCGCAGCACTACTTTGGCAAGCCCGCCGCCGCGCTCAAGGCCAAGGAGGCCGTCTTCCTGGCCATGCTCAAGCCCGCGCCGTTTCAAGGGCGCTGGTTTAAAGATCGTGGCCGCACGCCGGACTACCCTTGGTGGACGGGGCGCGCCGAGACGCTGATGACGCGGCTGGTTGAGGCGGGGATGATCACCCGCGAGGCCGCGGAGGCCGAGCGCCCCTACAGCCTGCGCTGGCAGGCGGGCCAATACATTGAGGAGTGAGCCATGAAGGTTGAGATCAGCGGCGCGGCGCTTGAGTTGGGGCGGATCTTCTGCGTGGGGCGCAACTACGCCGCCCACGCCGCCGAGCTGGGCAACCCCGTTCCCCGAGCGCCGGTCCTCTTCCTCAAGCCGCCCAGCGCGCTGCGCCCCAACGGCGCCACGCTGAGGCCGCCGGAGGGCTGGGGGGCGGTCCACTTTGAGGCGGAGATCGTCGTCCTCATCGGCGCGGCGGGCGTGGTCAAGCGCGAGGCGGCGGCGCGCGGCTTTATCGCGGGGCTGGGCGTGGGGCTGGATCTGACGCTGCGGGATCTCCAAGCCGAGCTTAAGGCTGAGGGGCTGCCGTGGGCGCGGGCCAAGGCGTTTGACGGCGCCGCGCCGCTGGGCGAGATCACGCCGCTGCGGCCTGAGCATGATCTCAACGCGCTGACCTTTGACTGCCTGATCGACGGCGCGCCACGCCAACACGGCGACTCAAGCCTGATGCTCTACCCCATCCCGCGCCTCTTGATGGAGATCAGCGCGCTTTGGGCCTTGGCGCCGGGGGATCTCATCTACACCGGCACGCCTGCGGGGGTCGGGCCGCTGCGGGGTGGCGAAGAGATCGAGATCAGATCAGGGTTTGGCGCGGGTGGGCGATGGCGGGTTGCCCCGCGCGGCGAGGCGTGCTAAGGGGCCGCCAATTTTCACATGCTCAAGGCGCCCAGATGTCCACCCAGCCCAGCCGAGATCTCCAAATCTTCCCCAACCCCAGGCAGGGGAGGCCCTATGAGATTCATTTTGACTGCCCAGAGTTCACCTGCGTCTGCCCCATGACAGGTCAACCGGACTTCGCCAACTTCCAGATACGCTATATCCCCAATGAGCACTGCGTAGAGCTTAAATCACTCAAGCTTTACCTCTGGAGCTTTAGAAATGAGGGCCACTTTCACGAGGCGGTCACCAATCGTATCCTCGATGACCTCGTGACGGCGCTTAGCCCTCAGTTTATGGAGGTCGTGGGTGATTTTAACGTCCGTGGCGGCATCCGCACGGTGGTCACCGCCCAGCACGGCCAGCGTTAAGCGCGGTTAACGACGCGCGCGCTTGAGCCGACCGGGGCGCGCGGCGGGGCGAGGTGTCTGCTTGCTCATCGAGGCCGGGCCGCGCTCCGCCAGCTTGGCGAACATGGCCTCAAGCCCCTCACGCCCCCGAAACCCCACCATATGATCCACAGGGTGCCCGCCGTGAAAGGCGATCAAGGTGGGGATGCTGCGCACGTTGAACTGTGAAGCCAAGCGCTGCTGATCGTCTACGTTGACCTTTACGACCTCCACACGGCCCTGATAAGAGGCCGAGAGCGCCTCTAAAATCGGGCTGATGGCCTTACAGGGTCCACACCAAGGCGCCCAAAAATCCACAATGACGGGGTTCTTGGACTGTAAGACGTGGCGGGCGAAGGTGCGATCGGTGGCGGCGATGGCCATGGGCGGCTCCTGATAAGAAGGCGAAGCCCCCCGTTTGGACGAACCCTCTCGGTTCGCCCTCACCACGCGGAGGCGCAGGGAGGAGCCAGCAGGTTGAGGGAGTGTGTCGGCTAGAAAGCGCCGTAGAGGACGAAGCCGGTGGGGGCCAAGGAGACGCCCACGGGCGCTTGCTGCGCTTGATGATCCAGGTAGAGGAGGGCGCCGCCGACGCCGCCGGCGATGAGCGCCGCGCCGTAGAGGGTCAGGGTCCAAGTGTTCTTGGCGTCGATCTCATCCCTGAGATCGTAATAGCGCGCGCGGTCGCTGGCGGCGGCGGCGACCTTGTAGTCATCGATCAAGCCCGAAGTGTGGAGATCGAGGGCGACTGCGCCCAGGGCGAGGGCGCCTGCGAGGCCGATAGAGGCCCAGCCGCCCAGGCGCATGGGACGGCCCGCCTCGCCCTGGGTGGGCTGGGATGTGGGCGCAGACGCGGGGCGCGACGCAGGCTGAGACGCGGCGGCCTTCTCAGCGGCGGCCTTCTCAGCGGCGGCCTTCTCAGCGGCGGCCTTCTCAGCGGCGGCCTTCTCAGCGGCGGCCTTCTCAGCGGCGGCCTTCTGCTCATCGCGGAACTTCTGGACGGTCTGAATGCCCTTGATCTGCCCGCGCACCTCATCGGCGTCCTCAGCGTCGGGGTGGCGATCTAGATAAAGCTGGAAGTAGTGAATGGCCTTATCGAAGTCGCCCATCTCCTCACAGACGCGCCCGAGGTTAAAGAGCAGGTTTGGGGAGGGATCGAGCATGTAGGCGTACTCAAGCTTATCCAGGGCGGCCTTGTATTCCTTGGCCTTGAACGCGCTGATGCCCTCTGCATAGGCCACCTTGGCCTTCTCTTGAGCAGACCCGAGAGGGGCTGAGAGGATCAGCGCGAGGAGGATTCCGGTGATCATGCGTTATTGTCCCTCGTCCTCAGGGCTGTGGTGGGTTGATCTGAGGCGGGCATTGTGGCCCAGTCGCGGCGCTGCCACAAGATGTGAAAGGCGGGCTCGGCGGCGGCGTGGGATCTGGGTAGATCCAGTGCAGACCAAACATTGAGTTGATTGAATTGAGCAGATCAGGCTTCATTAACACGGGATAAATATTTAAGTTTTGTTGATTTGGAGGCATATGATCAAAGCTCGCGTAGTAATCAAAGTGAGGTCCATTTTGATTTGAAATCTGAGTGAGATCATAGTCTAAATATAAGCCAACATCGCACCATTTTGTTGTAACATTAGAGGCATTTAGTTTTGCATCCAGTGCATATATGCCAACGCCAAAAACAAAGGAGACAGGATCACCCTTCATTTTTTCGATCCAAACATTATCCATCGAGACCGGATTGCTGTTTCTTAAATAAATGCCATATCTTGAGTTATTATCGGTCGATTTTATCAAAACATTGTTTATTATCGTCTCTGAGTTTCGATTAAATAAGGATAAGCCAATCCTCGAATTTAAAATGATGCCTTCTTTGATCTCAAATGGTGATTGAAGCTGAGCGTTATTTTGATTAATGGAAATCCCTCGATGTATGTTGTTAATAAAAAATCTTGAAAGTGAGACCGGGTAATTTGAGTCAATTGCACTGTATTCAAGCGAGTTAATCGGTGTAGCATATAAATTGTTTGATACCCATAAGCTTGAGATATTTAATAAGTTCAAATTGTTATTGAACATTAGATATTGATCTGTTACGCGATATTTGATTACATTTTTTCTGACATTACTAAAAAATGCATCATTTATGTCTAGTCTTACGTTTTTCGCTTCAAAAAACGATGGCATTGACTCAACATCTCTTGACAAATGGGAATATATTGAGTCTATAGATAAATTTGGATACTGATTATGTATCATTAGACCTTTTGTGAACTCTTCGATATTTATATTTGACAATGTGCTTGTCTTATCGCGATTCGACGCAATTTCGGTTTGGTTGACGTTGAAGTTTAGCGCAGTTGCTCCATATTTCATAGAAATATTATTTAAATTTACTGTGGGAATATAATTAAAATCGCCATTATTGGACAGTTTAAATGAATCTGACCTGGAATTGTCGATTATTGCCGTATTTAGATCAAAATGAGTGTTGTTGCTAATAATAAATCCAGTGTTCACCATTGTCATATAAACATTTTTCATTTTAACAGTATTCGCTGTTGGATCACTGTCGATTATTATACCAATATCTGAATTACCGATTGAAAGTGATGAGTTATTGAGATTGTAACCCTCATCAATTAAAGCATCTACATCATTTAAAAATATCCCGCGATAGGCATTTTTTATAGATAAACGATCAAAATATATTTTCTTAGTGGGGTCATTCGGATCAAAACTATAACCGCAAGCTGTTCTATTTGTACGACTTATGTCGGACAAACATATTGATGTACCTAAACTTTCTTCTATATAACTATAGTCCATCATAATGCTACTTTCATCGCTAAGATTGATTAAACAAATTTCATTAGGATTTTCACCACCAGCGTTCGGGTTTTTTGAAACAAAATAGCTGTAAGATGATTTAAAAAAGGACCGATCATTTCCAATAATCGCGGCATGACCTTCATTTACAAACTTTACGCGGTCAAACTCTAAGCTAGAGATGTTAAGCGTGAAGGAATTTTGCATAGTAGATCCATTAATATATGATCGCTCAAATTTCATTGTTGTTCCGATGTTAACATTAAAGACTGAACTTGAATAAGTGCTCATATCATCCCCAATGAAAATATCTGAATTAAAAAACTCAACATTAGAACCAAAGAAATTAGAAATACCGGCATTTACAAATTCAACGTCAGTAAAAATTACATTCGCCTTATTGAAATCAAAGACACCATTTATTTTTGAGTTTGATATCCGAGTTAAACCTGAATCATCACATTGATTACCGCAATAATCAGAGAAAGTCTCAGATTGACCTTCTTCTAGACAAGAATCACAGATTGTAGGGCAATAACCATCGTCAGCTGATCCAATTGAAATACGAGTCAAATAAGGCGTTTCGTCAGCAGGAATTAATAGTCCTGAGCATCGATCGTTAAAAGTCGCAGGACCAGCGGGATTCCCGGTGATAATGTTGGAACCAATCGATAAATTTAGTATCGAGCTGTTTTTATTCAAGATGATCGCATCAGTGATTATATTAAGGTCTGTTTCAGCGCCAACAAGGTGGACATTGGGTGGCAATTCAATGCGTTCATCTTGAATAAAGCATTTATTGTTATTGTTTTCAGATGGTATTAAATAAATAATACAATGATCATTCGTTTCACCTAAAAACATGCGACAGTTTATGACTGCCTGCGATATATGATTGAAGGCGTCATCAGGAGACAGACCCAAACAATCACCACACATCGCCTCATCGGCAGTATTGCTTCCTCTAACATAAAATATATTTGTATCTGTTGGTATATTAACCCCAAATTGATCGTTGATTTCATTGATCAATTGCGTCGCATTTAATGAAATATTGTTCGTTTTATTCTGTAAACACTCACCATTATTATAAACATCAATCACGCCATTTCCTGCAATCGTACAATTAGGTAAATCAGGGCGACAAGACATATTTTCATTCAACCAACCATCAGGGCAAGATATCTCAGAAAATCTTGTCTCAATTAAAGCGGATAATGGGTTTGAAATAAATGAATAATTGTTAATTGAAACTTGATATGGACTACAAATGTCATTAAAGTAATTTCCATTGCATATTGATTCAGGATCAAGGCAAGAGTCATTGTTCGGTAGGTAGTAATCTCCGCATTGAACACCAGGAATGCCACTCTCTGCATAATATGGCGCGCACTCTTGCATTTCAACTTGAGGCTCCCACGGCGGTAAACACTCTAATGGATCAATATTGCAATCTTCTTCACAATTAAAATAATCAGCCTGATCTGAGCACTCACCGTTTTCAGGAATCCCATTACCACAAAACAAAATATCTCGACAGCATGAATCCATCATTGGATCACAAGCATCTATGTTACAACCTTCCTCACCGCAATCCATAAGACAACGTGAAGCTACATCTTGCTCTCCAGGCTCACAAATACCATTGCCGCAAAATGGCCTGGCGTTATCATAGCAATCGGACAAGAGAGCAAGATGATCAACATCAGAAGAACAAGAACCGCTTATACTTCCAGCTGGACATTCACCTAGCTCTTGGATGCCATTTCCACAGTGGTTTTCGATATTACAATCGGAGTTATCTCTTTGGTATTCTGGTCTACCTTCTGTGCATTCATTTACAGTGATAAGCCCATTATCTGCGCTCGGACGATTGCAGTCGAAGCTACAGTAAGAAATCGGATCACGCCTCCAGTCACATTCACCTGAATCAATATAGCCGTTATCGCAGCGTTCAACATCAGGCTCACAGTCTGATCGACAATAAATATCAGAAGATTCATCACATTCAGCATGATACGATGTCCCATCGCCACAGATCGCGAAATTAAATGAGTATCGAACTCTCTCATCAGGAGCAAGCTGGACACCATGAACAAATAGCTGGTATCTTCCCGCTGGAATCACCTGAGAGATGCCAATCGAACCACAGTCATTGCCATCAAATGAAATTTCTTCGCCATTTTTACTTCTTCCAGTCATTCTAATCGAAATATGCACGCAAGTATTGTCATCGTTGAGCGGAGGAGAGAAATCCAAATAAAATCGAGATGAGTATTCTAGCGTAAATTCAAAATCATCATGACTTTCACCAATGATTACACCTGTAAAAGAACCGTCAGTTAATTGATCTAGGTGGATGACATTGATCGTGCAATTTTCATCGCATGTGGCGTTTAATTCGGCGAAATCACAGGCTTCATCACTGTCAAGGCGGCCATCGCCACACTCAGCCCCTCCGCCGCCAGCCTCGCCGCCGATACCGGCCTCGCCGCCAACACCGGCCTCGCCGCCAACACCGGCCTCGCCGCCAACACCGGCCTCGCCGCCGATACCCGCCTCGCCGCCAACACCGGCCTCGCCGCCGATACCCGCCTCGCCGCCAACACCGGCCTCGCCGCCAACACCGGCCTCGCCGCCGATACCAGCCTCACCGCCGATACCGGCCTCGCCGCCGCCGCCGCCCACATCGGGATCAAGGCCACCGCCCACATCCGGCTCGCCGCCACCACCGCCTACATCGGGGTCAAAGCCGTCGCCCACATCAGGATCAAGGCCGCCGCCGACATCCGGCTCACCGCCGCCGCCGCCCACGTCGGGATCAACACCGCCTCCAACATCAAGCAAGGTCGCGTCTTGAGCCCCTCCGCCCGCGAGGCCCTCATCGACGCCTCCGGCTTGGTTGCCGTGCCCGCCCTCTCCGTGATTGGCGTCACGGCCACCGCCGCCCCCGCCGCCGAGATCAGCCGCGCCGACGTCCTTGAGCGTAATCCCCTCAAGGCTCTCCATTGGGCTACAAGCCAGCAGCCCAAAGCACACCGCCAAGATCCATCGCATCTCAACCTCCAGCGTTATGCCCACTGGTGTAGCACAGCGCGAGGAGGCGAGCACGGTGCAGATGAAGCCTCGCCCCGTTGCCCCCCCGCCGCTTCTGCGATAGAAGCCTAGGGCTTGTTGGCCTGGGAGGTCCTTTGCTGGAGTTCATCGACGTCTTCTTGGAGGGTGAGCTGCGCCCCCGCATCACCCGCTGCTCTTTTGAAGCACGCCCCGGGGAGATCCTCGGCCTCGTCGGCCCCAGCCGCGCCGGGAAGACCTCCATCCTTGAGATCGCGGCGGGCCTGGCCTCCCCCTCACGCGGGCGCGTCCTCCTGGGCGGCGTGGATGTGACCCGCCGCCCGCGCCAGCGCCTCCAAGCCGCTGGCCTCCTCGATGAGCGCCCCCTCGCCCCCGATGAGCTGACCGGCGCGCGCTGGCTTGATCTGGCCCTTGACCTCGACGGCGCGCCCCGCCGTGATCGCCGCGCCCAGATCGAGCGCGCCCAGCGCCGCTTCAACGCCCCCCTGGAGCCCGTCATCGCCACGCTCTCCCAGGGCGGCCAGCGCGCCCTCGCCCCGACGCGCCTCTGGGCCCGCGCCCCCCAGCTCTACCTGCTCGACTGCCCCGACGCGAGCCTCGACGGCGAGGGCCTCCGCCGCCTCCACCGCGCCCTCGACGCGCTGCGTGAGGCCCGCGCCACGGTCATCCTCACCGCCCGCGCCCCGCACCTCGCCGCCACGGCCTGTGATCGCGTCCTCTGCCTCGAAGAAGGCCAAGTCGTCGCCACCTTGACCCGCGAGGCGCCTGATCTGGCCGCGCAGATCGCGGCGGCCCAAGGCTGGACACGATGAGGGCTCGCCCCCTGTGGACCCTGGCCTTCTTCGCCGCGCTCCTGCCCCCCCTCTGCGCGGAGGTCGCCGCGCTGCATCGTCATCACTGGCTGGCAAAGGCCGCTTTTTGGTCCAGCGCCTTCCCGCGCGGCGTCGGCGTCGCCTGGGCCTTGGCCTTGGGCTTGGCCCTCGCCGGTTGGGCCGCAGATCAGCCTCAGATCGCCCGCGTGGGGGGCCTGCGCCGCTGGGCAGGACGGCAGATCGGGCGCAACGCCCTGTGGGGGCTCCTTGGTGGGCTCTTGGTGAGCTTGGCGGGTCTGCCCGCTTGGCTGTGGATCGCCCAGCTGGGGATCTCGGGGCTGGGCTGGGTCGCCTTTAAAGCGGGGCTCATCGTCGCCCTCGTCGGCGCGCTGAGCGGGGCCGTCAGCGCCGCCGCCCCGCCGCCGCTGAGCGCCGCCCTGGGCGGGCTGTTGACCCTCGCCCTGACCTGGAGCCTCTTTTAATGACGCTGCGCCGCGCCTTGGGCGCCCGTCGTCATCAAATCGGCCTGCGCCGCGCCGCTTGGGCGCTGGCCCTCAGCGGCGGCGCGCTGGGCTGGGCGCGCTTGGCGGGCGGTGATGGCGCATGGGCCCTCGCCGCGCTGCCCCTC
>JAHJCH010000256.1 GCA_018813065.1 Myxococcota bacterium
GTCGCAGGCGTCGCCCACGCCGTCCCCGTCGCTGTCTGTCTGGTTCGGATCTGCGTCATTGGGGCAGCCGTCGCAGGCGTCGCCGATGCTGTCGCCGTCCGCGTCCGCTTGATCCGGGTTGGGCGCGCCTGGACAGACGTCCTCTTCGTCGCAGATGTCGTCGTTGTCGGAGTCCAGGCAGACGCCCCCGATGGAGCGCTCAAGCACCAAGAGTGAGTAAGAGTCCCGAGAGAATTGGTTCCAGCCGCCGGACCAGCTGCCGTCGTTGTTCTGTGTCTCCATCAGGTGGTAGGCGTAGTCAAAGTACCACCGCGCTGGCTCCCTTGGGTCGGCGTAGTAGCCCGCGCCCTGGTTGCCCCATCGCCTCACGCGGATCGCCGTCGCCGGGTCAATGTGCATCAATCGATTATTAAACGCAGGTGCTTGGTTTGCTCTTAATGTTCCGAGGTTAAGTGTGCCCAGTTGACCCGCGTTTGGCTCTAATCCAGAGGATTCAAGCATCTCAAACGCCTTGGATGAAGACCACATAAAGTAATAGTGGACTGCTCCAGCTGGATTTACATAGCTGTAGTGTTGATACAGATAGCGAAGGTAACTCTGAACCGAGGCGTCATGGATATCCGCGCCGCCGATCAGCTGGCACCACAGCCCCGAGGCCGTTTGTTGATCCGTGGCGCCGCCGCCCGCGCGGTATCCATGGCCCATCTCGCCGTTGGCGAGGCTGCCGCCCCGCGCGAAGTTCTGGTAGCCCCGACGGCCCCGCAGGGTGACCTGATCGAGCTGGCCTTCGCGCGCCGCGTCGCGGTAGCGATCATCGCCAAAGACCGCCTTGGCCGCGCCCAGCCCCGCCATGGCGAACTGGGTCGTTGAGGAGTCGCTGCACCCACCGTTGTTGTAGCACCAATAGCCGTCCCCGTTTTGATTGCCGCGGATGCGGTCAAAGACCGCGTTGATCGCCGCGCGCGCCCCCGCTTGATCGGGGCCGCCCGTGCGCAGGTAGACCGAGAGGGCCATTAAGTCGGCGCCGTCACGGTAGGCATAGAAGCCTGAGCTGCGCGCTCGGCTGATCACGAAGGCCATGATCGCGTCAAGCCGCGCTTTGTCAGCGGCGCTGGCGTTTTGATAGCCCACGCGATCCGCGTTTGGATCTGCGTTTTGGCGTTTCTCTAGGAGCGCCAGGGCGACCAAACCTGCGGCGTTCCCCGCCGCGCTGGGGTTCGCGAAGGCGTTCGCGTTGGCGAAGCGCTGTAACCCCAAGTCGATGGCCGAGCTGACGTCTCGGCTGAAGTTTGTGGGCTGGGCCATCGCGGGCATCGCCAAGACGACGCTGAGCAGCGCGGCCCCATATGCTCGGCGCATATAGGCTCCTTTGATTGGGTTTGATTTTGATCTCATGCCACCTTAGAGCCTGTCGAGGGGCCGCTGTGTTTTATTTGAGGTTCGCCTTCAGCGCGGGCCGCCGCGCCCTTGGCGACGCGCCCCTCACCGTGTAAACCCGTCAGGCAAGGCCCCATAAATTGACTTCGCTGAGGCTCTCGATGCCCCATCTCCCCCGCCCGCTGGCGCTCCTCGGCCTCCTGGCGATCTCGTGCAGCGGGCCACAGCCCGCCGCGCCCGCCTCCACGCCGACGCCCCCCCCGGCGCTGACCCTCTCCGCTCCGCAGTCCGACGCCGAGCGCGTCGAGGATCTATGGATCAACCCCGTCCACGCTTGGGCGACGTCCTCCCTGGGCGTGCTGCGCTTCAGCCGCCCCGCTGGCCCCTTCGAGCGCCTCAAGGGCAGCCCCATCGGCGGCCACATCGTCGTCGATGATCTGGGGGTGCCCTATATCGGCTTGGATGACGGCGTGGCTTGGATGGACGAGACGGGCGCTTGGCGGCGCCTCTCTGACGGCGCCCTGCGCGGCGGCGTGCGCGCCCTGGCCCCGCAGCCCGGCGGGGGGGTCTGGGTGGCCCTCAGCCGAGGCTTGGGGCGCATCGAGGGCGGCGCGCTGCGCAGCGTCGCGCCCACCCTGCGCGTCACTGACGCCTTGCGCGCCACCGATGGGGCGCTGTGGCTGGCGACAGCG
This sequence comes from Myxococcota bacterium, assembly GCA_018813065.1. GTDB lineage: Bacteria > Myxococcota_A > Bradymonadia > UBA7976 > UBA1532 > JAHJCH01. The sequence continues at coordinate 2,070 of JAHJCH010000256.1, forward strand.
GATGAGGGGCTCTTGCGCGTACGCGGCGCGCAGGCGGAGCGCCTCGGCCCGGAGCATGGGCTGTGTGGTCCAGGCGCGCGCGCCTTGGCGGAGGGGGCTGGCCGCGTCGTGGCCCTCTGCGGCGCGGATGGGCTGTCGATCTTCAGCGAGGCGGGCGGGCGAGCCTATGCCGTCAAGGGGCTCAGCGGCGCCTTAAAGCGCGCCCAGCCCTGGGGGACCGGCGTGATCTTAGAGGTCCAGGGGGGCGCTTGGCTGCGCCTACGGCCAGGCCCCAGCGAGGGCGCTGTGATCGCCCAACCTCAGCCCGCCCCCGCGCCGAAGCCCGCGCCGCAGCCCGCGCAGCAGCCCACCTCGCAGCCCACCTCGCAGCCCGCGCCGCAGCCCGCCTCGCAGCCCGCGCCGCAGCCCACTGGCGACCTTCGCCCACGCCCTGCGCCTATCAAGTTGGCCCCGGCCACGCCGCTGGGCGCCTCGCCGTTCACCCCGCCCGTGGCCCAGCCCAGCGCGGTTCACTTCGCCGCCGACGCCTCGATCTGGTACGCCGATCCGGGGCGGGGCCTCGTCGTCGTCGAGGGCGCGCGGACGCGGCGCTTGAGCGCGCGCAGCCTGCGGCCCTCGGAGCGCACCCTCTTGCTCGTCGATCCTGAGGGGCGCCCCTTGATGGTCGTTGATGGCGCGGCGCTGAAGCGCGAGGGGGGTGTCTGGCGGCCTTGGCGGATCAGCGAGGGGCGCGTGCTCTCCTTGGGCCTGTCTGGGACCGGTGAGGTGCTGGCCTTGACCGAGCACGAGGGGCGGCTTCAGCTCTGGCAGGGGCTCAAGGCGTGGCGCAAGCTCATCGATCGGCCCATGTTCGGCCTCGACGGCCCCGCCCGCTGCGGGCAGCTCCACGCCACCGCCGATGGCGCCTATTACGCCGCCCTCTTTTGGCTCAATGAACAGCAGAAGCTGCGCGGCGAGGGGCTCCTGCGCTTGAGCGCGGAGGGCCTTCAGATCTGGGAGGGCGGGTTGGATGAGCCAGAGCCCGGCACGCGCGCGCTGCCGGATAGCTGGGTGAACCGCGTCCTCATCGATCGCGGGGGCGCGCTGTGGGTCGCCACCAACGCGGGGCTGATGCGCCTGCGCGGCGAGGACAGCCGGGTCTTCGATGAGAACGACTTTATGGACAGCGACGCGATCTTAGACATCGCCGAGGACGCCCACGGCGTGATCTGGCTGGCGACCTTGGAGGGGCTGGGGCGCTTGGAGGGGGATCGCTGGGTGTCAGCGGCGGCGGCGGGGCTCAAGGGGCGCGTGGACGCGCTGGCGTCGGCGCAGGGGATCCTCTGGGCCAGCGCGGGCGGCGCCCTCTTCTGCCAGGGCGCGAGCGGCTGGCGCCGCGTCATCGAGGGGTTGGGTGAGGTGCGGGCTATCCGCCCAGGTCACGGGGTCTTATGGATCTTAAGCCGTGAAGGGCTGCGGCGCTTCGACGCGCCGCCTCAGTGTGATTGACTCCCCAGGGGGGCTGACGGACACTGAGCGCCCGTTTCAGAGAGGGGAGAGCATTCATCATGGAGCCGCGCTGCCCTGCGTGTCAGGCCTCAACGTCGAAGGCGCACGCCCACTGCCCCTACTGCGGCGCCTCCCTTCACCCCCCCGCCTCAGGCAGCCCGCCGCTCAAGACCCTGTTTGGGCTCGCCTCACCGTTGAGCGGCGCCGCTTCGGCGGCTTCGGCGCCCGCGCCGGACATGAATAAGACGGTTTTTGGCCTCGCGCCCGTCCCCAAGGGCGTCGCCGAGCCCGCGCCGGACACGAATAAGACGGTTTTTGGCCTCGCGCCCGTCCCCAA
>JAHJCH010000257.1 GCA_018813065.1 Myxococcota bacterium
CGCCAAGGCCTCTCGTGGCGGCGCGTCTTCGCCCTGCGCCACCGCCGCGCGGGCGCGCTGAAGCTGCGGCCAGCCCCGCCTCAGCTCGGGATCGGCGGGCAGCGGCGCGTGATCCACCAAGAGGCCCGCCAACACCGCCTCCAGATCATACGGGACGTACGGCCCCAGCGTGTGCGGGGCGCTGGACACCCACAAGGTCAAGCTCGTCAGATCAAAGACGACCGAGTGTGAGGCGATCATCGCGTCCAGCGTCCCTCGGTGTCCCAGCGGCGCGGGGCGCCCGCCGGGCAGGCGGCGATCGCGCAAGATCGCCACGCTCTCCTCCACGCTCAGCCGCCCATGCCGCGCCGCCAGCAGCTCTCCGAGGCGCTCAAAGCGGCGCCCGGTCGTGCCCTCGGCCAGCCGCTTTTGGTTCTCCTGATCTGCGGCGAAGGTGGGGTGAAGCAGGTGATTCGTCGCCCAGATCAGGCCCCGCGCGGCGTGGCGCTGCGCGTGACGGCGTGGGCTGATCTCCAAGACGCGCACCTCCCCGGTCTTGCCGTCGGCGAGGGTGATGATGTCGGTGACGAAGGTCGGCGCCGAGGTCATGATCTCCACGGCGTCATCGAGGCTGCGCGCCTGCATCAGCACGCGGCGCAGGAGCACCGTCGTCGGCGTGCCCACCACGGCCAGCTCATCGCTGCCCGCCGCGTTGAGGCTCACCCCGATGCGCGCCTCATTCATGCCGCTGACGGCGTTGATCGCCCCAGACCAGACCACGCTGACGTAGCCCAAGCCCTCATCGGGGCGGTGGAAGAGGATCACCTTGTCCGTGTCAAAGATCGGATCGGCCTCGAAGTCGAAGTTGCGCGCCAGGAGGGTGTGACCATCGGCGGTGGCCTCGCCGGAGGCGGCCAAGGCGCTGCAAGCGATCAGCGGGTTATCGATCAGGGCTTGGCTGATGTCATGGAGGGCGTGATAGAGCACCAAGCGCGGGAAGCGCGGCCCCTTGTCGCCAAAGGGATCGGCGTAGCCCGCGGCGATGCCGAAGATCTCCTCGCGCTCTGAGGGGCGCAGCGCCGCGCCGAGATCGCGATAGACCCACATCACGCCGTCGAGGAGGAGCCGCTGGGCCAAGGCGTTGGGCACAAATTGATCAAGCGCGCGATGCAGCGCCGCCTCTTGGCGCCCCATCACCGACCCTGCCAGGGCGCTGTTACAGTAGCCGCTGGCGAAGGCGTCGCCCTCCAAGTAGAGGACGTGCTGGCCGTGATGGGCGCGCCACCAGCAGGGGCCGAGGCGGCGCGTGTCCCCGTCGATGATCAGGGGCGGCGGCGGCGGGCGCGGCGCCAGCGAGGGGGGCGGCGTCGCCGCGCGCTGGAGGATGAAGGCGTCGAGGTTGACGAGGGTGAGGGCGAGGATCGCGAGGGAGAGGCCGACGCTCGCGAGGCGAGGGCGGCGTAGCCTCATCAGTCGGCGCGGAAGGCGTCGATTTGGCGCAGCTCACCGGCGTCGAAGAAGGTGCCCTCGCAGCTCATACACCAGTCAAAGCGGACCTCATCGGCGCCGGTGATCTCCATCATCTCCTCGCCGCAGCGGCAGATGGCGGGCTGATCGGCGGCGACCTGCTCAAAGCTGGGGTGCATATCCACGACGGAGGCCACGGCGCGCTCCGTGATCGACTCCATCTCCCCTTTGTCGAGGAAGACCCCGCCGCAGCGAGGACAGCGATCGATCTCTACGCCGCCGTGGTTGGAGATCTCCATCTCGGTTCGACAACGAGGGCACAACATAGGGGGGCTCCGAGCGCAATGTTTCGCCTAGTTTCCCGCACAAGGCGCTGACGTCAAGCCCCTTGCGTGGCGCGCCGATGCGCGTCAAGTCAACCACGGCCATCATCACGTCAGGAGAGCCTATGCGCGCGCGCCTCGCGCTCAGCCTCACGCTCCTGCTTGGCTGCGGCGCCCCCAGCGTCCGCGCCGAGCCCCTCGATCCCTTCACCCGCGCCGCGCGCGACGCCCTCAACGCCCGCGCCGCGCGGCTGGGCCGCCCTCAGCTGCGCGTGGACGCCGCCTTGAGCCGCGCCG
>JAHJCH010000258.1 GCA_018813065.1 Myxococcota bacterium
AGATCGCGGGAGACGATCCCGAGGTGGACGTCCTTGATGTAGGTGAGGCCGTACATGCCGAAGATGCGGGCGCCGTCCTTGTCGAGGCGGGAGAAGTACTCATCGCCCATGAGGGTGAGGGCGTTAGAGAAGCCCTCGAATTGACGGTGGCCGAAGCCGGGGGCGATGTGAATGGCGTTGCGGCTGCCGACAGAGAGGAGAAAGTTATGAGCTTCGGCCTGCATGGACTGCATGCCTGGGGTGTGGAAGGTGACGGCGAAGGGTCGCTTAACGCCGATGGCCTTGTGCATGTCTTCGAAGATGATGGTCTTGGTGCCATCTGGGGCCATCTTGTAGAGGATGAGCTTCATGTTGATGGCGAAGGCGGGGGTGTCCTCTAAGCCTCCGGCGGCGTCGATGAGGGCTTGGTCTTCTGGGGTGGCGGGGACGGAGTCGACGAAGAGGGCCTGACCATAGAGTTCATCGAGGTAAACAGAGGTGGTCTGCTGCGCGAGCCCGAGGGTGACGCGATAGCGCTCTGTATCGGGGTAAGCGGTGATGGCGCCGAGGCTCTGGACCTCAGCGGCGGGGGGCGCGATGGGCATGTGCTTGGAGCGCCACTTGGGGCGGACCATCTGGATGCCGCTGACGTTGCCCGCCGCTTGAAGGAAGCGGGCGAGGGGGGCTTGGTGGTCATAGAGGATGTCGTCGGTCAGTTCGGGGAGCGCGGCGACCTCCTCAGGGGTGGGGGTGAGAAACTGGATGCGGCGGATGAGCGGCGCGAAGTGAACCCAGGTGTGCTTTGAGAAGCCGATTTGGTTATCGGCGGCGATGTAGGCGCGGACCATCCAATGGTTTGTCTCGACCTCTTTGACGTGGGTGCCGACGGGGCGGTCCTCGAGGACGTGCGTCCGAGGGTTGAGGACCTGGACGGTGCCGTCTTGTCGGACGCGGGCCTCTGAGGGGATGCCCATGGAGCTGAGGGCGTTGGCGGCGTCGACGGGATCGGGGATGCCCGTGACGGCGGTGACCTGCTCAGGCGTCATGCGCACACGCTTAAGCTCCAAGCGCGCGTGGTAGCCCGCGCGGCGGAGGAGGTCAGCGAGGAGCCAGGCCGCGTCCGCGTCGTTGGCGCGCTGCTCCTTAAAGGCCCCGTATGGCCCGAGGCGAGCCCCGCGGTATGTGGCGGGGGCGATGTTGTCATAGACGTAGCTGAAGATGGCGTGCGGATCGGCCTGGAGCTGGGCGACGAGGGCATCAAGCTCCGCGTTGGGCTGCGTGACGAGGTCCGCGTCCGTGGGCGGGCCATTGGGGTTGATGGTCTCGCCGAGGCTGATGGGCCCGATGACCTGCTGAGGGCGCCTAAACCGGCTGGGGCGCGGCGCGCGGTCGGTCATGGCGGGGACATAGAGCTTCCCCTTGGTGATCTTGTCGAACGCCTTAAGGTCACCCGCCTCGCGGGCCTCGCTGGCGCTGATGAGGGCCTTGACGTGGGCCCTGAGCTTGCGCTGCCCGTCGCGGAGGCGCCGCTTGGGGGCGCCGCTGGCTTGGTCTTCAAGCTCTTGGAGCTTCTCGGTGGCGAGGCGCTGCGCCACGCGGACCCGGTTGCGCGCCATCATCTGATTGACGCCGGGGACCTGGCGCATCTCCATCTCAGCCCGCATCACCGCCGCCATCGCCTCAGCGGGGGGCGTGTGGGGGTTGAGGCCAGGCATGTTGCGGGAGACGAGGGCCCTAAACGCCTTGGCCTGCTCCTCTTTGCTGCGCGCCACGGGCGTGGGGTGCACGGGGGGCTTTGGGGGCGGCGCGAGCTTGAGATCGAACGGGGGGCGCTCGCGCTTGAGCTTCGCCCGCTTCTCTCGCAGCGTCAGTTTGCGCTCGGGCTTCGCCGTTGGGCTCGCGGCGGCTTGTTGCGTGGGGGCCTCGGGCTCCGCTGGAGGCTCTTGAGCGAGCTGCTGCGGGGCTTCAACCGCCTCAGGGGCCGCCTTGGGCGCCGCTGCCGGCGCCTGGGGCGCGGGCAGCGGCGTCGCCACCACAGGCTGAGGGAGCGTGGGCTCTACCTTGGTCAGCTCAGCTTGAGGTTGAGCGGGTCGGGGGGTCATCGGCGCGGGCGTCGGCGCTTGGAGCGCCCACCAGAGGCTGCCGATGAGGAGCGCGGAGAGGGCAATCCAGCCCATCCGCTGACGCGTGCGTCGGAGGCTCATCAAGATCGTTCCTGCCAGGAGTAGGAGGGCCCATGCCCAGGGTGAGGTGTCGTCTGCGCTGAGGCTGGTTTGACAGCCCTGGCTCGGCGCTGTTGGGGCTTGGTTTCTGCTTGAGGCGCGCGGCGCTGCGTCTTTGATCCCTGCGTCGAGCGCGAGGGAGGTTTGGGCGTCTTGGGTGACGTGCTTGAGCCTCTTGTTTACCCCAGAGTTGGGGTTCTGAGCGCGCTTGTCGTCGTCGCAGTCATCGTCGTCGTCATCATTGCCATTACCGTTGCCATGATCGTCGTCGTCGTCGTCATCGCAATCATCGTGACCATTGCCGTTGCCATTGCCGTGGTCATCGTGACCATTGCCGTTGCCGTTGCTATGATCATCACAGTCGTCGTCGTCGTCGTCATCGTCATCGTCATCGTCATCGTAGTTACAATTACATTGACAGCAACACTGATGATGATTGCCATGAGTATGACCTGCGTCGTGACCATTGCCGTGGGTGTGACCTACATCGTGACCATTACCATGAGTGTGGTCTTCATCATGATTATGACCTTGACCATTGCTGTTGCAGTGGCCGTTTCCATTTCCATTTGAATGCTGACAGCAACAACAGTTGCCATGATTTCCGTGAGTGTGGCCTACATCATGGCCATTGCCATGATTGTGTCCTGCATCATGGCCATTACCATGGGTGTGATCTTCGCATCCATTATTATTGCCGTTACCATTGCCGTTGTTGCCGTTGTTGCCGTTGCAATGGTCGCCACACTCGCATTCACAGTTACACTCACAGCCTGAGTCTGAGGTTGAGCCATCGATGGCGGAGTCGGGGACTTCAGCATCAATAACAGCGACATCAGAGAGCGCCGCGTCGACGATAACCGCATCGGGGATATACACGTCGATGATTACTGCGTCGGGGATGTAAGCATCGACGATGGCGACATCAGGGACCTCTGCGTCGATGACCGCCGCATCCGGGATTTGGGCATCGACGATGGCGGCGTCCGGCTCTGGAGGCGGCGTCAGCGTGAGCAGGGCAGTCCCGACGCCGATCATCACGGTGGTGCGGCGCTCCAGCGGCTCGCCCGCGGGCCCGGCGAGGGCGAGGATCTCTTCACGATCCGCGCGGGCGATCATCCGGTGGATGCCCAACTCCAGGGCCTCGGTGGGGACCTGGAAGGTGAAGACCTGCGGCGTCTCATCGAGGGTGGCGGGGAAGGCGCCATCGCTCTGGGTCTGCTGCCACTGGATAAGCAGGGGGGGCTCGTCGGTGATGAGGAGCGTGAGGTGATCCACGCGCAGGGGCGTGACGTAGTTGGCGGTCAGCTCCACCTCGACCGTGGCCAGCTCGCCCTGCTCATAGGTGAGATCTTCGAGGCCGACGCGGACGTTGACCTCAAGGCCGCCGTTGACGCGCTCAAAGATGACGGCGCTCTCAGCCACCAGCTCCTCGCCTGCCCAGAGCTGGACTTGGGCTTGATGCTCGCCGAGGGCGCCGAGGGCGGTGACGGTGCGGTTGATGGCCGCAGGGGAGGTGATGGCGAACTCGGCGATGGGGGCGCCGTCGACGCTCAACGTGAGCCGATCG
>JAHJCH010000028.1 GCA_018813065.1 Myxococcota bacterium
CGCCCGCCGCCGCGCGCTCGCCAGCGCGGCGCTGATGACGCTGACGCGCGCCACCACCCTGCTGGGCGGCCTGGGGCTCCTCGGCCTCTGGCTCAGCCCCACGCTCAGCCCCGCCGTCAACCGCGCGGCCCTTTGGGGCTTGGGCCTCACCGCCCTCGGCGTCCTCGGCGTGGATCTGCTGCGCCCAATCTGGCTCAGCCGCGATCCTCGGCGGCTGGCGGCGCGCCTGGAGCGGCGCGCGCCACAGCTGCGCGATGGGCTCTTGACCTGCGTAGAGCTGCACACGCGCCCGGCGCCGCTGCTCGATCTCCTCAGCGCCCAGATGAGCCGCGCCCTCAGCGCCCTGGACTGGCGCGCGGCGCTGCCCCTCAGCCCCCCGTGGGCGTGGCGCGTCGCCGCCCTGATGGCGCTGCTGGCCCTCACCCTCACCTGGCGCCTCGCCCCTCAGCGGTTGGCCGTGGGCTTGGCGCGCATCCAGGCCGATGAGGCCCTGGCCGTCGGCCCCCTCGTCGGCGATCTGACCCTGCGCGTGACCGCCCCGCCGCACTTCAACCGCCCCCCAAGGGTGCTCAAGAACCTGAGCGGGCCGCTGCGCTTGCCCAAGGGCTCGATGGTGGAGGTTGAGGCGACGACCTTGGAGCCCGCCCACGCCTTGACCCTCCGGCTCGGCGAGGCGGCGACGCCCATGACGCTGCGTGAGGGCCGCGTGGGTCAGGCCCGCTTCGAGGTCAAGGCGGCGCTGAGCTGGCGCTTTGAGGTGGAGACGATGGCGGGCGCGCGGCTGGCCGAGGCCGAGCCCCGCGCCTTGCTCATCGAGCCTGATCAGCCCCCGCGCGTCCGCTTGCTCAACCCCGATCAAGATCTGGAGCTGGATGATCCCCGCCTCCTCCAAGTCGCCTTCGACGTCTCCGATGATCTGGGCCTCAGCCGCGTGGCCGTGGAGCTGGCCTTGGCCGCTGATCCCGAGCACCCTGAGCTGATCGATCTGGATCTGCGCGGCGGGGCGACCCTGCGCGGGGAGGACAGCGTTGATCTGCGCGTCATCGAGGCGCGCGGCGGGGATCGGCTGGCGCTGACGCTGCGGGCCTGGGACAACAACGGCGTGGATGGCCCGCAGATGGGCGCCTCGATCACCCGCTATATCACCCTCCGCTCGCCCAAGGCGCGTCACTACGCGCTCACCGATCAGCTGCGCGCGCTCTTGGAGGGCCTGCTCAACGCCCTGGCGACGCGCTTGGAGTTGGACTGGGCCGATGGCCTGCCGCTCGGCCCACGCCTCAAGGTCGCCTATACGCTCACCGAGGCTGCGGCCACGGGCTTGGGGGAGATCACCGCGCAGATGAGCGATGATCCCCTCACCGCCGAGGAGATCCGCCTCGCCTTGGCCGAGCAGCTCAAGGCCCTGCGCGGCGCGATGGCCGCTGAGGCCCAGCGTGCCGAGGTGCTGGGTGCCGAGCTGGCGGCCCCCAGCCCGCCCGTCGCCGCCCGCGCCGCGCTTGAGGTGGAGGGCCAGGCGGTCATCGCCGCCTTGGAGGGCGCGGTGGTCTTGGTGGAGGCCATGACCGCGCGGCTGGCCTTGGAGGATATGGCCGCCCTCGCCGATGAGATCCGCGCCGCCAAGGCCCATCTCCGCGAGTTGATTGAGGCTTATCGTCAACGCCCAGATGAGCACCTCAAGAAGCGCATCATGCGCGATATCCAGCGCCTCCAACGCCAAATCGATGAGATCCGCGCGCGGATGGCTCAGCTGCGCCAAAAGCTGCCCGAGGAGTTCCTCAACATCGAGGGGATGAAGAAGGGCGAGCTGTCCAAGGGCCTGGAGGACACCAAGGCGCAGCTCAATCAGCTGGAGGAGATGCTGGCGCAGGGCAAGATCGATGAGGCTTTGGCCGCGCTGGAGCAGATGGATAAGGCCCTGGATGATCTCTCAAACGCGCTGAATGAGGATATGCAGGCGCTGCATGACCAGACCCACCCCGAGCGGCAAAAGGCGCTCAGCGAGCTGATGGATCAGGCGCGCGATCTGATCAAACGTCAGGCGGAGATCAGCGCGGAGACGGGCGAGGCGGAGCAGGCGGCCCAGGCGGCCCTTAAGCGCGCCTTGGAGCAGGCCCTCAAGGATGAGCTTGAGGCGCTCCTCAAGCAGGTGGGGCGGCTGCGGCTGACCATCGAGGCCCTGCCGATGGGCGATCTGGCCCGGCCCTTCTACGCCGAGGACGCCCCCGAGCACCTTCAGCGCGCCGTGGATGATCTCTATGCCTTGGTCGAGTCGCGGCGGCTCTTTGAGGCCCTCGATGCCGCAGAGCTGGCCCAGCGGCAGCTCGCCGATCTGCGCCAAGCGGCGCGCTTTGATAAGCACGAGCGCGAGGCCGAGGGCGTTGAGGCGATCTTGAGGCGAGCGGACACGCTCAATGATGAGATCATCGAGGCGCTGACGCGGCTGCTGGAGTCGGCCCAGCGTCAACAACAGCAGCAGCAGGGGGGGGCGCGGCGTCAACGTCAAGGGCTGGCTCGGCGGCAGCGCGAGGCGGCAGAGCAGGCCCAGCGCATGGCCGAGGGGATGGGGCGCGCGGCGGCGGAGCTGCCCGCTTTGGGGGAGGCCCCCAGCGACAAGCTCAATCAAGCGCGCGAGGCCATGCAGCGCGCCGCCCGCCGCCTGAGCCAAGGGCGCCCCGGTCAGGCCCGCCCCGATCAAGCCGAGGCGGAGCAGGCGCTCAAGGGCTTGATGGAGGGGCTCAAGCAGGCCGGTCAGCCCCAGCGAGGGCGCCGCGACGGCGGGCAGCAGCAGCGTCAGCAGGGCGGGCGGCTCAATCAGGATAAGGTGCGCGTCCCCGGCGCCGACGCCCATCAGGCCCCCGAGGCCTTCCGCCGCGCGCTCCTGGAGGCCATGAAGGCCCGCGCGCCCGAGGACTTTCAGGAGTCGGTCAAGCGTTATTATGACGCCCTGATCAAGTGATAATGGGCGCAGAATCCAATGGGCGCAGAATCAAGGACACAGCGCGCCGCGCGGCGGCGTTTATGAGGGGAGAAGACCGATGAGATTTGCACGCGCTGGGCTGTGGAGCGTGGCCTTGGCCTTGTTGATCGTCAGCGCCTCCCACGCCGCGCAGGTCCAGCTTATCCAGCGCATCCACCAGCAGATCAGCGACTGGGCGGTGGTGCCCGCCCGCGCGGCGCTGACCCCCCTGTTGGCGGCGGCGCCCGAGGACCCCAGCCTGACCTATCTCCAAGCGCGGCTCCTCTTCTTCGAGGGGCGCTACGCCGAGGCCCTCGCCGCCTTTGATCGGCTGATCCGCGCGCTGGGGGATGCCGCCCCGACCGAGATATTGGAGACGCGGCGCTTGGTGGAGGCGACCCACGCGCAGCTCAAGGGCTTTGATGAGCAGGCCTCCCCCGATGGCCGCTTCTTGATCCGCTACTCAGGCCGCGATGCGCTGCTGTTGCCTTATATCCTCGACGTGCTCCAGGCGGCGGACACGGCTTTTGCGGCGGACTTTGGGGGGCGCAGCGAGGGGCAAATCCTCGTGGAGATTTATCCCCGCGCCGAGGTCTTGGCGGCGGTCAGCCCGCTGACGGCGCAGGACATCGAGACGAGCGGCACCATCGCCCTGTGTAAGTACAATCGCCTGATGTTCACCTCCCCACGCGGCACAGCCCGAGGTTATGACTGGCGGGACACGGTGGCCCATGAGTTCGCGCACTACTACATCAACAAGCACGCGGGGAACACCAACATCCCCATCTGGCTGCATGAGGGGCTGGCGAAGCTACAGGAGACGCGCTGGCGCGCCGCGCCGGGCTTCTACATCGAGCCCCCCCAAGAGGATCTCCTGGCCCGCTCCCTGGAGATCGATAAGCTGATCACCTTCGAGCAGATGCACCCCTCCCTCGCCAAGCTGCCCAGCCAAGAGGCGGCCAGCCTGGCCTATGCCCAGGTCCACACCGTCCTCTTCATGCTCTATGAGCGGGGCGGCTACCCCAAGCTCATGGCCTTGCTCAAGGCGCTCTCAGGGGGCGCCTCGATGGACAAGGCGCTCCTCAAAGCCTATGGCGTCAACCTCGATGGGCTGTGGCGTCTATGGCGAGGTGAGATCCAAAAGAAGGGGCTCAAGAGCTACCCAGGGCTTAAGCAGATGACGTTGAAGTTTAAGCGCCCCGGCGATAAAGAGGGCGATGAGCCGGAGGGTGACTTCACCACCATCGAGGATAAAATGGTGAAGGATCTCGCGCATATCGGCGAGCTTTTGCGGGCGCGAGGGCGACACCTCGCCGCGCTCAAGGAGTACCGCAAGGCTTCGGCGCGGGGCGGCGACGGCCACCCCATCGTGCAGAATGGGCAGGCCGCCGCGCTGCTGGCCTTGGGGCGCCCCGAGGCGGTGGCGCCCTTGCTGAGCAAGGTCGCCCTCTACTACCCCTCGCTCATCACCACGCACCTGCACTTGGCCGAGAGCCACCTGCGCTTGGGCCAGCGCGAGGAGGCCACCGCGGCCTTTGAGCGCGCCTTGGGGATCAACCCCTTTGATCCGCGCCCCCACCTCGCCCTGATGGATCTCTATGAGGCCACAGGGCAGGCGGCGGGCGCTGAGCGCTCAAAGCGCGCCTTGGAGTTCTTAAAATGACGCACCCTCCCTTTGATCCCGCCGAGGTGGCCGCCGCCCGTGAGGCGCTCTTAGCTCAAGTCAGTCAGCGCATCGTCGGTCAGCGCGCGGTGGTGGAGCAGCTGCTCATCGCCCTCTTCGCTCAAGGGCACTGCCTCTTCGTCGGCGTGCCGGGCCTGGCCAAGACCTTGCTCGTGCGCACGGTCGCCGAGGCGCTCAACCTCGACTTTAACCGCATCCAGTTCACCCCCGATCTGATGCCCAGCGACATCACCGGCACGGACATCTTGGAGGAGGACAAGGCCACAGGGCGGCGCGCCTTCAAGTTCGCCCGAGGCCCGATCTTCACGCACCTGCTGCTGGCCGATGAGATCAACCGCACGCCGCCCAAGACCCAGGCGGCGCTCCTCCAGGCCATGCAGGAGGGCCGCGTCACCGCCGCAGGCCAGACCTACCCCCTCGACGCGCCCTTCCTCGTCTTCGCCACGCAGAACCCCATCGAGCAGGAGGGCACCTATCCGCTGCCCGAGGCCCAGCTTGATCGCTTTATGTTTATGATCGAGGTCGGCTACCCCTCGGCGGCGGAGGAGCTGGAGATCGTGCGGCGGACCACCGGCGCGCCGCCGCCGCCGCTGACGCCGATCCTCGACGCGGCGCAGATCCTCAAGCTCCAGGCCCACGCCTTAGAGATCCTCGTCTCAGATACGGTGATGGATTACGCGGTGCGCCTGGCGCGGGCCACGCGCCCCGAGGACCCCAGCGCGCCGCAGATCGTCAAGGATTATGTCCGCTGGGGGGCGGGGCCGAGGGCCAGCCAGCACCTCATCTTGGCGGGTAAGGCCCGCGCGCTCCTCAACGGTCAGCTTCACGTCAGCCGCGATGACATCCGCGCCTTGGCCGCGCCGACGCTGCGCCACCGCGTCGTCACCAACTACCACGCGGAGGCGGAGGGCAAGACCAACGGCGCGATCATCGAGGCGCTGCTTCAGGCCGTCCCCCTCGACGCCCCGAGGCGATCTTGAAGCGAGAGATCATCGATCCGGCCTACCTGACGCGGCTGTCAGGGCTCAACCTGCGCCCACGCGGCTTCGTCGAGGGGGGGCTCGTCGGGCAGCACCGCAGCCCCCATCAGGGCGCCAGCGTGGAGTTCGCCCAGCACCGCGAGTATTCGCCCGGCGATGAGATCAGGCGCCTGGACTGGAAGGCCTACGCCAAGAGCGATCGCCACTACATCAAGACCTTCGAGGATGAGACGAACCTGCGCGCCTATCTCCTCCTCGACGGCTCCAACTCCATGGACTATGGCGCGCCGCGCACCAAGGATCTCTACGCCGCCCGCTTCGCGGCGGGGCTGGCGTGGCTGCTGCTCAAGCAAGGCGACGCGGTGGGCTTGCTCACCTTCGGCGCGGCGCTGGGCCAATACCTCCCCCCCCAAGCGCGCATGGATCACTTCGGGCGGCTGCTGCGGGCCATGGAGGCCCCGCCCGTGGGCGGTCAGACGGATCTCCTCGGCGCGCTGCGGCGCGTCGGCGAGCTGGCCTCTAAGCGCAGCCTGATCGTGCTCATCTCCGACTGCATGGACTTCCGCGAGGGCCTCGCCGCCGCCTGTCGCCAGCTGCGCCAGCGCGGCCATCAGGTCGTTGTCTTTCAGATCCTCGACGAGGCCGAGTGGGCCTTCCCCTTCCGAGAGATCACGCGCTTTGAGGACCTGGAGATCGGCGCGCAGCAGGTGGTCGATCCGCGGGCCATGCGCGCCCAATACCTCAAAGAGATCCGCGCCTTCTGCGATGGGCTGCGCCGCGCGCTGCGTGGGGGTGGGGTGGGCTATCACCGGCTCTTGACCACCACCCCACCTGAGCGCGCCTTGTCGGCCTACCTCCACGGCGCGCCCTTGGACGAGGAGGAGGCCCGCGCGTGAGCTTCCTCTCCCCGGCGCTGCTCATCGGGCTCCTCGCCGCGCTGATCCCGCCGCTGATCCATCTCCTGCATCGCCAAGAGATCAAGCTCCACCGCTTCCCCGCCCTGGAGTTTATCCTCCGATCACACCGCAAGACCGCCCGGCGCTTCTGGCTCAAGCAGTGGCTCTTGATCCTGCTGCGCAGCGCCGTCTTGGCCGCCCTCGCCCTGGCCGCCGCGCGGCCGATCTTGGCGCGCCGCGCCGAGCCTGTGGTCCTCGACGGCTCGGCGCCAGGGCACGCCGTCTTGATCCTCGACGGCGGCTACCCCATGCGCTACCAGCTCGACGGCTCGGCGCTCTTTGATCACGCCCGGCGACGAGCGCAAGAGCTGCTCAGCGGCGCGCGGGGTCAGGTGGCCTTGATCGTGGCCGGCGACACGCTGGAGATCACCACCGAGCGGGGGCGCGTCGAGGGCGCCTTGGACGCGGCGAGGCCGGGCTTCGGGCTGGGGCGGGTCGATGAGGCGCTCCCTCGGGCGCTGGAGCTGCTGGCGGAGGCCCCGCCAGGGCCGCGCCACATCATCGCCTTGACCACGCGCGCCGCCGCCCGCCGCCTCAGCCCGCCGCCGCTGCCTCAGGGGGTTGAGCTGCACCTCCTCGACAGCGCGGAGGGGGCGGCGACCCCCAATGACGGGATCTTGGATCTGGACGTGCGCCCGGCCCCGGAGATCGGCGCGGGGCTGTGGCGCGTCGAGGCGCAGCTCGGCCACTACGCCGCCGGCCCCGCGCCCAAGACCGCCGCGCGCTTGGAGCTTGAGGGCCGCGTCGTCGCCCGCGCCTTCGTGGATCTGGAGTCGGGCGGGGTGGGCCGCGTCACCTTCTTCACCCGCGTCGAGGGGCGGGGGCCGGTGGCCGCCCGCGTGGCCCTGGAGCCAGACGCGCTGGAGATCGACGACGCGCGCGATTTTTGGCTCCACCCCACGCCGCAGATACGCCTGCTGGCGGTCAACGGCGATCCGCGCCCCACGCCCATCGATGATGAGCTGTTTTACTTCGAGCGGGTCTTCGCCCCCAGGGCCACGGCGGGGCTGCGCGTGCCCCTCAAGATCATCGGCGTCGAGCAGCTGAGCGCCGCCGCCTTAGAGGGCGTCGATGTGCTCGTCCTCGCCAACGTCCGCGCCCTGAGCCTGGAGATCGGCGCGACGATCAAGGGCTTCGTCGAGCGCGGCGGGGGTCTGCTGGTGACCATGGGCGATAATGTGGAGCCAGCGGGGCTCAACGCGGCCTTGGCAGGGGTGCTGCCGCGCACCCTGCGTGATCCTCGCAGCGCCGGGGACGCCGCAGCCAGCGCCGAGGGCGGGGATCGCCGCGCCGCGCGCATGAGCGCCTTCCACCCCAGCCACCCAATCCTCGATCCCTTCGATGATCCACGCGCCTCCAGCCTCTCCGTGGCCTCGATCCGGCGCTATATGCTCCTCGATCCCGCCCCAGATGCGGAGGGCGAGGTGGTCATCGGCCTCGACGAGGGCGCGCCCTTGCTGCTGACGCGCGCGGTGGGCCGTGGCCGCGTGGCGCTGCTGTGTACCAGCGTCGATCGGGGCTGGGGGGATCTGCCGATTCACCCGGATTTCCTGCCCCTCCTTCAGCGGACGGTGCGTCACCTGACGCGGATCAGCGGCGCGCGCCCCGCGCAGATCATCCAAGGGCAGCCCGCCCCCATCGCCCTCGACGATCCACGCGCGCGGCGGGCGCAGATCACCGCGCCAGGAGGGGGGCTTTTTACCACGCCGCGCCCAGAGACAGGCCCTTGGCGCTTCGCGCAGACGCAGACGCCGGGGCTCTATGAGGTCAGCGTCGATCCCCCCCTGCCCGATGCCCCCCAGGCGCCTGGCTTCGCCGTGATCCTCGATCCCACAGGGTCGGATCTGGAGGGCGCCGCGCTTAAAGACGACGCCGAGGGCCTGAGGCCCGTCGCCGCGCCGGTGGCGGCGCGCGTTGAGCTGTGGCACGCCCTTCTTTTTGGCCTGTTATTGCTGCTCTTGGCCGAGGGGCTGGTCCTCTTTAAGCGCCGCTCATCGTGATCACGCTCATCGCCGCCATGAGCGCGGCGCGGATCATCGGCCATCAAGGCCGCTTGCCTTGGCGTTGCCCCGCCGATATGGCCCATTTTCGCCGCAGCACCCTCGGTAAGCCGGTGATCATGGGCCGCCTCACCTTTGAGAGCCTCGGCGGCCCGCTCCCAGGGCGTCGTAACCTCGTCTTGAGCCGCCGCGCCGGGCAGGCGACGCCCCTCGAACCCGCGCCCATGAGGTCAAGCGAGGGCGTGGAGGTCTGTGGATCTCTGGAGGCGGCGCTGCGCCGCGTCGAGGGCGCGGCGGAGGTGATGATCATCGGCGGTCAAGCGGTGTACACGGCGGCCCTGCCGAGGGCCACGCGCGCGCTCTTGACCGTGATCGAGGGCGACTATGAGGGGGATCGCTGGTTCCCCGCGCTGGGGGCAGGCTGGCGGCGGGCGGAGCGGGTGTTTTTAGGGGATGAGGCGGGGTGTGGGTGCTGGCTTGAGGTGTGGGTGCTGGCTTGAGGTGTGGGTGCTGGCTTGAGGTGTGGGTGCTGGCTTGAGGTGTGGCGGCGGCTCACTCCGCCTCAATGCGCCGCGCCCGCGCTTGGAGCCGCGCTTGACGCTCGGTCAGGGCCGCTGAGGAGACGCGCAGGGCGCGCCGCCGGGCGCGTAGGGCCTGGATCTGCGCTTGGAGATCACCCGCCCCCTCAAGGTGGGCGCCGCCGCCGCCCTCGATCTGCTCACCCCAGCGGGTGTGCGCTCCAGGGCTGCTGGCCGTGGGGCTGGGCTCGACGCCGCCGACGGGGATCGCCGAGGGGGCGGGCGGCGGCGCGTCGTCCAAGGCCAGACCGCCGCCCGGCTCCGCCCAGCTGTCGCTGTCTTGCTCTCCATTGGCGCCGCCCTCAAAGGCCTCGTCGCCGCCACGCTGATCGCTGGGCTCCCCGTCATCGCTGGGGGGCGCGGCGACGACGGGCGTCTCTACGTTGGCCTCGTCCTCGACCGCCTCGCCGCTTGAGGCGGGCTTGGCCGGGCGCGGGCCGCGTGAGGCCACGGCCACCTCGGGGCGGCTGCGCTGGAAGAGCTGGCGGTTGCGCTCATCCTCGGCGTAGAGCACGTCATCGCGGCGAAACGCTAAGGCTGCGCGCTGGATCTGCTGGCGCTCGCGCAGCCGCGTCAGCCGCGCCTCGATGGCTTGAAGCTGGCCCTCCACCGCCTCGCGCTGATCCCGCGCCTCATCGGCGAGGGCGCGCAGCTCCTCTGGATCATCGCTGTTAAGCTCATCGGCGTCCGGGGCCTCAAGCGCGGCCACTTCAGGGGCTTGGTCGAGGAGGCCCTCGCGCTCATCGAGCAGCGCCTTGAGCCGCGCGAAGTGCGGCCGCCGCGCCGCGCCGCGCGCCCCAGCGAAGGCCGCCCGCTGCGCCACGATCTCAGCCTCCACGCGGGTGAGGAGCTGGGCCTTGGCCTCCGCCGCCTTGGCTTGGGCCTCCATCACCGCTTGATCTTGACGCCGCAGCGCCTCGGCGGAGCGCTGGGAGGCCTTGAGCAGCGCGTCGAGCTGGGCGCGGGCGTGGGGGTTGAGCCCCGCGCGCTTGGACTTCTCGATCTTGATCTGTGAGGCGAGCTGCTCATGGCGGGTCAGGAGATCGGCGCCTTGGGCGCGCACCCGCGACAGCGCCACCTCGGCAGCCTCAAGGCGCTGACGCGCGGCGTCGATGGGCGCGGCGGCGGCGCCGCTGATCCACAGGGCGAGGGCCAGGAGGAGGGCTCGGCTGAGGAGGGTGATGCGCGCGCGCTGTGGGGGAGTCGCCTTCATTGTGCCGCGCGCCCTTAGCAGATACCATGCCGGAGGATCAATACGGAGAACCACCGCGCGCCCCTGATGAGCGACGCTCAGTTTTCCATAACACCTCAGATTCCCCACAAAAAAAAAGCGCCACCGACGAGGGCAGCACATGGACATTCGCTTCACCCATGACTTCAAGGAGGCCCAGCGGCTGGCGGCGGAGGGCTATGAGCCCATCGAGTGCGCCTTTGGGCAGCGCGGCTCGGTGCTGGGCCGCTTCGCCATGGATCACCACGGCACGGAGCGTCACCGTGAGGGGGTCGCGCTGCGGGCGTGCCGGGATCACTTCGGCGCGCTGCGTGATGATCCACGCTTCGTCGTCACAGGTACGCCCGACGCCGACGCCGTGCTCGCCATCGTCGCCCTCGCCGGGCTCGTCCCCCGCGCGCAGATATCCCCGGCCTTCTACCAGATCGTCGATCTCAATGACGTCGATCCCATCAACAGTGATCTCTTCTCCAGCCCCGAGGGGGAGGCGCTGGCTTGGTTTAATCAGCGCAGTCACCTCACCCAGAGCCTGGAGGGCTTCGAGACGGCCATCGAGGCCATGCTCCAGCTGCTTAAGCAGGGGATCTCCAAGCAAGCGCGCGCGTCGCTGCGCCGCGCCGACGCCCACCGCCGCGCCATGGCCCGCGATGGCGTCCGCGCCCGCTTCATCGGCGGCGTCCGCCAGCCCGGCGCCGTGGAGGTCTTCAACGCCGGGCCGCTGCTGCGCGGCGAGGACGCCCGCCCCTGGGTCTTGGCCGTCGAGAGCGTGGTGTGGGGCTTCGATGTCTGGTATCGCCTCGCCTCGGTGGTCGTCAGCTTCGCCGAGCGGGCAGAGAAGATCACCATCGGTTGCCCCGATGAGGCCACCGCCGAGCGCCTCTTTGGGCCAGGCGGCTTGGAGCAAATCTGGCCCCGCCTCGGCGTCGGCTGGGGCGGGCGCGCCGCCATCGGCGGTAGCCCCAGAGGGGAACCCCGCACCAACGCCGAGGTGAGCGAGATCGCGCGCCAGATCAGCGCTTGGTTGGCCCCCTCATTATCGGATGATGGCGCCGAATAGGACAACGAGCGTTCATCCTTTTTCCCTTGCCAATTCAACGGGAGTATGAGAAGACAAGCCATGATCGTCATCCGCAACACCCTCGCCGTCTCGCCCGAGCTTCAAGCGGAGTTCGAGGCGCGCTTTACGGCCCGAGTCCGCCTCGTCGAGCAGGCCCCCGGCTTTGTTCGTTTTGAGGTGCAACGTCAAACCCCTGCGCGCTTTCAGCACGGCAAAGGCTTTGAGCCCATCGAGGCTCAAGAGATTCTTTATGACGTGATGACCTGGTGGGCCGATGAGGCCGCCTTTCACGCCTGGACACGCAGCCCCGCTTTTCGCCAAGCCCATCAAGATCCGTCCCCTCCGCAGATGTTTACGCGGCCAATGACCCTGAACATTCTTCAAGTTTTAGAGCACTCCCCCGCTTAACCCGCAATCTCAGCCATCTGCGAGGCGATCTGCGATGCTCTCTTTGGCCTACGCCAACCGCATGGAGGTTCTCCTTGAGCCCCTCGCGACGCGGATCTCTCAGGCGCAAGCCGACGATCCCTTCAGCCCCGTCGAGCTGATCGTCCCCAACCGCTCCATCGCCCAGTTTATCCGCCTCCATGTCGCCGAGCGGCTGGGCGTCGCCGCCAACTTGGAGTTCCACTTCCTCCGCCGCTTCTTCGTCAAGGCGGTGGAGGGCGAGGGGCAGGCCAAGATCCTCGACGCCCGCGCGCTTCAGCTCCTCATCTTTCATCAAATCAAGGACCCCGCGCGGCTGGATGATCCCGTCCTCGACCCCGTGCGCGGCTATCTGGAGCTGGGCGATGAGCCCGAGGAGTGGGCGCGGCGGGCGTTGCAGCTGGCCGGGCACCTCGCGCGCCTCTTTGAAGAGTATGCGCTGCACCGGCGCGGGCTGATCGAGGGCTGGTTTAAAGGCCGGCTCCTCAATGAGCCGACCCATCTCCACGCTGAGCGCTGGCAACGCGCGCTGTGGCTGCGCCTTTTCAATGCTGAGGGGCGCCTACGCCAGCAGCCGCAGTGGTCGCTCCTCCCCGACGCCGTGCTGCGCCGCACCCCCTTCAGCCTCAACGTCCCCCCTCAAGCGCACCTCATCGGCTTCTCCTACCTCGCCCCCGTCTACGCCGAGCTGCTCAGCCACGCCAGCCTGGGGATGGAGCTGTGCGTCTACACGCTCAACCCCTGCCTGGAGTTCTGGGAGGATGTGGACGCGGGCATCGAGGCCCGCCGCGATGGCTGGGCGCGTCACCGTCAGCGAGTGCTCAACCTCGACGGTCAAGATCCCTTTGAGCTGGATCAGCCCACCGACACCCCCGCGCTGCGGCTGTGGGGGCGGCCCGGTCGTGAGTTCGTCCGGTTGCTCAATGAGCTGACCGACTGCGACTTTATCCCCCTCTTCGTCGATCCCCAGCTCGGCGCCCGCCCCTCCGCCCGCGCGCGCGGCCCGCTGCTCCTCCACGCCCTCCAACGCGAGATCCTCCGCCGCGCCCCAGAGCGCCCAGCCGTAGAGCCCGGCGAGGGCGTCGAGGAGGATGACAGCGTGCGCTTCTTGGCCTGCCCCAGCGTGCGCCGCGAGGCCGAGATCGTCGCCGATCAGATCTGGTCGTTGATCTCTGAGGATGACGTGGAGGGGGGGGATCTGCGCTTTCATGAGATCGCCGTTCTTGTGACCCAGCGCGATCGCGAGGTCTATCTGACACACCTGGAGGCGGCCTTCCAGGAGCGCTACCACATCCCCCTCAACGTCATTGATCGCCCGCTGTCCTCCAGCAGCCGCGTCATCGAGGCCATCCATCGCCTCCTGGCCCTCCCCCTCGGCGCCCTCAGCGTCGGTGAGGTCTTGCCCTTGTTGACGCATCCCGCCGTGCTCAGCCACGCCGATATCGACGCCGCGCGCTGGCGCCGCTGGTGTGAGGGGCTCAATATCCGCTTCGGCGCCGACGCCGCCGCCTTGGAGGGCACGTATATCGAGGGGGATGTCTATCACTGGGATCAGGGGCTGCGGCGCCTGGCCTTGGGCGCCTTTATGGTGGGGGAGGCTTTTGGGGAGCTGCGCCCCTTTGAGGCGCCGTCCGGCGCGTGGCTGCCCTTCGATACGCCGCCCGACGCCGCCCTCGACGTCACCCGCTTCATCGACCGCGCGCGGGCGCTGATCAGCGACGCCCAGGCGTGTCGCGCCGCGCGGCTGCCCCTGGCCGAGTGGTCGATGCTCCTCTCTCGATTGACCCGCGCCTATATCACCCCCCGCACCGTCGAGGATGAGCGCGCCCTTGATCGCGGGCTGCGCGCCCTGGAGGCCCTCGCCGAGATCGATCTCGACGGGGCGCCCATTGACTTCGAGACGGCCCAGACCCTCGCCAACGCCCAGCTCAACGCCCTGGAGAGCCATCGCGGTCAGCATCAAGCCGATGGCGTGGTCATCGCCGCCCTGGAGCCGATGCGCGCCGTGCCTTATCGCGTGATCTTCGCCGTGGGGATGGGCGAGGGCGTCTTCCCCAAGACCAGCCATGATGATCCGCTGGATCTGCGCCGCGCCCGCCGCCGCGCGGGGGACGTCACCCCCTCTGAGCGCGACCGCTACCTCTTCTTAGAGACGCTGCTGTCGGCCCGCGAGCGGCTCTATCTCTCCTATGTCAACGTGGACCCACGCACCGGCGAGCCGCTGGAGCCTTCGGCGCTGATCCGTGAGCTACAGTACATCCTGCGCGGTCATGTCGATCGCGAGGCGCTGTCGCGCATGACCGTCACCTGGCCGCGCAGTGTCTATGATCCGCGCTGTTATCCGAGCCTCGATCCCGACGCTGATCCCGCCCTGGAGAGCGTCTCGGCGGCGGGGCTCTTGGGCGCGCAGGCTGCGGCGCTGAGGGCCGATCTGGAGCGTCGCTTGGGCCGCCGCCCCCCAGAGCATGAGGCGCTCTTGAGGCCGCTGAGCCCCGCCACGACCCGCGCCCTGGCCCCCCTGCTCCAGATCGTCGCCCCCCCCCAAGAGGAGCCCCAGCCCGGGCGCCTGGAGCTGCCGCTGGTGGCCCTGGAGCACTTCCTGCGCTCGCCGCTTCAAGGCGCCGCGCGCTTCGTGCTCGGGCTCGATGATGAGGGCGTCAACCTGCTCGATGACGCTGAGGATGAGCCGCTGAGCCCCGCCTCAAGGGCGCGCTTTATGGCGCTGCGCGCGGCGTTTTGGGCGGGCGGCGGTGACGCGGCGGCGGCGGCGGCGGCGTGGCGGGCGGGCTTCGCGCGTCACG
>JAHJCH010000259.1 GCA_018813065.1 Myxococcota bacterium
GCCGCCCCGACAGGCCACGCCGCCCCGACAGGCCACGCCGCCCCGATGGGCCACGCCGCTGGGGGCAACACCGCTGGGGGCCACGCCGCTGGGGGCTATGGGGCGCCGCTGACGCCATCGCCGCTGCCCGACGAGGGCCTCAGCTTCACCGAGCCCGAGGAGGTCTTCTTCGCCCCGCCCGTCGAGCCCGCGCCGCGCCGCCCGGCGACGCTCCCCCTGGAGCGCGTCGCCCCTGAGTCGCTGAGCCCCGCCGCCCCGCCCCTGGGTCGCCTCGGCCTCCAGCCCGCGCCCGAGCAGATCCCCTTCCACGCGCTGCGCGCCCTCACCGAGATCGACGGGCTGCTGATCTGCGCCGCCGAGGACGGCCTCGTCTGCGTGGAGATCCAGGCGGCGATGGCGCGGATCATCTATGACCGGCTCAAGCGCGCGCCGCGCAGCATCCCCTTTGGCCGCCCGCTGACCTTCGAGCTGAGCCCGGGCGCTGAGCGTCGCTTTGATGAGCAGCGCGGCGCGCTGCGCCAGATCGGCCTTGAGGTGGAGCGGTTTGGGGGGCGCACCTTCGCCCTCAAGGCGGCGCCGACGGGGCTGAGCCCCGATGACGCCCCGGCGCTGATCCAGGCGCTCTTGGAGGCCCGCCACGAGGATCTGGCCTGGACCTGCGCCCAGCGCATGGCCGCGCGGCGAGATCACCTCGGCGATCTCCTCCACCAGCTCTCCGAGGTGCAGATCAAGCCCAGCCACAGCGCGCCCTACGCCGCCGCTTGGACCCTGAGCGCCCTGCGGGGGCAGCTGAGATGAGCGCCCTCCTGTGCGTCGTCGGCCCCACCGCCTCGGGGAAGACCCGCCTCGCCGTCGATCTCTGTCGGCGCTGGGGCGGCGAGATCGTCGGCGTGGACGCCAGCCAGATCTATCGGGGGATGGACATCGGGACGGGCAAGGCCACGCCAGAGGAGCTGGGCGGGGTGCGCCACCACCTCATCGACGTCGTGGCCCCCGACGCGCCCTTTGACGCCAACGCCTTCGTCGAGCGCGCCGACGCGGCCATCGCCGATATCCATCGGCGAGGCAAGCGGGCGATCCTCTGCGGCGGCACGGGCCTCTACCTGCGCGCGCTCCTCGAAGGGCTCTCCGCCGCGCCGCCCATCAGCGAGATGATCCGCGCCCAGCTCCGCGCGCGCCAAGAGGCCGGTGAGCCCCTCCACGACGCGCTGCGGCGCGTTGATCCAGAGGCCGCCGCGCGCATCGCCCCCGCCGACGCCCAGCGCGTCGAGCGCGCCTTGGGTGTCTACCTCACCACGGGGCGCTGCCTCACGAGCTGGCACGCCGCGCAGCGCCATGAGCTGCGCTACCCCGCCGTGATCGTGGGGCTGCGCTGGCCGCGCGCCCAGCTCAACGCGCGGATCACCAGGCGGGTGGATCAGATGCTCAACGGCGGGCTCCCCGAGGAGATCGCCGCGCTGCTGCGCGCGGGCTATGGGCCTGATCTCAAGAGCATGAGCGCGCTGGGATACCGCGACTTGATGACCGCCGCGCGTGGAGGGATGAGCATGGCCGAGGCGCGCCAGCGGATGATCATCGCCACCCGCCAGTACGCCAAGCGACAGATGACCTGGTTTCAAAAGACGCCGGGGCTGATCTGGCTTGAGCCGCCCTTTGAGGCTGAGGCGCTCGACGGCCTGCTCTCTGCGCGTTGGGGCGCGCCGTGAAGCGGCTGCGGCTGCCCGGCGATAAGTCGGTGGGGCATCGCGCGCTGATCCTCAGCGCGCTGGCCGAGGGGCGCAGCGAGATCGAGGGGATCGGCGACGGCGCGGATCTACACAGCACGATCAGGGTCTTGCGCGCGCTGGGCGTGGAGATCGAGGCGGACGGTGGGCGGCTGTGGGTGCGCGGCGGGCGGCTGCGCGCGGCCAACGCGCCCCTGGACTGCGGCAACAGCGGCACCACGCTGCGCCTGCTGACGGGGCTCCTCGCCGCCATGCCCTTTGACAGCCTGCTCATCGGCGATGAGGCCCTGACGCGGCGCCCCATGGCGCGGCTCAGCCAGACCCTCGCCCCGCTCGGCGCGCGGATACACACCGTCGAGGGGCGCCCGCCGGTGCGCGTCGAGGGCCAGCGGCTGCGCGGCGCGCGGCTACACCCCCCCGTCGCCAGCGCCCAGCTCAAGGGCGCCGCGCTCCTGGCGGGGCTACAGGCGCAGGGCGTCACCGAGATCATCGAGCTGGGGCCGAGCCGCGATCACACCGAGCGGATGCTGTGGGCCTTGGGGGTCGATCTTCAGCGCGACGGCGCGCTGCTGCGCCTGCGCCCCCCCGCGCGGCTGCCCGCCGCCCATTGGCGGCTGCCCGGCGATCCCTCCACCGCCGCCTTCTTCTGGGCCGCCGCCGCGCTGCGGCCAGGGCGCGCCGTCGAGGCGCTGGGCGTCAGCCTCAACCCCACGCGCTTAGGGTTCCTCGACGCCCTCCGCGCCTTCGGCGCCGAGGTCGAGATCCGCGCTGAGGGCGCGCTGGCCTGCGGTGATCCCATCGGCGACGTGCGGGTCACGGGGCGAGGGCTGCGCGGGATCGAGGTGGCCGGTGAGCTGGCGCTGCGGGCCATCGACGAGCTGCCGCTGGTGGCGATCTTGGGCGCGGCGGCGGAGGGCGTGACCAGGGTGGGCGACGCGGCGGAGCTGCGCCATAAAGAGAGCGACCGGATCGAGGCGACGGCGGCGGGGCTGCGCGCCCTGGGCGTGGAGATCGAGGCCCTGCCTGATGGCTGGCGTGTCCAAGGCGGCCCGATCAACGGCGGCCTCATCGACCCGCATGGCGATCACCGCCTGGCCATGGGCTTCGCCCTCCTCAACGGGATCAGCCGATCCCCCATACAGATCAGCGATCGAGGCTGCGTGGCGGTCTCATACCCGGAGTTTTGGAGCACCCTCGCGGACTGGGGACACTCATGATTATCGCCATTGACGGGCCCGCTGGCGCGGGCAAGAGCACCATCAGCCAGCGGCTCGCCGAGCGCCTTGGCTTTACGCGGCTGGACACCGGCGCCCTCTACCGGGCCGTGGCCCTCGCCGAGATGCGCAAGGGCAACGCCGCCGACGCGCCAGACGTCGGCCCCTGGAACTTGGAGGTGGAGGGGGATCGCCTCACCCTCGACGGCGAGGACATCTCCCAGGCCATCCGCGCCCCGGAGATCTCCAGCGCCGCCAGCGACTTCGCCAAGAACCCAGCGGTGCGCGCGGGCCTGCTCGCCCTCCAGCGCCGCTTGGGGCGAGCGCGAGACACCATCCTGGATGGGCGCGACATCGGCACGGTCGTCTTCCCCGACGCGGACGTCAAGATCTACCTCACCGCCCAGCCCGAGGCCCGCGCGCATCGCCGCTGGCTTGAGCTGGAGGCGCGGGGCCACGCCCAGCCGTTTCGGATCGTGTTGGCGGAGATCATGGCGCGGGACAAACAGGACATGGGGCGGGCGATCGCGCCGCTGCGGCGCGCGGAGGACGCCGTCGAGGTGGACGCCAGCGAGCTGGGGATCGAGGAGGCCGTGGAGGCGTGCTTGGCGGTCGTGCGACAGGCGCGGGGCTAGCGCGCGTGCTGGATCGCGCGGGTGGTGCGCAGGACGGCGACGCGGATCTGCCCTGAGTAGTTGCCCGCGATCTCGATGCGATGGGCCACGTCTCGCGACAAGATCTCGGCCTCGCGATCAGAGACGCGCTCGGGATCGACCATCACGCGGATCTCCTCGCCCGCCTGAACGGCGAAGCACTCAGAGACGCCCTCCATGCCAGCGACGAGGGCCTCCAGATCCTCAAGGCGCTTGATATAGGAGGCCAGCGTGTCGCGGCGCGCGCCGGGGCGGTTGGCCGAGAGGGCGTTGGCCGCGCCGACGATCTGCGCCAAGACCGTGTCTTGCTGCTCCGGGTCTTCATGCGCGCTGATGGCGTTGACCACGCTCTTTTTCTCGCCGTACTTGCGGCAAAAGGCCGCGCCGACCTCCGCGTGATGCCCCTCGGCCTCATGATCCACGGCCTTGCCGATGTCATGGAGGAGCCCCGCGCGGCGAGCTTGGCGCACGTTCTGCCCCAGCTCGGCGGCGATAAGCCCGGCGAGGGTGCCGACCTCCAATGAATGTTGGAGGACGTTCTGAGCGAAGGCCGTGGTGAGGTGGAGGCGGCCCAGGGCCTTGAGGATCTCGGGGTGGAGCTGGGACACCTCAAGGGACAGCGCGGCCTCCTCGCCGCGCTTGCGCAGGATCTGCTCCATCTCCGTGCGGGTGCGCGCGACGACCTCCTCGATGCGCGCGGGGTGGATGCGCCCGTCGGTGAGGAGGCGCTGGAGGGCCAAGCGGGCGACCTCGCGGCGCACCGGGTTGAACGAGCTGACGCCGATGGCCTCGGGGGTGTCATCGATGATCAGATCGCAGCCGGTGCTCATCTCGATCGCGCGGATATTGCGGCCCTCACGGCCGATGATGCGCCCCTTCATGTCCTCGCTGGCGAGGGGGACGAGGCTGACGGTGCGATCGGCGACGTGCTCGCTGGCGTAGCGCTGGAGGGCGGCGCAGATGACCATCCGCGCCCGCTCCTCGGCGATCTCCTTGGCGGCGCGCTCCACGCGGCGGATCTCCTCAAAGCTCTCGCGGCGGACCTGATCACGGACCTCATCGAGGATCACGGCGCGGGCCTCATCGGGGGTCAAGCGGGCCGTCTCTCTCAAGCGCGCCTGAGCGGACTCAAGCTCCTCAGCGACCTCCTCCTCTTGACGTAAGACCTTCTTTTCACGGCGCTGTAGATCTTTCTCGCGGCGGTTGAGCTGCGCTTCGCGGCGGCTCAGTTGTGTCTCGCGCCCCTCCAAGCCCTCTTCGCGCTTCAAGAGGCGCCCCTCGCGCTTCTTAAACTCGCGGGCGCGCGCCTCTAGATCCTCATTCGAGCGGGCCTTGAGGGCCTCGATCTCGGCGCGGATCTTCTCTTGGGCGTCCTGGCGAGCGTGGCTCATCTCTTCAACGGCCTGCTTACGGGCGGCGCTGATCTCTTCCTCGCTGCGTCGGGACAGGCGCCACGCGGCGAAAACGCCCAAGGCGATTCCCACCAGCGCGGCCAACAAATACTCCATCTTCAGTGACCTCAAGGAGCCCCGCAGGGCGGGGAGATTCCGGGGTTTAGGCATGACAATCGGCGCGGAGCCTATCCCCTAGACGGCGCGGGTGTCAACGTCGCGACGGCGCCACGATGAGCGACCAAGAAATTAATGCTTGACAGGGTTCTGCGCTTAAGATAGAAAACCCGTCGCAGTGGCCGGGCTGTTAGCTCAATCGGTAGAGCACCGGACTTTTAATCCGCTGGTTCTGGGTTCGAGTCCCAGGCGGCCCACAGCGTCCCTATCGTCTAGTCAGGTCAGGACGTCGGCCTTTCACGCCGATAACACGGGTTCGAATCCCGTTGGGGGCACCGCGATTAAGCCCAAGGTCTTTGGCCTTGGGCTTTTTTTTATCATTTTTCTGTATCGACCCCAATTTTAATCTTATTTCAAAGAATATTTACCATCCTTCGCAATTTTAACTTTTGGTAGATGTTTTGTTTCCTCAAACGCCTTATATATCGGCTGAAGCTCACGCCAAAAATCGATTAAATCCTCTTTTTTATTTTCTTTTGCCCAAGCAATCAGCTTATTCATGCCCTCTTCATTTAATCGCGTGGGGAAAATATGCACTGGCGTTGCTTTTTGGCGACCATGCACATCAAGCGCGATGAGATAAAGCTCCTCGATTAGCTCATCCGTAATGGGGATGCAGCCAATCGTAACGCAGTCTCCATGAATAAAGATGTCATTGCCCAGCGCGGGCTTATGTCCCCTGATTTGGTCGCTGCGGTTGGGGTAGTCCAAGCCCAGGCTCAAGTGAAAGCTGCTGCGGGGGTTATAGCGGTTGATCTTGTAGATCCCCTCGGGGACCTGGCCGTCGCCTTGGCGGCGCTTGGGGCCGATCTCGCCCGACCTCATGCAGATGGGGTAGGTCTTGATCCGCTTAAACGGCCCCTTTAGGTCATCGCGCGCCCACAGCTCCAGCTCATCATCGAGCTTGAAGGCGCGCAGGAAGATCTCACGGGGCGCGCCGATCTGGGTCTCTTTAAAGAGCGCCTCGATGGCGGCGGTGCGTCGCTTGCGCGCCTCGCGGACGCGCGCGTGCTGGTCTTGGTGCATGATCTGAGCGAAGGCAGAGACGGTCAGGAGTAAGAGGATCAACAGCGTCAAGCGGCGTCGTTTAGTCACGGTATAGCCTCCGGGGGCGAATCATGAGGAGCAGCAGCAGCCAAGGGAGCGCGGCCCCTGGCGCGCGTGGGGTCAGATCACAGCCACAGGCGACGGGCTCACCGACGCCGATGCCCGGCTCCACGCTGAGATCGGGCGGCGGCGCGCGGTAGGCGTCAGGCGGCGGGCTGAAGGGCGAGGCGTCCTCCACGGCGCTGTCGGCCTCGACGAGGGCGCCGTCCATCGTGGCGCCCTCATCAAACGCCTCCCCCGCGTCCCTGGGCGTCGCCGCGTCCCAGGGCGGCGGCGTCGCCGCGTCCCATCTGGGGCCTTCGGCGACGCACTCACCGCTGAGCGCGCAGACCGGCGCGGCGGGATCGGCGCAGTCCTCATCGGCCTCGCACAGCGGCAAGCAGCCCAAGCCCCCGCCCACCAAAGGCGCGCAGTGATAGCCGTTGCGGCAGTCATCATTGCGCCCACAGCGCCGCGCGCAGAAGCGCAGCCCCAGCGCCGCGCCGCAGCCCGCGCCGACGGGGCAATCTTCGCAGCCGATCCCGCCGCAGTAGCCGCCCCACAGCGCCGTCAGGCAGGTCATCTCCGGCCCGCAGGCCTCATCGGTGGCGCAGGCGTCGCCCACCTCGGCGATCCCGTCGCAGTCGCCGTCCTCGGCGTCGATGAGCCCATCGCAGTCCTCATCCTCGCCCCCCTCACACCACTCTACGTCGGGGGTGACGGCGCCCTCGCAGGCCCCCCAGGCGCCGTTGACGCAGCGCTGAGCGCCCTCCTGGCAGGCGCCGATGCCCCCCGTGCCCAGCGGCCCGGGGTAGCAGGCGCGCGCCTCACCCGGCGTGCAGTCATCGGCGAGGCAGGGGCCGATCTCCCAGGCGCAGTCGGCGGTGCAGCGGTAGGCTTGGCTGCCCCCCGCGCAGGGCACATCCTGATAGGCCTCGGGCGTACACTCGCCCTCATCAAAGCAGCCCTCCGCGATCCAGCGGCACGCCGCGTCGCAGCGCTCCACCCGCCGCCCACAGCGACCGCACGCCGCCTCGCGGCTGGCGCCAACGCGGCACTCGCCCTCGCCCTCACACGGCCCCGCCGGCCCCCACTCGCCGCCCTCGCAGGTCCGCGCGCTGTGACCGCATAGCCCGCACTCGACCTGCTCGATCTGGCCCGGCACGCAGCCGCCGATGATGACGCTGAGATCCAAGTCATAGAAGTTGAAGTCCCCGCTGGCGGGCTGGATCTTGAGGCCATAGGCGCCCGGCTCCAGGGGCGGCGTCTCTAGCCGCGCCGCGTGGTCCTCATCGACGCCCTGATGGAGCGCCTGAGCGCCCCGATGCAGCGCCAGGCTGAGGCGCCCCGAGGCCGGGGCGTGGCCGAGGGTGGCGATCACCCGGCTGGGGGCGTCGATCTGGATCTGAAGCCAGTCCGGGTCGCGCGCCACGCGGTCAGCCAGGCGCCCCGCGCCGGTGACGGGGCCTCGCTCCAGGAGGTCATCCTCCTCGGCGCCGTCGTCCTCGACGATCTCCACGTCGAGGTTGGCCGTCTGTGGGCGGTCATACAAGCAACCCCAGCCACACTCATCCTTCTCCACCTCGGCCTCGGCGTAGATCTCCATGTAATCGCCGAGATCGTCGTCGGGGAAGACGCCGCTGCAATCAAACGCGCGCTCGACGCGCTGGCGGCTGATCTCATCGGCGGTGACATCGAAGCGCGTCTCCCAGATGAGATCATCGCCGCTGATGTCATCCTCATAGACCCACATGGAGACGCGATCGCCCGCGCTGAAGCGCACGTCCCCCCCCGTGATGAGGATCTGGACCTCACACCAGCTGCGTGGATCGTCAGCGATGGCTTGGCGCAACACACGCAGGGTGATCTCGGCGTCATCGTCGCTGTCACGCGCGTCTTGGGCTTGGGGCAGCGCGCGGGCGACGCCGAGGAGGCTAAAAAGCAAAAGCCAGCTGCGCATGATGCACTCCGAGGTGGCGCGGGTCAGGGGGCGACGGCTGAGCATATCAGGGGCGCGGTGGTGCGCCTCAAGGGTCACGCGGCGCGCGACACCTAAATGACGAACTTCACCCCTTCCAGGGCGCTGACGGCGGCGTAGACAGCCTCCACCTCCTCGAACCGCTCATAGTGGACCTGGTACTTATAGGCCACGAAGCGCCCCCCGCTGCTGGGCCGCTGGGCGCGGTGGCGGATCTGCTGGGGCGTGATCAGCCTCGCCAGCGCCGCCTCTAAGCGCGCCTCGAAGTCGGCGCCGGTGCCGACGAAGCTGTGATCGACGAGGCCCGGCAGGTCCAGGCCCTCGCGCACGACTTGGGGATCTTTAAAGACAGACATCAGGGCTCCTTAGCTGACGCGCTCGACGAGCATCCGCGTATAGCGCCCCCGGCGCAGCACGTCGGGGTGCCCCACCACGATCAGGTGATCCCGCGCGCGGGAGACGGCGACGTTGACCAGGTTGACCCGCTCATTGAGGAAGGTCAGCGAGCGATCTTGAGTGACGACGGCGCTGAAGATGACGATGGCGCGCTCGCCCCCTTGAAAGCGATGCACGGTCCCCAGGGCCAAGCCCTCCTCACCCCAGGCGGCGCGGGCCTGATCCTCATCCAGCGGCACGCGCAGGCGCTTGAGGGCCGCCCGGAGCGCCTCAAGCTGGCCGACATAGGGGGTGATGACGGCGACATCGCCCCAGGGGACGCGGCAGCGCGAGAGGGTCTCAAGGAGGTTGAGCACGGCGCTCAGCTCTTGATCGTTGCGCCAGCTCCCGCGCGCCCGCTGCTGCTGCCCCAAGACCTCCAGCCAGCGCGTCGGGCGGTCCAAGACAGGGCAGCGATCCCGCCAGCTGCGCGGCGGCGTCAGCACGCGCAGATCGTAGCCGCAGAGGGCGTCGGAGATGGAGATGATCTCGCGCTGACTGCGGAAGTGATCGTGGAGGCTGAGCCGCTCCACCGAGGTGCGATCGGCCAAGGCTTGCGCCGAGCCGCCGCCGCTGGCGAGGACCCGATAGGGCTCAAAGCGCGCCTCCTCGATCGTCACCCCCGCCGCCCGCCGCACGCGCAGCTCATCGACGGGCGTGAGGCGGATGACGGGCTCAAGCTGGTGGACATCGCCGATGAGCAGCGCGCGCTTGGCGCGCATCAGCCCGGAGATGGCGTAGGCGGGGTGACACTGGCCCGCCTCGTCGATGATCAGCCGCGACAGCGCGGCGGGCTCGGGGGGGAAGACGTTGCCCATCGACAAGAGCGTCGAGCCCCAGACCGGGAAGAGGCGCGCCAGCCAGTCGCCAGCGTCGGCGTCCTCATCGAGCAGCCGACGCATCGAGCGCAGGCTACGACACGCGCTGGTCGCGCGGTTGAGGGCGCGGGTGAGCGCCTCCTTGTGGACCAAGCACCACGCCTCGCGGACGCGCAAGGCCGCGTCAAACAAGGCGTGCTCCAGGCGCTGCTCCTCGGCGTCGCTCGTCGGCGTCGCCGTGATCTCCACCGCCGCCGCCTCGCCCTCAACGTCGAGGGCCGCCAGCTCCTCCTCCAGCCGCTGACGCCGCACCCAGCGGCGGTGCGCCGCCAGCTCCGCCTCCACCTCGGCCTTGAGCGCCTCGATGGCCTCCAAGGCCGCGCCGACGCGCGCCTCCCAGGCCTCGATCTGCGCGTCGAGGGGCGTGTCCTTGGGGATCTTGGGGGGCAGCCTTAGATCGAGCTTGAGGCCCATCTCGTCGAGCTGGACCTTGAGCGGCTCGACGTGGCGGCTGCGCGTGGATCGCCAGTGGTCCTTGACGCGGTTAAGCCCCGGCGCGCTGCGCTGGGCGAGGCGATGATCGAGCCCTGTCAGGCGATGAGCGAGGGTGCGCAGCCGCTCCACCAGCTTCTTCTTCTCCTCCGCCAGCGCGATCTCCTCGGCCCCCTCCAGCTCAGCGCGCTGCGCGCGCAGCGTCTCCAGCCGCTCGACGCGCTTTTGCACCTCCAAGCGTGGCCCCGTGTGCTCATCGAGGGCCTTGCGCAGCTGGGCGAAGGCCCGCAGCGCCGTCTTGTAGTCCTCGGCGGGCGCGGCGGGCTTTTGGATCTCCAACCACCGCGCGATCTGCTCCAGCCGCGAGGCCGTGATCTCCGCCGTGACCTCTTGGTTGCCCACCCGCAGGGCCAAGGGCACGCCGCCCAGCTCTGAGAGCTGATCGAGGACATTGTCCACCGCGCGGTTGTTGGTGCTGGTGACGACCATCAGATCGCGGGGCATGGCCCGCCGCCCGCTCAGCGCCGAGACGCGCTCGACGATCGTGTGCGCGGCGAGGCTGAGGATCAGCGCGGTCTTGCCCGTGCCCGGCGGCCCTTGCGCGGCGGTGAGCCGCGAGCCGAGGAAGGCCGAGGCCACCGCCCGCTGATCATCGGTCAGGCCGTGGACCGAGAAGACCCCACGCAGGGGCTTGCTGGTGGCGGCGACGCGCTTGCCCGAGAGGTAGCGCCACAGGGGGGTCTCGCGGGTCCAGCGCCCCTCGCCGGGCGGGTGCTTGAGCAGCACGCGCAGCTCCCGCTGGAGGTGCCATGTGGCGAAGACCTGGCTGCCGTCATAGATGAGCCCCACCGGATAAGCGCGGCTGGCCGTCGCCGTCAAGCGCGCCTGGACGGCGGCCTGGAGGCGCTCAAAGAGCGGCGCGCTGGGCTCCGGCGGCGGCGGGATCTGCGGGGTGTCTGTCTCCAGGAGCGCGCAGACCGCCGCGACCATGCGCCGGGGGGAGAGGTTGGGCAGCCCTTGGAGGGCGTCGAGGAACTCGGTGAGATCCTCATCGGCCACGCCCAGCGTGTGCGTCAAGAGCTGGGTGTCGAGGGTGAAGGGCAGGAGATCCTCATCCTCCTCCTCGGCGATCACCTTCATCGTCACCGGCGGCTCGGGCAGGCTCGCCCCTTGTCGGCTGCGCCAGCTCGGCGTCTTCCAGGCGACGCCCGCCTCATCCAGCCAGCCCACCGTCACGCGAAAGCGCAGCAGCGTCGCCAGCTCGCCTGAGCGCGGCTCGTGGATCACGGGGAAGCCCGCCATCCAAGCGCCCTCCTCGCCGCCCCGCGCGCCCGACTGCTGGCTATAGCGCCCCTTGAGCCAGCGCTCAAAGAGGGCGTCGCGCTCTTGATCCGTGGGCAGCTCCAGGGTCCGCGTGGCCTTGAGGAAGAAGGGCGCCTCCGCCGCTGAGATCTTGCAGTAGCCCTGCGCCCCGGAGGGCTCACGCAGGCTGGGCTTGCGCGGGCGATGAGGATCGAGGCGGCGCGCGACGGGGCGGATCGCCAGGGCCTCCTCAAAGCGCAGCGCCGCCAACCAATAGTGGAGGACTTGCCCAATTTCGGCGCGGCTCAACGGCTTCATCAACAACAACCCAAGGCAGGATTTGGCGCCCTTTTGTCCTCGATTTTCGCGCCAAGCGCAACCGGGCCGCCGCACGGCGGCGTAAAGGCGTCGTCAGAAAAGCGCGCTGAAAATTTGTTGGATGTAGGTAATGGAATTACACTCGCCCACATCATCAAGGAGCATCGGTATGGAACGACGCAGAGAGCGCAGCGCCCAACGCGCCATGGCGGCGCAGCTTTACCTCAAGGCCCTCGCCGGTCGCCGGGACTATCAAGCCGTGGCCCTCGCCGATCAAGACGGCCTGCTCTTAGCCAACATCGGCGAGCTGGAGCGGGGCGAGGCGCTGGCGGCCATCGCGCCCCTCTGGCGGGAGAACGAGGGGGTCCGCGCGCGCTTCGAGGGGCAGCTGCGCGGCGACTATCGCGCCTGGAGCTTGGACCTGGACGGCACCCCCTGCTTCTTGGCGACGGTGGGCGGCGACGCTGAGCCGCCCACAGAGGCCAGCGTGGCCTTAGCGCGGATTCTCCTGGCGGCCTAGACCCAGCGATGACGCCGCGCTAAAACCGTGAGGTGATCCACGCGCCACGGGAGGCGGCTTATGATCATGCGCCACGTCCTTATCATGCTCTTGACCCCCCTGGCCCTCTCTGGCTGCCAGGTCGTCTCCTTGGCAGCCAAGGCGGGCAAGGCCGCCAGCGCCGCCAGCAAGGCGGGCAAGGCCGTCAAGGCCATCAGCGTCGCCAGCAAGGCGGGCAAGGCCGCGAAGGTGGGCAGCGCCGCCAGCGCCGCTCACGCCAGCAAGGCCGCCCGCGCCGTCAACGCCCCGCACGCCACCCACGCCACCCACGCCCTGGCCCTCGGCGCGGCCCATGAGGCCCCCCGTGGGGCGCAGATCGGCGTCAAGGCCGAGTCGGCGGTGCATCGGGTGGGCGACGGCCTCGACGCGCTGAGCCTCGCCGCCGACGTCAGTGAGCTGTTTGAGGGCGACTCGCCCGCCAAGGCCCCCTCACCTGCCACGACCTCGGCGCATCAACAGCGCCGAGAGCCTCACTTGCGGATCATGGGCCTTGCGAAACCAGCGCGTCAGCGTCGTATAGGTGAAGGCGCGGTTCAGCCAGCGGCGCTTAAGCCCCCAGTGGAAGGCGGCATAGAGCGGCGCTAAGAGGGCGAACATCCAGGCCATCTCCAGCAACGCGGCGGTCCAAGGGTGCGCGCTTGACCACAGGCGCCAGCCCGCCCAGCCCAGCGGCAGCGCCCACAGGGTATAGGTCAAAGCCGCCCAGCTATGCCCCGCCTCGATGGCCTGATGAGGGCAATAGGCCAGGCAGCGCATACACGACTCACAGCTGAAGCGCCAAAAGGGCCGACCATCGCGCATCTCGATGGCGAGGCTGGGGCAGCTCTTGGCGCAGAGGCCGCAGCGGGTGCAGTCCATGTTGGCGAAGAGGAGCTTGGCCAACCAGAAGCGCCCACAAAAGAGGTAGAGCAGCGAGATGGGCAGGAGGGGCAGGCCCAGGCTCAGCTCATAGAGGTTATTGAGGGTCCACAAGGTCGGCGCGCCGCGCAGGAGGCGGGCGGCGAAGGCCTTGACCTTGGGCTCGGCGTGGGCGCGCACCGCCTCCGCGGCCTCCAAGCGCAGCGCGGGGTGGATCATCATCCAATTGGAGGGCATGTTGACGCTCATCACGCCCACCACGCGATAGCCCTTCAGCGCCATGATCAGGGCGATGAGGAGGGCGGCGGTCCCGGCGAGGCCGGGCGGATGCCAGCGCCCCACCACCAGCCCCGCGCGGGTGAAGAGGGTGAAGGCGGGCCGCCCCTGACCTCGCGGCAGGCGCGCGGCGAAGCGCAGCACGCTCCAGGGCGCGGTGAAGCCATGCGTCGGCCCCATGATCCCCACCGCGCTGACCTCACCTGGCGTGGGCAGCGCCGCGCCGTCGGCGATGGGGTGCAGCGCCAGGGTATCGGGGCCATGGGCCGCCTCAGCGACCTCGCGACACCAGCGCGCCGCGCGCAGGGTGTTGCCTGTGCCGCTCATGACATAGAGATCGATCTTCATCGACGCGCCTCTCCATGGGCCGAAAGCGTTGGTCTAGGAGAGCCGGGCGAGGCGAGAGGCGCAAGAGGTCCACGCTGGTGCCCCGTTTTTTAGAGGATCGCGCTGTAATCTCGGGCGCTTAAGGCGTGCGCTCAGGTCGGAGAGGGGGCTGAGGATGGCCGCGCTCCAGCGCGCGAAGGGGCCACGCGTTAGGTCGTGGAGGGCGTCAAACACCTCATCAGTGCCTCCGGCGCGGCGCTGATGACTCGCCACCGCCAATTCAGTCTCCACAAGCACTTTCCACCCAGTTCGATTGGGTTTGCTGACGCCTTGAGCACCCCCTCCATCACATTCTCCTCGATAGCGGGGTAGGGACTAGTGTATCTTCAGGTGAATCTAAATATCTTAGATTTAGAAAGTTTCTGAAATAGGACTTACGCACTTCATAGGCTAAGTATTTGAAATTAAAGGATTTACTCAAATGGGGTTCATTCGGCGTAAGTTGAGCAATTTCAACAACTTAGGTCGTCAAGTGCGTAAGTCCTATGAAATGCATCTACTGAGTTGGGTTCGCTTGAAATTCAACTCATGGCCTAAAATTCGAGGTGCATTTCTCTTGACAACTGCGATGAATCTATAGAGGCTGATAAGCCAAATGGCATCATTTTGACGTTAAATTTTGACGGAGATTGAAACATGTACAACGAAGATCACAACAAGTCTCATTCAAATACAACAGATGTCGATTTAAATACGTCTGAGTACCAAAGACGCAATTTGGAATCTTCTAGAGAGCAAAGCTCTGAAATCTTTAGTTTTTTGCAGGGAAATGGGAGTACAAAAAGCACGAAAAAGGCATCTTCAAAGAATCCTGAAAAGTTGAACCATATTCTCACGCAAAAAACCAAGGAGCTTAAAAACTGGACGGTTTCGAAGGGAATTCCTTGGAATAAAGTTAGTCGTGAATTTGAACAAGAGACAAGTTATTATCGCAATTTAATTTCATCCGGGATTGCTAATGAGGATCAAATTAACGCATTTATAGAAAGAAAAAAATCAGAATTTGAGTTTGAAAATAAATATAAACTTAATTTAATCAATAAATCTAGAGGAAATAATGTCGCACTTTGGAATAAGGAAGAGATCGATAATATCGATGATGGTTTTAATATGTTACCCAGAAAACATGTTAATCAAAGACTAAAAAAACTTTCAAGAGAAAAATATAAGTATAACTCTCGTGGAGAGAAGACGCGTGCTGGTGGTTATAATAATGGTTCAGATGAAATCAAATTTTTTGACAATGGTGTCGTCGAAGGAAAGCACCTATTCTCTCACGAAGGTGATGAAAGCAAATATTCAGGATTTAATGGTAAATATAAAAATTTAACGCACGCGAGTGTGCACGAAGTAGGACATAGCGCGCATAACATCCACCCAGCAGCATTAAATAAAATGAAAAACATCGCAGGGTGGACACCTCTTAATCAAAGCACACTCTTAAATTTAATCAGGAATAGCTTAGGTATATCAATCACTGAAGCGGAGGATCGTATTAAATATCTTAATGGAATAAATTCTAATTATAAAGACCAGGCAAATAGAGGCAAAGGATATAATCAACTTCAGCTCCCAAATGGATTAACCGTCGTCGGCGATCAATATGATTTAAATAATCATCGATATTTTTCTTTTAAAACAGCGATTATCCCAAGCGGAGATGGCATCTATTCAAGTGAAAAAGATGGGCTTGGCTCAAATCGTGGAAAGAAAGAGGACACATGGGCATACGGTAGAGCACATCCTCGTGAAATGTTCGCCGAAATGTACACAAAATCTGTCCTTGTTCCAGAACAGCTCTATTCTGACATGATTAAAGGACCAAACCAAGCGGTTTCCGATCTTGAGGGGCAACTTGAGTCAGCCTCATCTCCTCAAAAGCGCGCACAGATTGAGGCCAGGCTTAAAGTCGCAAAGATGATGCAGAACGGACGCCATGATCTATGGCGAACGATGAGAAAAGACGTTTTTGGTGTGGATCAAAACCTTGTCAATAAGCGGCTGGCTGAGCTTAAAGCGCTTACGATGAAAATCGACGCGACACACCAACGCGATGTGCAGCGCATCTTAAAAAAATTCCAGGCTGAAGTAGAGATCGTGATGACCCCGCATCAACTGAATCTCTTGTTTAATCGCGCTCGGGGCGAGCTATTAAATATATCCTCAATAGCGATGGATAATATGATCGATTTTTCATTATTTTAAACATATCGACACCAAATATACGATAAAAATTGACTAATAATACATCACTGCATCGGGGCTTACCCTTGAGTAGTGGCATATCATCAACAGGATCGATCCGGCGGGCGAGGCATTTAAATCGATCTTCTGCCACATCCTTATTCAGCTCAGACGCGCACGCCTTGGGGCAGCACATCGACGAGCGAGCAGGTCTGCTCCCCCGAGGCTTTACAGGCTGTTAGAGCGGCGTGAACACGATCGAATCGAAGCCCACGCTGTGGCCGTCGCCGTACATGATGGGATCAACGCGCACGCGGTTGATCACCCCAGACCAAGCAGGCAGCGCTGTGAGATCGAACGTATAGGTCGCCCAGCCCCCACCGTTCCCGATGTTGATCCAGGCGCTGCGCCCCTCGCTGAAGCCCGGATCAGAGGCCACAGACCAGAATATCTGCATGCGCGATCCCTCCGCCGGGTTGTGATCGTTGGCCATCGTAACGCTTAAGCTTGAGTAGTCGGCGGCCTCAAGCTGAAGG
Organism: Myxococcota bacterium; assembly: GCA_018813065.1. GTDB lineage: Bacteria > Myxococcota_A > Bradymonadia > UBA7976 > UBA1532 > JAHJCH01. The sequence goes on from JAHJCH010000259.1 coordinate 16,389, forward strand.
GCTGGGCTCGTCAACATGGGATCTTGACCCGGGACACTCAAGATCCAACGCCCCTCCACAGGCCCATGATTGGGATCATCCATGTTGCCCGCGCTCCAGCCCTCTCGCTCCCCATCTACGTTGAAGTCATAGCGCAGCTCACCGCCAGGGTTGGGCGCGCTCTGGGCGGTGTAAGTGAGTGAGATGTCTCGGATTTGCAACTCGGCGGCGTTGAGGCCTGGGATCTCCCAGCCGAGGTTCATCCCACCAATCCGATAGTCCGTGGGGTCTTGGGAGTGTGGCAGGTAGCCCCGCGCCCAGGCCGCATCTAAGGCCCGCAGGACGTGGGGCAACAGATCCTCCTCAAGCGTGTGCCAAGCGTTGTCGTTGAGGCTCGCGTTGGAGAGCGGCGCGAGGCCGATGTTGTAGATGAGCTTCCCCGTAGCGTCGTCCCCTGAGACGGCGAGGCCCGGCATCTCGTCGCGGTCGTCATAGAGGGTGAGGCCAAACCAGAGGTAGTCGCCATATCCCGGCGTGTTGGGCACCGCGAGGTTCTGCACGGTGAAGTACATGAGATAGTGCCCCGCGTGTCGGCTCGGGTCATAGCCCACGCCGATGTTGCGGTGATCAAAATGGAGGCGGGCGTCCACGGAGAACCTGAGCGATGAGAGCGTGGAGAGCGGCGGGCAGCCCGGCCCTGCGTTGCCAGGGGGGCTGATGCGCTGTTCGCCCAGCAGGTGAGGCCAGGTCACGGCGGCGTCGCGCGCCCGGTAGACGCCGCCGTACTCTTCATAAGCGTTGACGTAGAGCGAGAGGTCCGCCTCCTCGGAGCCCGGCGGGCCGACCGTGACCGCGCCATAAGCATCCTCCCAGCGCACGGCGCCTGAGGCCAGCGTGGTTGAAGCGCTGTCGCCGATGTTCGTGGCGCTGCCCCACTGGCCGATCTGCCAGAGCGGCGCGCCCTGAGCGAAACCGGGGGTGATCACGCCGGTCACGTCGCCGCTGACGGGATCTTTGACGTGAAAGCCACGGCTGAAGTGTCGATCCGCGAGTAACTCGATGGGATTGCCCTCTTCGGGCGGCGCGGCGTCATCAATCGGGAGCGCGGCGTCATCAATCGGCGGCGCGGCGTCATCAATCGGCGGCGCGGCGTCATCAATCGGCGGCGCGGCGTCATCAATCGGCGGCGCGGCGTCATCAATCGGCGGCGCCGCGTCATCAATCGGCGGCGCGGCGTCATCAATCGGCGGCGCCGCGTCATCAATCGGCGGCGCGGCGTCATCAATCGGCGGCGCCGCGTCATCAATCGGGAATAAAGCGTCTATGATCAATAAATCAGAAGCATCCTCCTTGATTGACATCGCATCTTCTATCATCGCGGCGTCAGCGGCCCACTCAAAGTCAGCGAGCGGCGCTGAGTCTGAGGCGCTTGGGGCATCATTGAGCGCGCTTATGTCGCCCTCTGCATCTGATATGATCGCGCTGGGCTCATCTGGAGAAGCGCAGCTGGCAAACAACAGCACAAAGCGAAGGCACAGGTTACATCTCAACTGAAACATGAGGTTTCCTTGCTTTTTGATTTTTTTATCTTTCGTCTCGGTGCTGCTCACGACGCGCTCGGAGAATTGAGCGAGGCTAGAGGAGCAAGAGGTCCACGCTGAGGCCCCCGTTTTTTAGAGGATAGCGCTGTAATATCGGGCGCTTAAGGCGCGCGCTCAGCTCGGGGTGGGGGCTGAGGATGGCCGCGCTCCAGCGCGCAAAGGGGCCACGCGTCAGGGCGTCGAGGGCGTCAAAGGCCTCCTCGGCGCCCCCGGCGCGGCGCTGATAGGGGGGGTTGGTGATGAGGTAGCCAAAGGGGGTGGTGGGGCGGGCGTCTTGGGCCTCTTGGCGGGTGATCTGGATCTCCACCTCCGCCGCCGCCGCGTTGCGCTGGGCGACGCGGACACTGGCCCCCGCGCGATCCCCGCCGGTGATCACGCCCTCGCCCAGCAACGGCAGGGGATAATCTCCCGGCTTGAGCCCCGGCCAGGGCATGCAGTCAAAGGCGCGCATGGCGCCCGGCGGCTGCCCCTCCGCGCGCTGGGCCGCCTCGATGAGGAGGGTCCCTGAGCCACACATGGGATCGTGTAAGGAGAACTCAGGCCGCCAGCCCGAGAGGCTGAGGATCCCCGCCGCGATGGTCTCGCGCAGCGGCGCGGGGCCATTCTCCAGCCGCCAGCCGCGCCGATGCAGCGGCGCCCCCGAGGTGTCGAGGCTGATCGTGCAGTGATCGCGCTCCAAGCGCACCCACGCCACCGCTTCGCCCTCGGGGATGATCGCCCTCAGCCGCGCTTCGATGCCCTGGGTGTGGTGCAGCCGTGACTTGCGGGCGCTGATCTTAAAGGCGCCGACGCCGCCAAAGTCCGCCCAGCGCACCGCCCGCGCCCCACGCTCAAGCTGACTCCAGCGCGCGGCGGTGAAGCGGGCGATGGGCATCAAGATTCGCTCGGCGATGGACAACGAGAGGTTGGCGTGGAGGGGATCGCCCCAGAGGCGCACCCCCCCCGGCTGAGGCTCGACGCGCTCAAAGCCCAGGGCGATGGCCTCGCGACGACAGGCCTCGATCAAGCCCGGATTGACCTGGACGAACAGCTCCACAGGTGGGGTGATGGGCTTCATGATTCAGGGCGCAGGGGACGGTTCAAGCATCTCCACGTCGAGATCGTAGCCTTGGCCGACTCGACCCCGCACGCGGTAGTGTATCCAGTCCCCCAGGCCCTCGACGCGCAGGAGCCGGCACGCCTCGCGGCTGGCTTGACACTCCGATGGGTCGGGCACCTCGTAGCTTTGGTCGATGTCCTCCCCTGTGGGCGCGTAGGCGACCACCTGCGGCGCGGGGCCGTCATAGGAGATATAGAGCATCATCGTTTGGCCCACGGCGACCTCTGTCTTATACCAATCATCATCGCCACAGTATGTCATTCCTCTATAAAGCTCAGGGCGGAATGGTTCGGCTCGGGAGAGGCTATCATTGGGCTCAACACGGTCAGGTTCGCAGGCTGGCGGGGCGACTTCATCGAGCGTCAGGGTGTAATTGTTCTGGCTGTGGTCATAGCCGAAGACTTTGAGCGTGTATACGCCTGAGATCGCCACCTCAAGCTCAAAGACCTCATCATCATCGGAGCTGGCTTGGTTCTGCGTAAAGCCCTCGGGGCCGGTGAGCACCGCGTCGAGATCGCCGTCATCATGGCGGAAGCGCACGGCCAGGCTCACCTGCGTCCCCGCGCTCCACTCCGTCCTAAAGAAGTCCTCGTCATCCGTGCAGATGTTCAGCGGCATCTCCAGCGCGCTCCAGAGATCGCTGGCGGCCTCCGGGCTCTGATTGGGCTCCAGCACGTCAGGCTCACACGTCGGCACCACAGGGATGGGGCTGAGGCTGTAGCGCAGCGTGTAGGTGGAGGTCGCGCCCAGATCAAAGACCTCGATCTGATAGCGCCCCGCCTCAAGGATTTGGGCGGTAAACTGCTCATGTGTCTCGGTGCCGTCCGATTCGGCGATCAGCGTGTTGTCGGCCTTGTAGAGCGCGATGTCCACGTCCGCCTCGGGATCGTCGCTGCGGAAGTCAAGGGTGACGGTGATCTCTTGATTGGCGGGGATCTCCAGGCTGAAGCGATCGATGTTCCCTGCGGGGCAGAGCGTCGCCTCGATCGGCGCGTCGGCGGTGATCGGGCTGGGCTCATTGGCCTCGTAGGCGTCAATTTCACACGAGGGCGGCTCGATGGGCTCCTCAACCCCCTCCACTTGGAAGCTGACACGCTGCACCTGTCGAAACTCGCCATCGGAGACTTGGAAGATCACCGCGTAGGCTTGGTTGGCCTGATCCGCCGTGGGGGTCCAGGTGAACGTGGCCGTGGGCGAGTCAAAGCGGGCGCCCGTGGGCAGCGGGCCGACGACGTTATAGACCAGCGACTCAGGGTGATCATCGGTGGCGCGCACCACAACCCGGATCTCTTCGCCGACGCGCGCGACCTGATCATCAATGGGGTCGATCTGAGGCGGCAGGTTGCCCGGATCGATCTGCCCCTGATCGCGCACGACGAGGGCCAGGACCATCTCATCGCTCAGCTCCGCGTCGGCGACGGTGAAGGTGATCTCAAAGCGCTGCCCGGCGGCGCTCATATCGGGGGTCCAGGTGAAGCGCCCGGTCTGAGGATCGAGGCCCGCGCCCGGGGGGGCGTCGTTCATGGCGTAGGTCAGCGCGTCGCCGTTGGGATCGGTGGCGATGAGCTGGAGGGTGAAGGGCTCGCCAGCGGTGATGGCCTGATCGCCGATGTCCTCAAAGACGGGCGGGCGGTTGCCGCCGGTGCCCGCGGCCACCACGCTGATGACGATCGTCTCTTGATCCTTGAGATCGCCATCGCTGACCTCAAAGGTGATCAGCCGCTGGGTGTTGGCCTCGGCGGCGACGGGGGTCCAGCGAAAGAGCCCCTCCACCTTGTCGAACTTGGCGCCCTCGGGCATCTCAGAGCGGATCTTAAAGCGCAGGGGGTCTTGATCGGGGTCGGCGGCGCGCAGCTGGATCTCGAGCTGCTCGCCAACCACGGCCTCGCGGTCGCCGACGCGCTCCAAGATGGGGCGCTGGTTATTGGGGTTGGCCCCACCGCCGCCGCCGACCTCGCCGCCGCCGCCGACGCCCGCCTCACCCTCACCGCCGCCGCCGCCGACAGATCGGAA
>JAHJCH010000260.1 GCA_018813065.1 Myxococcota bacterium
GCAGCCGCCGCCGCAGCGCCGCCAGCGTGGCGCTGCGGCCACTGCCCGGCGGCCCCACGAGGTGGATCGAGCGCCCCGCCCGCGCGTCCTCCAGCAGCCGCGTCAAGATCGCCTCGCGCCCCAAAAGCGCGCCTGCGTGGACCAGCCTGGGCGCCTCGACTTGGCCTCGCTTGATCCGCGCCAAGACCTCCAGCGCCGAGCGGGGGCGGGCGTCGATCTCTCGCTGGAGCAGATCATCGACGAGCGCGGTGATCGCCGGCGGCGCCGTGGGCGCCAGCGGGCCGAGCGGGCGGGCCGGCCTGAGCGCCCGCGCCCACAGCAGCGCTTGGGGATCGTTGCCCTCGAAGGGCTGCGCCTGGGCCAAGGCCTCAAAGAGGATCACGCCGAGGCTGTAGAGGTCCGTGGCGGGGGTGATCACGCCCCCCTCGTCGAGCTGCTCCGGGGCGATGTAGGCGGGCGTCCCGCAGACGCCCCCCCCTTGGTTGAAGGCGTGCTGCGGGTGGACGCTCTGCGTGATCCCAAAGTCGAGCAGGATCGGCTGGCCGTCGGCGTTGACCAGGATGTTGGCGGGCTTGAGATCGCGGTGTACCAAGCCCACCGCGTGGATCTGGTCCAGCGTGCTCAGCAGCCGCGAGACCTCATCGACCATCTCCGGCCATGTTGCGCGCCCCGCCAGGAAGGGGCGCCCCTCGACCAGCGCGGTGATGATGTAGACATAGGTCTCATCCTCGCCTTGATCGAGGAAGCGCACGACGCCCGGCGCGTTGAGCATCCGCAGGATGGCGATCTCTTTGTAGATCTCCGCCAGCTGCTTGCGATCCTGGAGGTGGCGGACACGCTTGACGGCGACCTCGCGGTTCATGAGCGTGTCCTGGGCTCGAAAGACCGAGCCGTAGCCGCCCTCGCCGAGGAGCGGGCCGAGCCGATAGCGCTCTAAGAGCCTCATGTTGGGCGCAGGGCGATCAGCCCCGCGCAGGTGAGGTGGCTGTCGGCGTTGCGCCACTCCAGGGGGAAGCCGCTGCACTGCTTGGGCTTGAACGCCTGGATTTGACAGCCACGCCCCTCCTCAAAGAAGACGCAGGCGCCGGATGGGGCGTCGATCAGCACCAGCCCCCGGCGGTTGGGCGCCAGCCGGGTGTATTGATCCGTGAAGTCATGGACGCTCAGCCCCAGGCCCTCGGCGATCTGGGGGATCTCCTCGTCCTTGAGCCAGACCGCGCCAGGCATCCGGCAGCAGTGGCCACAGTGTAAGCAGCGGAAGTCTCGCATGGCGGGCAGTTTTAGCCTCGGCGACCTCATATATCAACCGCAGCGGCGCCCCTGGCGGTTGATGCCTCGCTGTATTTTTTTGATGTTTGTTTATCGCCGCGCCCGCGCGCGGAGCCGCCGCGCTAAGGCGCGTGGCTCGTCGAGCCCCAAGGCCAAGGCGGTGATGGTGTAGAGGAGCAAGGCCAGGCCGCCGTTGAGGCCGCCACGCAGGAGGGGCGGCCAGCCCACGCCCAGGGATAAGGCGCGGGGGAGGAGCGCGGCGACGGCGACGGCGACCGCCATCAAGGCCGCAGGCCGCAAGAGCGCGCTGAGCGCCCCCCCCAGCCGATGGCTGAGGCGCCACGCCAGCAGCAAGAGGTAGAGGGAGATGGCCCCCGAGGAGGTCAAGGCCAGCCCCACGCCGCCCAGGCGCTCGAAGAGGACAAAGTAGACCGGCGCGGCGAGGATCATCACCCCCGAGCCGATGAGCGTCGGGGTCCAGGTGTCGCCTTGGGCGTAGAAGCCGCGCGCGATGAGGATCTGCGCCGACCACGCCCACAGGCCCAGGCAGAGGAGCGCGGTGTAGAGGCCGATGGCCTGGAGATCCGCCGCCGTAAAGCGCCCCTCGCCCCAGATCACCGCCGCGATCTCGGCGCCCGCCACGCTCAAGGCCGCCTGGGCGGCGAAGGCGAGGAGCAGCATCAGCCGCAGCGCCTTGATCAAGGTCGCCCAGGCGGCCTCGCGCTGGCCCTCGGCCAAGAGCCGCGCCAGCGTGGGGAAGGCCGCCATGCCGCTGGCCATGCCAAAGACGCCCATGGGCACCTTCATCAAGACACGCGCGTACTGGAGCCGGGCGATCTCCCCCTCCATCGCCGAGGCGACGTGCTTGATGATCAGCTCATCGAGCACGACGATCGAGACGCCCAGCATCACCGGCACGGCGCGGATCAGGTAGCGGCGCAGATCGGGGTGGCGCGGCGAGAAGGCGGGCCGCCAACGCAGGCCGTGGCGCCGCGCGCCAAGGAGCGGCAGGCCAAAGGGGCCGATGATCGAGCCGATGAGCACCCCCCAAGAGAAGCCCTCCGCTGAGCCCCCAATGAGGCCGCCGAGCACCACCGCCAGGTTGTAGGCCAAGGGCGCCAGCGCGGGCATGGCGTGGGCGTCGCGGGCTTGGAGCGTCGCCGAGATCAGGCCGCCGAGGAGGTGGAAGATCTGCGCGGGGAGGATGATCCGCGTCAGGTGGACGAGCTGGGCTTGGTGGTGGGCGTCGAGCCCCGGCGCGAGGGCCGCGCAGAGCTGAGGGGCCAAGGCGAAGAGCAGCCCCGTGCTCAACAACGCCAGCGACAGCAGCGGGGTGCCGATGGCGGATAAGGCCCGCCAGCCGCCCGCCTCGTCGTCGCGGGCGAGGTAGCCTTGGAAGATGGGGATAAAGACGAGGGAGAGCACCCCGCTGGCGAGGAGATAGTTGAGGAAATCAGGGAGGATAAAGGCGGCGAAGTAGGTGTCCGCCGCCGCGCCGCTGCCCAGCGTGCGCCCCACCACCATGTCACGGACCAGCCCAATGAGCCGCGATAACAAGATCGAGGCGCCGTAGATCAGGGAGGCGATGCCGATGGATTTCATGAGGCTCCAGCCCGGCTCACCCCTCGCGGCGCTTCGGCTCAGGGAGGGGCACCAGCGCGTTGATGATCGGGGCCATGCCCACGAGGAGGAGCAGCCCGCCGAGGGCGTCAAACCAGACGGGCTGCCAGACGATCTCATTGGGGATGGTGACGTCAAAGCCGGGGATGCCCGGCTGCACGCCGAAGAACTCAAGGGCGCTGAGCCCTGTGGTGGGGAAGAAGGCGGCGAGGGCCAGGCTCAGCGAGCCGGTCTTCTCGTAGAGCCACAGCGGCAAGAGATAGAAGACGAACCACTGCGGCCAGACATCGGCGGTCCAGCTGGCCATCCAGGCGGCGGAGAGCAGGAGGGCGACTTGGGGGATCATGATCTGGGCGAGGCTGCGAAAGGTCACGGCGCAGGTCAGCGCCGTGAGGCTCACCGGCAGCAGCAGGCCGACCTCGAAGGCGTGAATCCAAGGGGGGGTGATGCTCGGCCCCTCGGGCAGCGGCTCGGGCGGCGACAGCAGCGCCCAGATGTTGCCCAGCTCGCTGGCGAGCATGGTCACGCCGATCCCGGCGATGAGCGCGGGCAAGAGCAGCCGCCAGTAGACAGGCCGCAGCGGAGGGATCCCGTTGACGGGGACGTTGATCCTGAGGATCAACAGCGTGCCCAGGACGAGGGCGGGCAGGCTGGCGACGCCCTCGCCGAGCCCCAGGTAGATCACCCAGACCAGGAGCGACCACAGGGGCGGGGCGAGGAACGCCCAGAGGAAGGGGTGGAGGCCGTGCTCGTGTTTTTGTTCTTGCTGCTCCATGGCCTGCTTCACCGAATCGGGGCTCCAATTTACGGCCTGCGCGCCTCGCCGCGCAAGCCAACGCGCGAACCTCTTGGGCTACGCCACCGATCCTCTTACACTCCAGCCAAGCTTGAGGATGGAGGCCCCACATAGATGCTGCGAGACGTTGGACGTGGGGTGATGCGCTGGGCTTGGATGCTCCTCAGCGGCTGCCAGCTGATCATCGGTGAGATTGAGCTGCCCCCTCGCCCCCTCTTCGATCAGGGGCTCGACGCCTCGGATGGGGCGCCATTAGACGTGGGGCCTGGGGCTGAGGCGGGCTTGGAGGCGGGCTTGGAGGCGGGCTTGGAGGCGGGCTTGGAGGCGGGCTTGGACGCCAGCCCCGACGCCAACCCCGACGCCAGCCCCGACGCGGCCCCCGACGCGGCCCCCGACGCCACCCCCGACGCCACCCCGCCGCCCGAGGCGATCTACGCGGGGGCTTGGCACGTCTACGGCGTGCGCGGCCCCTCGGCAGAGACGGGCGGGCGCGCGGTCTTTGAGGGGCGCTGGGAGGTGGACCACCACGGCGATGGGGTCTACACCGACGCGGCGGGCGACGCCGAGGCCAGCAAGGCGCTGGTCTTGGACGGCTCGACGCTGCGCGCGCGCTTGATGGGCGTCGCCCTCGCCGGTGTGGTCGATCCGCGCGTCGGCGTAGGCCTCCTGATGCGCGAGGAGGCCGAGGTCACGCCCGAGTACCTCGTCATCTTGGTCCGCGCGCGCTCCTTGGCCCTCGCCACCCAAAGCAGCTACGCCCACATCTGGATCAGCGCCCGCAGCGGCGCGGCGCAGCGCGGCACGCGCGCCTGGGATCGGGTGACCTCGAGCTACATCGAGCGAGAGCAGCTGGCCTTGCTCAGCGCGCCCGCGCCAGAGGAGGTGCGCCTTGAGCAGATGCCACGCGATGATGCTCGCGCGCGCCTCTTCAGCGAGGCGCTGGGCGAGGATCGGCTCCTCAGCCCCCTCAGCACCAGCGGCCCCCTCTCCCGTGGCTACGGCGCGCTGGGGATCGTGCGGCTCACCGACGCCAGCCCGCCGACCCCCGCCGGGCTGGCCTTGAGCTGGAGCGCCCAGGTCAACCCCCCGCTCAGCGACGCCACGTTCTTCTGCGGGGGGCTGTCCACGCAGGAGGGCGCGCTGCGCTTTGAGATCGCCCAACTTGAGGCGCGCGGGGGTCAGCTGTCCTGGGGCGAGCACATTGGCACCCTCTCCGCGCACGGCGATCACCTCCGCCTGCGCGGCGCCGAGCCCCTTATGGGCTTCAGCGAGATGATCGTCTTCGTCGATCCCAGCGAGCGCCTGCTCGTGCTCCATCCCATGCGCTTCAGCGATGAGGCTGAGCCGCAGCCGTTGGCCTTGGAGTGGGGCTTTGGGTTGTGCATCCACCTTTGGAATGAACCGAGCTGAGGCCACACCATGTTGACCTGGAGCCTCCTCGCCCTGGGCGTCGCCCTGATCCTCCTTGACATCATCGTCCCCTCCAGCGGGCTGCTGTCGGGGGTGGGCATCGCGCTCTTTGTGGAGCGTGGGCTCAACGCCTTGGGCGTGGGCGACGCCATCCGCATCCCCTTGGCGGGGATCGGGATGCTTATCACCGTGGGGATGGCCATTCGCTTTGGCGAGCGCCTCTCTGAGCGCCTGTTCCCTGCGCGAATCCGCACCAACGTCGATCGCCTCGTCGGCCAACGCGCGGAGGTCCACAGCCAAGCGGGCGCCAAGATCGTGATCTTGCTTGAGGGGGATCTTTGGACGGCGCGGCTGGCCGAGGGCGCCCAGGCGGTTGAGCGCGGCGATGAGGTGGAGATCGTCGCCCTCACAGATCAAGTCCCGGTGATCCGCAAGCGCGGAGAGGAGGCGCCCTGATGTCGATCGTCTATCGCGTGCCCCAAGCGACGGTGATCATCTTCGAGCGGCTGGGGCGCTTTAGCCGCGTGGGGCTCAGCGGGCTGCGCTTCCGGCTGCCCTTCCTCGACACGCCCAAGCGGCTCGATGGCTGGACCGAGGCCGTGCGCGTCACCGGCGAGGAGCCGATCTATATCGAGCTGAGCGAGCAGCAGACCGACACCAAGCCGCGCACGATCATCACCCGCGATAACGTGGAGATGATGGCCGACGCCACCGTCTTTTGGCAGATCATCGATCCCGTCCGCGCCGTCTATGAGGTGGATAACCTGCCCCGCTCGATCACCGATCTGGCGGTGACGACGCTGCGTAACCTCCTGGGGGCCATGACCCTCAATGACGCGCTGGGCGCGCGGATGCGGATCAACGAGGGGCTCTTGCTGGAGCTGGAGGCCACGAGCCGCAAGTGGGGCGTGCGCGTCAACCGGGTGGAGCTTCAGGAGCTGCGGGCGGCCAATGAGGGCGCCAGCGGGGCGATGCTCCAGCAGATGTCCTCGGAGCGCGAGCGAGAGGCGACCATCGCGCGGGCGGAGGGCGAGCGGCGGGCGCGGGTGCTCAAGGCCGAGGGCGTGGCCGGGGCGGCGCGGGCGCTGGTGGACGCTGATTTGGAGATCTATCAGCAAGCCTGCTCGGTGATGGGGGAGGCGCAGGCGTTTCGCTACCTCTTGGCGATGCGCTACCTCCAGACCCTTGAGAAGATCGCCGACAGCCCCTCGGTGAAGCTGTTCTTGCCCGCTGGCCCAGAGCCCAACGCCCTGCTCTTGGGCGCCTACGCCCAGGCGCCGACGCCGCCGCCGCCGGGCAAGCCCGAGTCGGACTGATCGGGCGGCGCGCATCCCATCAAACTCTGATTGATTCTCAACCCGCGACGTGGAACATTCGTGGCTCAGCCCCAAGCCACAGCGCGACGATCTTGGCCGTCGTCGCGCCTGATGTTCGATAACGCGGCCCTCAGGAGAGCGCATATGAACCCTTGGCAGATGTTAAGCGACAAGATCGGCACCAGCGATGATCTCAAGGACATCAGCACGCAGCAGAGCGAGGCGATCATCAGCATCCTGACCCTGATGATGTACGCCGATCAGCGCGCCAGCGTGATGGAGGAGGCTGAGCTTGAGGATCTGATCTGCTCCTTGCCTTGGTTCGAGGACAAGGATGATGTCGTTGAGAAGTACATCAACGGCGCGCGCAAGGAGATGAAGGGCATCACCGATGAGGGCACGATGCACAAGAAGCTCTCCAAGTACGCGGGGCTGCTCAGCGGCCAAGAGCTGCGCGAGACGGTCTACCGCATGGCCGTGACCATGGCCTACTCAGATATGCACCTGCACGTCAACGAGGTCCAGCTCCTGCGCTGGATGGCCGCCGAGTTCGAGATCGAGGAGGAGCGCGCCCTTCAGATCCAGAGCGAGCAAGGATTCTAAGGCCCCTCCACCTCTCCCCGCCTATCCCTCTTCTGGAGCCTCAATGCGCTGGTTCTCTGCCCTCTGCGTCCTCTGCGCGGCGCTCTTTGGCTGTGATGAGACCCTCGGGCCGAGCCACGAAGGTTGGCGCGTCGCCGACTGCTGGAGCTGCCACAACAAGGGAGAGACACACTACGCCGAGAGAGACGCTCACGGCTGTGTTGAGTGTCACGGCGACAACGGCGCCTTGATGGGTCACTACGGCCCGAGCCCCTGCGCGGATTGCCACGGGCAGCCGCATGGCGCCAAGGGTTTCCCCGATCCGGTGTCTTGTCGGACCTGCCACCGGCCCTGACCGAGAGCGGCGTGAGGGCTCACCTTTGGATGCCCGCGCGCCGTTTGGCGAGCAGGCGCGCGGTGAAGCGACCTTGGGTGCTATAAGCAGCGAGCCGAGAAGGAGGCCTTAGATGAGCTGGATTCGTTTGTCTTTGTGGATCGTCCTTATTGCCCCTTGGGGGTGCGCGCAGGACGAAGGTGAAGAGGAGACACAGGACGCCCGCGTGATCGCCGGTGGCGGCGGCGCGGCGGGCGGCGTGGCGGGCGGTGGCGGTGAGGGGGGGGTCGCGCCAGGCGGCGGCGGTGGAGACATCGGCGGCGGTGGCGGCGA
>JAHJCH010000261.1 GCA_018813065.1 Myxococcota bacterium
CGCGTAGGGCGTCCCCGGTCCCGTCATCTCCAATGTAAAGCCCCGCGCAACGGGCGGCGCCGAGAGCAGCGCTAAGGCGAGCCAGCAGATCATCAGTCCCCCGCGTGGAATGCAAGCGCGAAGCGCTTGCAGGACGTGGTGAGGGCGAACCTGGAGGGTTCGTCCGAACAGGGGGCCTTGGCCCCCGCGTGGAATGCAAGCGCGAAGCGCTTGCAGGACGTGGTGAGGGCGAACCTGGAGGGTTCGTCCGAACAGGGGGCCTTGGCCCCCGCGTGGAATGCAAGCAGCGCGCTTGCAGGGCGTGGTGAGGGCGAACCGGGAGGGTTCGTCCGAACAGGGCCAAAGCCCCCTCCATGGCTTGAGAAGCTAGAAGATTTACGGACGAGGCGCCCGTAGAAAACGCCCTGCCCCTTAAAACCACGCGCCAGGCAGGTTACAAGGTGCGCAGGAGGTGCTTCGATGCGACGAGTGCTCTTTAAGGTCTCAGGTGAGATGTTGGCGGGTGAGGCGCAAAGCGGCCTCGACCCCACGACCCTGGCCCGCCTCGCGGCGGAGTGCGTGGCCCTGCGCGATGAGGGGGTGGAGCTGGCCTTGGTGGTGGGCGGCGGTAACCTCTTTCGCGGGATCGCTGGCGCGGCCAGCGGCATGGATCGCAGCCGCGCGGATCAGATGGGGATGCTGGCGACGACGATCAACGCCCTGGCCTTGGCCGACGCGCTGCGCCGCGCGGGGGGGCGGGCGAGGGTGCTCAGCGCCTTTGAGCTGCCACGCATGGTCGAGCTGTTTAACGCCGAGGCCGCTCGCGCTTACCTCGCCGATGGCGAGATCCTGATCTTCTCTGGTGGCACGGGCAACCCCTACTTCACCACCGACAGCGCCGCCGCGCTGCGCGCCGCTGAGATCGGCGCGGGGCTGCTCCTCAAGGGCACCAAGGTCGATGGCGTCTATAGCGCCGATCCCCTCAAGCACCCCGAGGCCGAGCGCTTCAACCACCTCAGCTATCAAGACTGCCTCAGCCGTCAGCTGCGGGTGATGGATCAAGCGGCCTTCAGCCTCTGCGCCGAGAGCGGCGTGCAGATCCGGGTCTTTCAGATGGCGCCAGGGCAGCTGCGCCGCGCCGTCGAGGGTGAGATTGGGACCTTGATCGGCTGAGCCGAAGGAGCCTCGCCATGTCCACCATGCGCGCCGTCTATACCAACCTCCGCGCCGCCCGCACGGCCATCCAAGATATGTCCCGGCTGCGTCAGATCGCGGCGGTGCTCGTCCGCCACGGCTTTGGGCACATCGTCGAGGCGTGGCGGCTCCAAGATAAGGCCATCGTCGGGCTCCTGGTCCAAGGCAGCCACGAGGCGACGGGCAACCCCCTAGAGCGCGTGGTGCTGATCTTGGAGGCCCTCGGCCCCACCTTCGTCAAGCTGGGGCAGATCCTCTCCACCCGCCCCGATTTGATCCCCCAGGCCCTCTGCGATGAGCTTAAGAGCCTCCAAAATGACGTGGCGCCGCTGCCCGAGGGGGTCGCGCGAGGGGCGCTCTTCGCCAGCTTGGGCCAGCCCATCGAGGACGTCTTTGAGGCCTTTGATGACGCGCCGCTGGCTTGCGCGAGCATCGCTCAGGTACACACGGCGCGGCTCAAGACCGGAGAAGAGGTCGTCGTCAAGATCCAGCGGCCCAACGTCAAGAAGACCATCTCTTCCGATCTCCACATCCTGTATTTCATCGCGCGGCAGATGGAGGCGGCGATCCCCGAGGCGGGGGCCTTTAACCCCGTCGCCATCGTCCGTGAGTTCGAGCGCGCGATCGTCAAGGAGCTTGATTTTCGCTTTGAGGCCAATCACTTAGAGCGTTTCGCGCAAAACTTCGAGGCCTGGGAGCGCGTGCGCATCCCCGCCCTGTATCGCGCCCATTGCAGCGAGACGGTCTTGGTGATGGAGCGCTTTCGTGGGCATAAGATCACCGAAGCACCGCTGAGCGAGCATCAGACCGGGCTGATCGCCAAGGACTCGGTGGCCATGCTCTTTAAGATGGTCTTCGAGGATGGCCTCTTTCATGGCGATCTCCACCCGGGCAACCTCTTGATCTTGGAGACTGGGGAGATCGGCCTCATCGACTTCGGCATGGTCGGGCGGATGACGCCGCTGATGCAGGATCGTATGGCGGATATGATCCTCTACATCGCCACGCGGCGCTATGAGAGCGTGGCGCGGGTGCTCCATGAGATCGCCGTTCATCGCCGCAAGGTGGACTACACGCTGTGGGAGCAGGATGTGGTGGATCTGCTGGAGCGTCACTTCGCGCACGGCACGCTGGCGGACGTGGACTTCGGTGTTGTCTTTCGCGATCTGGTGGAGGGGGCGGTGCGCCATGACGCCTCGATCCCGCCGGATTACACCATGTTCTTCAAGGCCCTGATGACCATCGAGGGGGTGGGTAAGGCCATCGCCCCTGAGCTGGATCTGGTGGCGGAGCTGCGCCCTCATGTGGAGCGGGTCGTCGCCGCGCGCTATAAGCCCGATCGGGTCCTCAAGACCTTGGCGGACACGGCGCACACCTTGGCGCGCCTGGGCCGGCAGCTCCCACGCACCGCAGAGGCGTTCTTGGGCCGCGTCGAGGATGGCCGGCTGATCATCGGCGTCGAGGATATGCAGCTGCACGCGCTGGAGGCGGGGCGCCTGTATCGGCTTAACCGCGGCTTGCTGACGGGGATCGGCGCGGTCTTGATGCTGTGTGGGACGTTCAGCGAGGGTGAGGTGTTCTTCTTTGGTCTGTCTGCCTCTCAAACGCTCTTTTATGGTTTAGGAGGCTTTATCCTTGCCCGAGTGCTGTGGCGAATTTATCGTGAGGGCGTTTGATTGAACCAGGTGTATCAAATGGTCTTAATGGATGACGATTTCTCTCAATGGAGTCAGCCCAGCTCCGAGGCGAACGCGCCGAGCAGCACATCGGCGGCCTCCGAAGGCGAGAGCGAGCCCGCCCCCAACTGACGCTCGATGTTAGGCAGCGCGGCGGTGACACCCGGCGCCGCCAAGAAGCGCGCCTTGAGCCCCTCCTCGATCTCCGCCCACATCCACCCCCGCAGCTGCGCACGACGCTGGCCCTCAAAGCGCCCACTCCCTTGCACCGCCGCCCTGTGCGCCTCGATCTGCGCCCAGATGTCCATTAAGCCCGCCCCCGTCTGGCCGCTGCACGTCAACACCTGGGGGGTCCAGTCCTCAAAGGGCGGGCGGCTGAAGTGCAGCGCGTTGGCGTAGTCGCGCGCCGAGCTGGCCGCGCGATCCGGCGCCATGTCGGCTTTGTTGACCGCGATCAGATCCGCTCGCTCCAGGAGCCCACGCTTGATCCCCTGTAGCTCGTCCCCAGCGCCAGGGAGCATCAGGACCAAGAAGAAGTCCGTCATCTCCGAGACGAGGATCTCCGATTGGCCCACGCCCACCGTCTCGACGAGGATCACGTCAAAGCCCGCAGCCTCGCACAACAGCATGGCCTCGCGGGTGCGCCGCGCCACGCCGCCGAGGGCGCCGCCTGAGGGGCTGGGGCGGATAAAGGCGCGCGGATCTTGGCTGAGCCGCGCCATGCGTGTCTTGTCGCCGAGGATGCTGCCGTGGCTGATGTCGCTGGAGGGATCGACGGCGAGCACGGCGAGCGTGTAGCCCGCCTCGATGAGCTGGAGCCCAAAGCGGGTGATAAAGGTGCTCTTGCCCACGCCTGGCACGCCCGTCACGCCGATCCGCCGCGCGCCGCCCGTGTAGGGCATCAGCCGCGTGAGGAGCTGGCGGGCCAAGGCGCGGTGCTCGGGCCGCCGCGACTCCACCAAGGTGATCGCCCGCGCCAACGTGGCCCGCGCGCCCGCCCGCACGCCCGCCACGAGCGCCTCTAAGTCTGGGAGAGGGCGGGGCATTTAGCTGAGGATGTCCAGCAGCTCAAGGGCGGCCTCATGGATCACCGTGCCCGGCCCAAAGATGGCCGCCGCGCCCATCTGACGCAGCGCTTCATAGTCCTGCGGGGGGATGACGCCGCCGACGATGATCAGGATGTCCTCGCGCCCCGCCGCCGCCAGCTCGGCCTTGAGCGCGGGCACCAAGGTGAGGTGCCCCGCAGCCAGGGAGCTGACGCCGACGACATGGACGTCGTTCTCCACCGCCGCGCGCGCCGTCTCCTCGGGGGTCTGGAAGAGCGGGCCAATGTCCACATCGAAGCCCAGATCGGCGAAGGCCGTGGCGATCACCTTCTGTCCACGATCATGGCCGTCTTGGCCCATCTTGGCGACGAGGATGCGCGGGCGGCGCCCCTCCGCCTCGGCGAAGGCGTCCACGCGCTGACGGGCGCGCTTGATCCCCCCCTCGCCCTCGCCCGCCTCGGCGCTGTAGACGCCACGGATCGTGTTGATCACCGCCTCATGGCGCCCAAAGACATGCTCCAAGGCGTCGGAGATCTCGCCGACGGTGGCGCGGGCGCGGGCGGCCTCGATGGAGAGCGCCATCAGGTTGCCCTCGCCGCGCTCGGCGGCCTGCGTCAGCGCCTGGAGCCGCTCGGCGACGGCCCGCCCATCGCGCTCGGCGCGGTTGCGCGCCAGGCGGGCCAGCTGGGCCTCGCGCACGGCGGAGTTGTCCACCTGGAGCACGTCGAGGGGCTGCTCGGCCTCGGGTCGATAGCGGTTGACGCCCACCACGATCTGACGCCCCGCGTCGATCCGCGCCTGGGTGCGGGCGGCGGCCTCCTCGATGCGCCGCTTGGGCAGCCCCGAGGCGATGGCCGCGGCCATGCCCCCGTGGGCCTCGGCCTCAAGGATGTGGCCCCAAGCCTTCTGCGCCAGGTTATGGGTGAGCCGCTCGACGTAGTAGCTGCCCCCCCAAGGGTCCACGCTGCGGCAGGTGTCCGTCTCTTGCTGTAAGAACAGCTGCGTGTTGCGGGCGATGCGCGCCGAGAAGTCGCTGGGCAAAGCCAGGGCTTCATCCAAGGCGTTGGTGTGCAGGCTCTGGGTGTGCCCTTGCGTCGCCGCCATCGCCTCAAGGCATGTACGCGCGACGTTGTTATAGACATCCTGCGCGGTCAAAGACCAGCCCGAGGTTTGGCTGTGTGTGCGCAGTGATTGACTCTTGGGGTTTTTCGGATCAAAGGTGGAGATCAGCTTGGACCACAACAGGCGGCCCGCGCGCATCTTGGCGATCTCCATAAAGTAGTTCATGCCCACAGCCCAAAAGAAGCTAAGCCGTGGGGCAAAGTCGTCGATCTTGAGCCCCGCCGCGATGCCTGCGCGCGCGTATTCTAGTCCATCGGCTAGCGTATAGCCTAATTCAAGGTCCGCAGTCGCGCCTGCCTCCTGCATATGATATCCACTGATGCTAATGCTGTTGAACTTTGGCATATTTTGGCTTGTATACCCAAAAATATCGCCAATGATCTTCATGCTCGGCGTGGGTGGATAAATATAGGTGTTACGGACCATGAACTCTTTGAGAATGTCGTTCTGTATGGTCCCTGCGAGCTGCGCGGGCTTGACGCCTTGCTCCTCGGCGGCGACGACGTAGAGCGCCATGATGGGCAGCACCGCGCCGTTCATGGTCATGGACACGGACATCTCATCGAGGGGGATGCCCTCGAAGAGCACGCGCATATCCAAGATGGAGTCGATGGCCACGCCCGCCATGCCCACGTCGCCCATCACGCGCGGGTGATCGGAGTCATAGCCCCGGTGCGTGGCCAGATCGAAGGCGATGGAGAGGCCCTTTTGGCCCGCCGCGAGGTTGCGGCGGTAGAAGGCGTTGGAGGCCTCGGCGGTGGAGAAGCCCGCGTATTGGCGGATGGTCCAAGGCCGCGCGGTGTACATGCTGGCGTAGGGGCCGCGCAGGAAGGGGGCGAGGCCGGGGACCGTCTGTAGGTGGCCGAGGCCCTCCAGATCGGCGGCGGTATAGCGCGGCGCGATGGGGATGCCCTCGGGGCTCATCCGCGCTGACGCGTCGAGGGCGGGGGCGGGGGCGACGGGCGCGCCGCTGAGGCGCGGGATCTGGCTGAAGTTCGGGATCATAGCGCCCCCTCTCGGCGGAGCAGGTAGGTCAACGTCTCCAGGGCGTCGCCCCCGAGGTGGATAAAGCGATCCACGCCAGCGGCGCGCAGCGCGCCCTCCAGCGCGCCGGGCTTGCCCGCCAAGAGGACATCGCGGGCGCCCGCCGCCTTGAGCCGCGCCGCGACGTCGGCGGCGTGCGCCTCATAGAGCGCGTCCGAGCCGCAGAGGACGACGATCCGCGCCCCGCTGGCCTTGAGCGCGGCGGCCACGTCAGCGGCCTCGATGTGCGGCGGGCTGTGGGTGACCTTGATCCCCCCGGCGTGGAGCAGGTTCTCGCTGAAGGTCGCCCGCGCGGTGTGCTGGGCCAGCGCGCCGAGGTTGGCCAAGAGCGCGCTGACGCCCTTGGACTCCGCCGCGTCCATCAGCCGCTCAAAGGGCTCGGCCAGGGTGTGAGGGGTCGGCGCGGGGATCTCATAGGGCTCATCGACGGCGATCAGCGCGCTGAGCGGGAAGCCCTCGCCGGCGGCCTTGAGGCGATCCTCGAAGCCCTCAAACTCGATGGGCTCGGCGACCTGCGGTGAGAGCGGCCGGGTGACGGCCTCGCGCGTTAAGCGGGGCGCCGTGCTGGCGAAGGCGCTGACGCCGGTGATCTCATCCTGGCGCCGCGCCAGCCGCGCCAGACGCGCCCGCCAGGCGGCGTCCAAGCTGGCCTTGACGCGCCCGCCGCGCAGGGCCTCGGCCATCTCCCCCTCGGCCTCGATCTCTTGGAAGATCGACCAGGCCGCCTCGGCCAGCTGGGCGGTGAGCGCCTCGATGAGGTAGGCGCCGCCCGCGGGATCAGCCACGGCGTCGAGCCCCGCCTCTTGGCAGAGGATCAGCGGGGTGTTGCGCGCGGCGCGGCGCCCCAGGGCCTCGGGTCGCCCCAGCGCCGCGTCAAAGGGCGTGGAGATCAGCGCCTCAGCGCCGCCGACGATCCCCGCGAAGCTGGCGGCGGTGTCACGCAGCATGTTCACCCACGGATCGCGGCGCGTGAGGCTGCGGGGGCTCAGCCGCGTGACCTGGCGCATGGGCGCGGGCCGCCCACCAGCGACCTCCAAGACCCGCGACCACAGCGCGCGGGCGGCGCGCAGCCGGGCGATCTCGGTGAACTGCTCTGGGCTGAGGCTGAAGCGGAAGACGATCTGCGCGGCGGCCTCATCGACGCCTAAGCCCCCCTTGACCAGCGCGCGAAGGTAGGCCACGCCGGTGGCCAAGGCGTAGGCGATGTCTTGGGCGGGCGTGGCCCCCGCGTGGTGATAGGGCGTGGTGTCCACGGCCACGGCGGTGACGCCGGGGAGGTGATCGTGGGTGTAGCGCGCCAGCATCGCGAGGCGGCTGAGGGCCACGTCCAGGCCCCAGGGGAGGGGGCGGCCTGCGGCCAGCGCGCCGAGGGGATCGGCGTTCAACGCGCCGAGCGGGGCCTCGATCCCGCGCCGCTGCCAGCGGGCGATGAGCAGCGCGGCGGCGGCGTCAAAGGCCCCGCCAGCGGTGATCGAGGTCCAAGCGTCGATCTCCCCCAGCGCCGCGTCGAGGTCGGCGAGGGCGCGGATCTGCACGCCGCCTGGCCCCGTGGTGTTGTAGAGGGGCAGCTCGATGGCGTCAGCGCCGCCGTCAAGGGCCTCTCGCGCCAGGGTGTGGGTGACGGCGGGCTCAGGGTGGGCGCAGATCACCCGACGCTGGGGCGAGCGCGGCGCGCCCGGCGCGCCCATCAGCGGCAGCCCCGCGAGGTCTTGGGCCGTGTAGAGCGGCTGGATCTCAGGGCCAAGGCCCGTTTTATAGATCAGCTTGTCCGCCGAGCGACCCTTCATGTCCGCCTCCACGCGCGCGCGCCAATCTGCGGCGCTCAGCGTGGGGTGAGCGTTGATGTCGATGTCTCTTAGATCAACCTTGGATTTAAGATCGGTCACGGCCTCCTCCATCCTCAAGCCCGCACAGGCCGCGGATGGAAGCACCCCAAGCGCGATGGCGCAAGCCCCGCCGTTGAATCGCATTATTTTTCACGATTTAGGGGCTTCGCCGCCCCACGCCCGCGCGCTAGACTCCCGCCCTCGCTCAAGCTGAGAGGTCACTTTATGGAGCGCGCGCGCTGCCCTTTACACCCCGAGGCGGGCCTCCGCGCGGGCTTTCAAGCCACAGATCGCTTCTGGGGCATCGACGAGGTGGTCTTCCACTATGGCATCTGCCCCACCTGTGGGGCCTGGGTGCTTGATCCGCGCCCCACGCCCGAGGAGATCGGCCCCTACTACGCTGGCTACTACGCGCCGCGTGAGCTGGAGGCGCGCCGCGCGCTGCTGGCGCGGGGGCCGCTGTCTTTGGCGCTGGGCGCGGACTGGATTCGGGCCAAGGACGCCGCCCGCCAGCTCCAGCGCCTCGGCGCCCCGCTGAGGGCAGGCGCGCGCGTCCTCGACGCGGGCTGTGGGCTGGGGGGCTTTTTGCGCGGGCTGGTGGCGCTGCGGGGGGTGACGGCGCGGGGCGTGGACTTTGACGCGCGCTGCGCCGCCTTCGCCGAGGAGGCCCACGGCGTGACCGTGGACGTCGGCGAGCTGACCGGACAAGGCTACCCCGAGGATCACTTTGAGCTGATCACCAGTTGGCATTGCCTGGAGCACGTTTATGATCCGCGCGCGGAGCTGGCGGAGTACGCGCGGGTGCTGGCGCCGGGGGGGCACCTGATCTTGGAGACGCCCACGAATGGCTTTATCGCCCAGCGCTTGAAGGGGCGTGGGCTCTTCCTTCAGGCCCCCACGCACCTCTACCACCTCCGCCCTCGGACGCTGCGGGGCTTGGTGGAGGGCGCGGGGCTGGAGGTGCTCAAGATCCGCCGCCCTTGGCTGCCCAGCGAGATCGCGGGGGGCCTCTTGATGGCGTTGGGCTTCTCTGGCTTCGCCCCGCGCCTCCTGTTCCCGCCGCGTCCCTTCAAAGATCGCCTCTGGCATGCCTTGTTTATGGGGTTGATCTTATGTGTAGACTTGCCGATCTCTGCCCTGCTGGCCCTGATGGGCTCGACGGGCGTGGCGCAGATCATCGCGCGCAAGCCACGCGCTGGAGATCCAGTCAAGGTGATGGAGCTTGGCGCCGTTGGGCGCTAGATTAAGACGCTCTCTATGGAAGGACATCGCGTGGAAGTTCGAGCCTATGCGGCCACAGACATTGGTCGGGTCAAGAAGAACAATGAAGATAATTTTCTCATCGATCATGACCTGGGCTTATACCTCGTAGCCGACGGCATGGGCGGGCACGCGGCGGGTGAGGTCGCCAGTCAGTTGGCCGTGGAGGAGGTGCAGCGCGCCGTCAAGGCCAGCGAGGTGTTGATTCAGCACTTTATTAACACCGGCGATGGCCGCGATCACATCTTGGATCTGATCGAGAGCGCCATACGAACCGCAGGGCAGAAGATCTATGAGATGTCCGAGGCGGACGCCGCCAAGCGGGGGATGGGCACCACCTGCTCGATGATCCTGATCACGCCGCAGCGCGCCTTTATCGCCCATGTCGGTGACAGCCGTGTCTACCTCATCCGTGGCGATGAGGTGCTCCAGCTCACCGAGGATCACTCGCTGATCAACGAGATGATCAAGCGTGGGCGGATGACCGTCGAGCAAGCCAAGCGGGCGACGCAGAAGAACGTCATCACCCGCGCGGTGGGCGTCTACGCTGACGTGGACGTGGACACGCTGGATCTAGAGATTCACTCTGAGGATCGCTTCCTCATTTGCAGCGATGGCCTGATCAATCACATGGAGGATCCCAAAGAGATCGCTGAAGTGATGGTCCGCCAGCCCTTCCCTGAGAGCGCCCAAGTCTACGTTGACATCGCCAACCAGCGTGGCGGCAAAGACAACATCACGGTGCTCTTGGTGGAGATCCCCAAGGCCAAGGCGGCTGAGCGGCGGATTAAGATCTCGACCATCCGCAAGATGCCGCTGTTTCAGCACCTCAGCAACCCGGAGCAGATGGCCATCCTTAACCTCTGCGAGCTGCGGGCGGTGGAGGAGGGCGGCGTCGTCTTCAATGAAGGCGAGGTGGGGGAGGAGCTGTTCTTGATCCTCAGCGGCGCCGTGGAGATGGTCCACAAGGACGTGCGCTTGGCCCAGTTCAAGGCGGGGGCGCACTTTGGTGAGATGGCGATCATGAACAAGAGCGCGCGCTCGGCGACGGCCCGCGCGACCACTGAGACGCGGCTGATCGTGGTGGGTCGCCGCCCCCTCTTCGCCCTGATGCGCCGCGAGCCCTCCCTGGCGGTCAAGATCCTATGGACCTTCGTCGCTGTGCTCTCGACGCGCCTCAAGAAGACCGGCGAGCGCCTCTGCGAGCTACAAAACGCCGCTCGGGATGTGCAAGAGGCGCATAAGGCGCTCAGCGAAGAGCACCAGGCGCTCCAAGCGCAGCATGAGGCGGTCGTCGCCGAGTTCGCTGAGGTCAAGGATCTCTTCAATCTCTAAGCTCTAAGCTCAGCTCGCGCTGGGGGCCGCCGCCTCTGCCTTCGCCGCCCCTGCCTTCGCCGCCCCACCTTTGCTGTAGCCTTGGGCATACCAGCCGCCGCCCTTCAAGGCGAACGCCGTCCGCCCGATCCGCCGCTCCAAAGCCGCCGCGCCGCAGGCCTCGCAGCGGGTGGGGGGTGGATCGCTCATCTTGGCGTGGACCTCAACCTCAGCCTCACACTCTGAGCAGCGATAAAGGTAAAGCGGCATCTTCTCCTCCAGGTTCAAAATCAAAGCGGGCGAGACGTTGCCTCAGCGCGCGCGCCTGTTCAAGAGCCAAGTCAAGGCAGCAGCGCGACAACATTCGCCCAGCTCCTCTACTGCTGCGAGGCGACGGCGAATTGATCACGCGGGGCTGTCCTTGACAAACAACCCTTGTTAGAGTGATGCCTTCGCTTCACTTCAAGCAGAGGAGGCCCGTCAGGGCCGAGTTGAGGAGAGGGTATGTCAGCTCAGCGCGGAGAGGGCTGGGTCGATCTGCAAACACATGATCCATCCGACTCCCTCTCGGGGGCTTGCCGCGCCAACCTCTACGTCTACCAGCCCTCGGGGCGGATTGATTGGTTCGCGCTCAACCTCCAACGCTTCCTGCTCCACGCGCGCTTTATCTTTGGGCGTGAGCCCAGCTGTGACATCACGCTCAACGATCCCGCCGTCAGCGGCCAGCACGCGCAGCTGATCCTGCGCGACGATCGCCTCGTGCTTGAGGATCTCGACAGCAAGAACGGCGTCAAGGTCAACGGCGAGCCATGCCAATCGCGCCGCCTGCGCCATGGCGACGTCATCACCTTTGGGGGCACCGACGTCCGCTTCCTCTACGGCTACCCCAAGACCCCGCGCCACCTCACGTTGACCTTCGAGGAGGGGGCGTTGAAGGGGCGAAAGATCGCCACGATGGGCACCTCCACCACCTTGGGTCGGGCGCATCACCGCTTCACCGAGGGGGCGGGGCGCACCCTGCGCTATGGCGAAGAGACGGAGACGCTGCTCAACCTCGTGGGGCTACCCGGCGAGGAGATTGGCCGCAAGCAAGCGCGGCTGGACGTCTACGGGCCGAGGCTGATCTACCTCTTCAACCTCAACCCCAAGCATGGGGTATGGCTTAACGGCGTGCGCGTCGAGGGCATCACCGCCGCGCGGGAGGGGGACGCGCTGCGCGTCGGCGAGCACGCCTTACGGCTCAGCCTCCTCAACGCCCAGGACGTCGCCGAGGCCACGCTCCAGCCAGACGGCACCCTGCTGCTGGCCGAAGCGGAGGAGGAGGCCTTGCCAGACGGCGCGATGCGCCTTGAGCCGCTGGTGGCGCCCTCAGAGGCCCCGGCGCCCATCGACCCACCCAACCAAGACAGCGACGAGCTGGACTTCTCCAGCGCGTTTCGCTCCTTCGTTCACGCTTCGAGCGATGAGACATGGGCGGACGGCGAGGGGTTGGCGAACACCGACGAGTTGGCGCTGATCGACGCCGAGCAAGCGCGGCAGAGATCGGCCAGCGGCGCCTTGAGCATGATCAGCGCGCGGCGGCGTGTGGCGGCGCGGGCGGCGGCGGCGGGGCTCTCTGCGCTGCTCTTGTTGGCGTTGTTGTGGCCGACGGCGTCGCGCCACCCGCTGCGTGGTCAGCTTGAGGCCGCCCGCCACGCCGCGCTGCTGGTGCCCAAGCCGGGGCGGCTCAGCGCGCGCCTCGCCGCGCCGGGGGCGCGCGTCGTCGAGGGCGAGATCCTCTTCCATGTCAGCGACGCGGTGATCGACGCGCAGATCAAGGCGCTTGATCTTGAGATCCACACCCGGCAAGCGCGGCTCACCCAGGGCGAGGCGCTGAGCCCGGAGGCGCTGGTGATTGAGCGGGCGGCCATCGACGACCTCGCCGAGCGGCTCAACGGGCTGCGTGCGCGGCGGCTCTACCCCATCAAGGCGCCGATCAGCGGCGTGCTCTCTGGGGATCTCCCCAGCGTCGGGGCGCGCCTCAGCGCCGAAGCGTCCTTGGGGGAGATCATCGACGCGCGTCGCCTCATCGCGCGGGTCGCGGTGCCCTCGCGGCTGCTCAGCCACCCCGCGCGGCTCAAGCGCGGCGCGCTTCAGATCGAGGGCACCCATCATGAGATCCCCTTGGCATTGGCGCAGATCAGCGAGGTGCCTGACAAAGCGGGCGCCTTCTTTATCGCCACGCCGCTGGGCGACTGCGCCGCGCGGGCGGAGGGCGGCTCACGCTGCGAGGGCGTGGCGGGGGTGTTAGAGAGCCCCACGCCGCTGCGGCTGGGCCAAGAGATCATCATCTGGATAGAGCAGCCCTCCATCAGCGGCGCGCGTCGGCTGCTGCAAGTGATCTTCGATTGAGGGGGCGTTGCCCTTTGCCCCTTGTGTCCGCTATGTGAATATGCCCTAGGCCGTGTCGTTCGCGGGCGGCCTTGTGGCAACCAAGCCACGACTTACCCCAAGGAGTCTGAGACATGAAGTGGATTTTGGCGCTGTGCAGCGTGCTCTTCTTCGTGACCCCCGCCATCGCTAAGGCCCCCCCGGCCAAGGAGATCAAGGTCAAGGCGGACATGACCAAGAAGAAGGCCGACAAGCCTGAGGCCAAGGCTGAGGACGAGATCATTGATCTCAACACGGCGACCTTGGAGCAGCTCAAGGCGCTGCCGGGCATCGGCGAGAAGAAGGCCAAGGCCATCTTGGACTACCGGGCCAACACGCCCCTCAAGAGCGTCGATGACCTCAAGAACATCAAGGGCATCGGCGAGAAGATCGTGGACAAGGTCCGGGCGCGGGCCAAGGTCGAGGGTGAGCCTGTCAAGGCCGCGCCTGCCCAGGTCGCCCCGCTCAAGGCCAGCCCCAAGGGGAGCAAGGCCAAGAGCATGCCTTTATTGAAGAAGACAGAGGCGCCCAAGGCGGACAAGCCTGCGCCCATCGTGGACAAGCCCGCGCCCATCGTGGACAAGCCCGCGCCCAAGGGGACGCTGCTGGCGCCGTGATTGGATTGGCGCGGCGCGCTCAGGCTTGAGCGGGCAGCGCCGAGGCGCCGCTAAAGTCCCACGACGCCCCCTCCAAGCCCCGCGCCTTCAGCGCGCCGCCTGCCCCGAACATCAACGACGTCACCGGCAGCGAGGCCATGGCCTCATCGGCCCTCGCGCCATCGACGCGCACCCCGTTGAGGTGCTCGACGAGGCCACTGCTGGGCGCCAGATCCCCCTCAACCTCCCGCTCGAAGCGCAGCGTCTGATCGCCGACGGTCAAGCACACGGGCTCGGAGAGCTTCATGGAGAAGTGCCCGGACGGCCCGATATTAAAGTGTGTGATGAACGGCGCCAGCTGAGGGATCGGCAGCCCGCGCAGGTGGTCATTGGCGCGCTCGGCGGCGCTGCCGATCATCACATAATAGTTCTGCTCTATGGACCGCTGTCGCGCCAGCTCAGGATCCCAAGAGGCCTCCTGCTCAGCCTCCTCTTGACCCTCTTGCTGCTCAAATGACGCCTTAACCTCTGAGAGATCCATGGGGTGCTCGCGCATCGCGATGATCCTCCTCGGCGGGACAAGCTGCGCCGCCGCGCTGTGGAACAAAGAACGAAAAAACCAAGCGATGATCAAGGCTCGCGGTCGCTCGGCGGCATAATTGGCGTTCACTTTAAATAATAAACTTAACCTTGAGGGGGGGCTCACCGAAGAAACTCAAGGAGTCGAGCCCAAGGAACCCGGATGGCCGAGAAAACAAAGAGCACCCCCCTCAACGCGGTCTTTGTCAACGCGTTCCTCAACGCGATCATCGAGATCCTTGAGACGATGGCCAGCCTCACGCCGACGCCGGGCAAGCCGTTCATCAAGAAGCAGGACAACTCACGCGGCGACATCAGCGGCATCATTGGCATGGCGGGGCATCGCCTCCAAGGCGCCTTCGCCATCAGCTTCCAGCGCCGCTGCATCTTTGACGTGGTTGAGCGGATGCTGGGCGAGCCGGTGACGCGGATCAACGATGATGTCATCGACTGTGTGGGGGAGATCACCAACATGGTCTCAGGCGTAGCCCGCGCCAACCTCTCCACCCAAGGCCATGAGTATGGCATGGCCACACCCACGGTCATCTGCAGCGACGATCACACCATCGCCCAAGCCACCAAGGAGCCGGTCGTGGTCATGCCTTTCACCACCCCTGCGGGGGCCTTCTTAGTGGAGGTCAGCCTCTGGCGCACGGAGAGCTGAGCGTCGGCGTGGGCATCTGATCGCGCCTTGCCATACAATCGGCCGACGGCTCACCCACAAGGCGCTCGACCATGCGACTTCACCCTACGCTGATGCTCATCGGCGCGCTCATTGGCGGCGTCACCGCGCCGCGCGCGCAGGTGACGCCCTTCCGCCAAGCGGTCAACCAAGCCATCGAGGAGGGCCTAGAGAACCTCCGGGCGCGACAAAACCCAGACGGCAGCTTTGGCCCCTCCGTGGAGGCCACGGGGCTGATCACGCTGTGCTTCTTAGAGAAGCGCGCTGGCGCGGAGGCTGACGCGCCGCAGCTGGGCTACGCGGGCATGAGCCCCGAGGACCAGCGGCGTGTGCGTGAGGCAGTGCGCTACATGGTCGATCGTGTTGATCAGATGCCCACCGACGAGAACGGCAACCCCATCGACGCCTATGTTGGCGGCGTCGATCTGATGACCTGGTCGATGTACCTCATGAGCGGCGGCCCTGACGACGTCGGCGCGGCGACCACGGTCCTCGCCGCCACCCAGCGCCTCGTCAACCAGTTCCTCCAAAACCAAGGCAGCGCGGGCACCAACCAAGGCGGCTGGAGCTACAAGACCCCGCGCAGCGACGGCGACCTCTCGACGACGCAGTTCGTCATGGCCGGCCTCGCCGCTGCGCGCCAGATTGTCCCCAACGCGGCGGACACGCTCCCGCGCGCGGTGACCTTCTTGGACAACACGCACATCGGCGGCGGCGGGCATGTCTACCGGGGTGGCAATGCCCAAGGCTACCGCGCCAGCAGCGCGATGACCGCCTCAGCGATCTGGAGCTACCGACTTGCGGGCGTACCGATTGAAGACGAGCGGATACAACGAACGCTAAGCTGGTTTAGCCAAAACTTTACATATAACAGCCACATAAACGAATACAGACGAAGCTACTACTACTACCTTTGGTCTGTCACCAAGGCCATGATCATCTGCGAAGGTGGGAACGGCGCGTTATCCAGCGACGACATTGGGGGGCGGCGCGATCCCATCGCCGATGGCTATCCAGAAGAGCAGCCCAGCTGGTACTACGACATCGCCTACGAGCTGGTCCAGCTCCAAGACGAAGACGGCGGCTGGAGTGATCACAGCAACAACGCGGGCTGGTCCACGGGCTCCACGATCGCCTTCGCGTTGCTGACGCTGGAGCGCGCCTTAGGCACCTGCCTTGACGAAGACGGCGACGACATTTGCGACGATCCGGGGCGCCCCGCGCCGGGGAGAGATCCAGATCCCAACCCGGGCCACGATCCGCCGGGGGAGCCTGGATCGAGCTACCCGGAGGGCGACAACTGCCCGGAGTCACCCAACCCGGATCAGACCGACACGGACCTGGATGGGCTCGGCGACGTCTGTGACAACTGCCCCACGGTGCCCAACTGGGACCAAGCCGACGAGGACGGTGACGGCGGGGGCGACGCCTGCGCGCGTCCGTGCGTGGATCCGGCCACGGGGCAACCTATCGCGCCAGCGCCGCGCTGCCGCAACCCCGCGCCGGGGGTCTGCGCGGCGGGCCACGAGGCCTGCATCGGCGGCTTCCTCCAGTGTGTCGGCGAGGTGCCGCCCCAGCCCGAGATCTGCGACGGGCTCGACAACGACTGTGACGGCCAGATCGACGAGGGGCTGCTCAACGCCTGCGGCTTCTGCCAGGGCGACGAGGAGATCTGTGATGGGCTGGACAATGACTGCGACGGCGAGGTGGATGAGATCTTTGAGGCCCCGCTGTGCCCCAGCGCCCAAGCCTGCGTCGAGGGGATCTGCGCGCCGCTCTGCGAAGTGGAGTGCCTAGAGCCAGGCACCTACTGCCACCCGGATCTCAACATCTGTATAGACCTCTGCTACGGCATCGAGTGCCCCGCGCCCTTGGAGTGTGATCCGCGTCGGGGCGACTGTGTAGATCGCTGCGCGGGCGTCGCCTGCGCGGCGGGCCAGCTCTGTGTTGACGGCGAGTGTATGCTCGGCGACTGCGGGCGACATGGCTGCCCTGTGGGCCAAGCCTGCGTCGGCGGCCTGTGCATGGACGACCCTTGCCCTCGGATCAGCTGTGGCGTGGATCAGTTCTGCCGGGCGGGAGAGTGTATCGACAGCTGCGCCGCCCTCTCCTGTCCGGGCGGAGAGGCCTGCGTCGATGGGCGCTGCCAGCCTGACGCCTGTGGTGGGGTGATCTGCCCAGCGGGCCAAGCCTGCCTTGAGGGGGGCTGCCGCCCGGATCCTTGCTTGGGGATCAGCTGCCCCTACGCGCAGCGCTGCCTTGAGGGCGCCTGCGTCGGCGATCCTTGCCGCAACATCCGCTGCCCCTCTGGCGCGCGCTGCCAAGCCACGCTCGGCGCGCCTCAGTGCGTCAACGCGCGCGCGGAGGCCCCGATCCCGCCGGTGGGGGGCGGTGGTGGTGGCGGCGGCGGTGGTGGTGGCGGCGGCGGCGAGGCTGGAGGGGCTGGCTCACCGGGGCGAGACGGGGGTGTGAGGCCCCCTGACGGTGACGCCAGCGCGCCGCCCCAAGAGGACACCCCTGAGGCGGGCTGTGGCTGCGATCTCCACGGTACGGCGCCGCATGGACAGCTCCTCCTCTGGTTGTTGCTGCTCTGGGGAGCGCGGCGGCGGCGTAGGTAAATCCACGGGCGCCTCGCGCGGACGCGCTGCACGCTCAGCGCGCCGCGCCCTGATCAAAAAACATGGATTTATGGGAAGTTATTAACATACCTTGAGCACACTTCAAGCACCTATCGAGGGCACCAGAGGTCCACCATGAGGCACATCATCGCGCTCCTGATACCGCTCCTCGCGCTGCCCGCGCTGGCGGAGATCACCCCCTTTCGGCGGGAGGTCAACCAAGCCATAGAGGACGGGCTGTCGTATTTTCGCAGCCAACAACAAGGCAACGGCAGCTTTGGCCCTACGGTCGAAGCGACGGGGCTCGTCTCGCTGTGCTTCTTGGAGAAGCGCGCCAGCGCCGACCTCCAAGCCGCGCCATTGGGCTACGAAAACATGACCCCTGAAGACCAAGAGCGCATCCGCAACGCCATGCGCTACATGGTCAACAACATGCCATCCAACGGCAGCAACGCCGTCTCATACGTCGGCGGCACCTACTTGATGGCGTGGTCCATCTACCTCACGACGGGC
Source organism: Myxococcota bacterium (assembly GCA_018813065.1). Taxonomy (GTDB): domain Bacteria; phylum Myxococcota_A; class Bradymonadia; order UBA7976; family UBA1532; genus JAHJCH01. The sequence continues at coordinate 17,859 of JAHJCH010000261.1, forward strand.
GGCCCCAACGACGTGGGCGCCAACAAGACGGTGCTTCAAGCTGCGGAACAGATGGTTGCTTTGCTTTTAAGCAACCAAGGCCACCAAGGCTCAAACCAAGGCGGCTGGAACTACGACGGGGCGAGCAACGACGGGGATCTCTCCACCACGCAGTTCGCCATGGCGGGCCTCGCCGCCGCGCGCCCCTTGGTGCCCAACGCCGCCGACACCCTTGACGACGCCATTGAGTTCATCACCAACACCCAAGACGGCGGCGGCCACATCTACCGTGGCGGCGCGCAGGGCAGCTACAACCCCAGCAGCGCCATGACCGCCTCTGCGATCTGGACCTACCGGCTCGCGGGCCTCCCTGTAGAAGACCAGCGGGTACAAACGGCGTTAAGGTGGATTCAGCAAAACTACAGCTATGACAGCCACATCAACAACTGGAGCAACAGCTACTACTACTACCTTTGGGCGGTCACCAAGGGCCTGACCATCTGCGAGGACGCCCCTGATGGCGCGATCAACAGCACGCAGATTGGCGGCCTGCGCAACCCCGCCGCCGACGGCTACCCTGAGGAGCAGCAGAGCTGGTACTACGACGTCGCCCATCAGCTGGTGACGATCCAAAACGGCAATGGCGCTTGGAGCGCCAGCGGCAACAACGGGATCTGGACGCCGGGCTCAGCGACGGCCTTCGCCATCCTGGTCTTAGAGCGCGCCTTAGGCACCTGCTTTGACGAGGACGGCGACGACGTCTGCGAAGACCCCACGCGCCCCCAGCCCGGCGTCGATCCTGATCCCATCCCGGACCCAGTCCCCGTCGATCCGGTGCCGGTGGACAACCCGGACAACCCCACCAACCCCCAGCCAGGCGATAGGGATGGCGATGGCATCCCTGACCAAGAGGATGACTTCAGCGACATCGACGGCGACGGCATCCCCGACGACCAAGACCCGGACATGGACGGCGACGGCATCCCCAACGAAGACGAGGACTTGGACGGCGACGGCTTCCTTGACCCGCCCGAGGACCGGGACGGCGACGGCATCCTTGATCCGGGTGAGGACATTGACGGCGACGGCGTATTAGATCCGGGCGAGACGGACCCGGGCAGCTGGGACACCGACCAAGACGGCATCCCAGACGGCGTCGAGGACCCCAACGGCAATGGCATTGTCGATCCGGGCGAGACAGACCCGCGCCAATGGGACACAGACCACGACGGCATCCCGGATGGCGTCGAGGACCCCAACTTCAACGGCTGGCAGGATCCGGGCGAGACAGACCCGCGCAACCCGGACACGGACGGCGACGGGCTCCCGGACGGCACCGAAGACCTTGATCGAGACGGCCAGCGCGACGAAGGCGAGACGGACCCCACCGATCCCAACGATCCGGGGCCTGACGGCCAAGACCCGCACTACCCGGCGGGGGACAACTGCCCGGGGCTGCCCAACCCGGACCAGACCGACACAGACCGCGACGGCCTGGGCGACCCTTGCGACAACTGCCCAACCATCGCCAACTGGGACCAGCTGGACAGCGACCGTGACGGCGTCGGCGACGCCTGCATCCGCCCCTGCATCGACCCGGTCACGGGCCGAGTGATCCAACCTGAGCCGCGCTGCCGCATGACCGAGCCGGGCGCCTGTGGCATGGGCCATGAGGAGTGCGTTGACGGCTTCTTACAGTGCGTCGGCGACCAATACCCCCAGCCGGAGCGCTGCGACGGCCAGGACAACGACTGCGACGGCCAGATTGACGAGGGCGTGCTCAACGCCTGTGGCTACTGCAATGGCGAGCCGGAGGTCTGCGACGGCCAAGACAATGACTGTGACGGCCAGGTTGACGAGGGCTTCGCCGACGCCGACCCGCTCTGCCCGGGCGACAACATCTGTGTTGAAGGCCAATGCACGCTGCTGTGCGAAGTGGAGTGTGTCCAATCTGGCACCTACTGTCACCCGGAGATCAACGCCTGCGTCGATCTCTGCTACGGCATGGACTGCGTCGCGCCTGCCGAGTGCGAGCCCAGCAGCGGCGAGTGTGTGGAGCGCTGCGCGGGCGTCTCCTGCCTGGCGGGCCAGCTCTGCGTCGATGGCGAGTGTATGCCGGGCGACTGCGCGCTGCATGGCTGCCCCATCGGCCAAGCCTGCATTGGCGGCTTCTGCATGGCCGATCCCTGCCTCCACCTTGACTGCCCGGCGGGTCAATTCTGCCGTGGCGGCGAATGTATTGGCGTCTGCGCCAACATCGCCTGCCCCTTGGGCGAGATCTGTGTAGATGGGCGTTGCCTCAGCGACAGCTGCGGCGGCGTGCGCTGCCGCCCGGAGCAGATCTGCGACGCGGGCCGCTGCGTCAACGACCCCTGCTACGGCGTGGACTGCCCCTACGAGCAGCGTTGCCTTGAGGGCGCCTGCATTGGCGACCCGTGCCGCAACATCGACTGCCCTTCGGGGACGCGCTGCGAGATGATCCACGACAGCCCGCAGTGTACCAGCGCGCGCGATGTCCCGGTTGATCCGCGCGACGTGGTGGGCGGTGGTGGTGGCGCTGCGGGCAGCGGTGGCGCTGCGGGCAGCGGCGCGGGTGGTGGCAGCGCTGAAGGCGGCAGCGGCGGATTTGAAACGCCGCCCGATTCAGGGGTAGGCGATCCGGGCCAAGATGACGACGCCCCCCCGGCCTGCGCCTGCGATCTCAAGGGCGGCTCAACCAGCCCCTTCGCCTTGATGCTCCTCCTCCTTGGCGCGGCCCTGCGCCCCCGCCGCCGCCGCTGAGCCAAATCCTCTAAAAAAATAGCCCTGCTCTGTCCGCATGTTACAGTCCCAGCAGTCTATGGGACGGACGACACAGGACAGGAGGGCGAGATGCCCCGATACACGCCTTGGGCAAAGCGCATTGAACACCCGCGCATTGAACTCCCGCGCGTTGAACACCCACTTATCGCCCACGCCGCCGACGTCGCCGCCTGCGCCCATGTTTTACTCACTCAAAGCCTTTTAGCGCGCCGTCTCGCCGCCTTCGCCAACCAAGACACCCTCAACGCGAGCCAGATCGACGCGCTGACGCGCCTCGCCGCCTGGCATGACCTGGGCAAATGCAACCACAAATTCCAAAGTGGCAGGGGAGGCCATGTTGGCGAGATCATCGATCTCTTCCGCGCGCCCACGCACCGCCCCCAAGGCAAGCGCCTCGCCGACGCGCTGCCGCGTGATCTCGACGAGCCCTACTTCTACGCCGCCTTTGCCCACCACGGCTGGCCGAAGAACCGCAACGACCGCAACGACATGGCGCTCTGGGCGCCCAAGGACGGCTACGACCCCCTCGATGAGGTCGAGCGCATCATCCAAGCCTCGGCGCGCTGGTGCCCCCAAGCCGACTTCAGCGCGTTGCCGGAGAACGAAGCCCTCGTCCACGCCCTCAACGGCCTGATCACCCTCGCCGACTGGGTGGGATCAGACACCCGCTTCTTCCCCTTCGAGCCCGAGGCCGACGCCGACGCCCGCTACCACGCCAGCCTGGCCCGCGCCGAAGCGGCCATGCGCCAGATCGGGCTCATCAGCCCCACGCGCCCCGCCGCCGAGGGCCTCACCTTCAGCGCCATCAGCCCCTTCCCGCCCCGCGCCGCCCAAGCCGCGCTCTGGGATCTGCCCACGACCGCGCCCAGCCTGACGATCCTGGAAGCCGCCACCGGTTCAGGAAAAACCGAGGCCGCCTTGGGCCGCTTCCTCCAGCTCTTCGCCGCCGGAGAAGTAGACGGCCTCTACTTCGCGCTGCCCACGCGCGCCGCCGCCACGCAGCTTCACCGCCGGGTCTACCAAGCCATCCAGCGCGCGCTTGGCCCCGCCGCGCCCCCGGTGATCCTCGCCGTACCGGGCTACCACCGCGTCGATGAAGCCGACGGCCACGCCCTCCCTGACTACAAGGTGCGCTGGGACGATCCCCAAGACCGTCTACGCGGCTGGGCCAGCGAGCACAGCAAGCGCTTCCTGGGCGCGGCCATCGCCGTAGGCACCATCGACCAAGCGCTGCTCAGCGCGCTCCAGGTCAAGCACACGCACCTGAGGGGCCTACCGCTGCTGCGCAACCTCCTCGTCGTCGATGAAGTCCACGCCTCGGATGTCTACATGGCGCGGCTGCTCAAGGCCGTGCTCAACCGCCAGATCAAGGCGGGGGGCCACGCGCTCCTGCTCTCGGCCACGCTGGGCGCCCAGCGGCGCCTAGAGCTGCTCAACGCCGAGCGCAGCTTGAAGAAGAAGGACAAGCCCAAGCACGCCGAGGCCCGCGTTGCGGCCTACCCGCTCTTGACCTACCGCGCGGGCGACGCCCAAGGCCAGATCGCCCCAGGCGACGTGACCACGCCCAAGGCGGTGCGCCTCCAGCCGCGCCCTTGGATGGACGATCACGCCGCGCTGGCCCAAGCCGCGCTGGCCCACGCCGCCCGAGGGGCGCGGGTGCTCATCATCCGCAACACCGTCAACGACTGCCGCCAGACCCAGATCGCCCTTGAGGCCCTCGATCCCGCGCCGCTGCTCCACTGCCAAGGCGTGCCCACCTGCCACCACGCGCGCTACGCCCCCAGCGACCGCCAGCTGCTCGACGCCGCCGTTGAAGCCGCGCTTGATCCCCACCGCCCAGCCCCCCAGCCGGGCGCGGCGGGCGTGATCATCGTGGCCACGCAGACCGTCGAGCAGAGCCTTGACATCGACGCCGACCACCTCATCACCGATCTCTGCCCCATGGACGTGCTGCTCCAGCGTGTGGGGCGGCTCCAGCGCCACGCCCGCCCCCGCCCCCAGGGCTTTGAGCGCGCCACCGTCGAGGTGCTCACCCCCGCCGCGCGCGACCTCAGCCTCTACCTCACCCCCGCGCGGGGCCGCGCCACCCACGGCCTGGGCACCGTCTACGCCGATCTGCGCTACATCGAAGCCGCCTGGGCGGTCATCGAAGATCACCCCGAGGTGGAGATCCCCCGCGACGCCCGCGCGCTCGTCGAGGACGCCACCCACCCCGAAATCCTCGACGCCATCGCCCAGCGCGACGACGCCTGGCGCCAACACGCCCGCGCCCAAGGGGGCCAAGCCTACGCCGATCAAAAAACCGCCGAGGTGAACCTCCTCGACTGGTTCGAGGACGAGTTTGGCGCCCCATTTCCCCAAGATCGCCACCTCAACGCGCGCCTCGGCGAGCTGGATCGTTTGATCACGCTCACGCCCCCGCCCATCGGCCCCTTCGGCGCCCCGATTTCGGCGCTCAAGATCCCCCAATTTCTGCTCAGCGGCATCGACTTTGAGGGGGACGAGGCCGAATCCATCGAGGTCATCGGTGATCAACTCCAGATCACCGCTGGCGCCCCCTTTATCTACGACCGTTTGGGGCTCTCCCGCGCCGCCGAAGCCCCGAAAGGACAAGGCCAAAGTGTTTGATTTACTCAATGAAAAGCTGATCACCACGCAGCACGAGGGGCTACCCCTCCAGATGACCTTGCCCGAGGCGCTCTCGGCCCTCAGCCACGGCCAAGAGCTGCGCTTTCCGCGTGTCCAAGCGCATCAAAAGCACGCCTGGTTTGCCTTCCTCGTGCAGTCGGCGACGTTGGCGCTCCACGGCGACGAGGAGACGGCCCTCAAGCCCACCTCATCCGCGACTTGGGCCGAGCTTCTCCTGGGCTTGAGCGAGGGCAACGCCGCCGCGTGGCACCTCATCATCGACAATCCGGGGCTGCCCGCCTTTATGCAGCCGCCGACGCGCCTGTTTAAAGAGTACAAGACCCGCTTTGAGACGCCGCTGGGCATCGATCTGCCCGTGGTCGCCAAGGCCCACGACGTCAAGCCCGACCGCCACGCCTACGCCACCGCCGAGGACTGGCTCTACGCCCTGATCACCATGCAGACCATGCAGGGCTACTCTGGGCGAGGCAACTATGGCGTCGTGCGAATGAACGGTGGCTTAGGCTCGCGCCCCTACGTCGCCCTCGTCCCTGCGCTGGGCTGGGCCGCGCGCTTTCGACGTGACGTGGATCTGCTCCTCAAGCGCCGCGAAAAAGAAGGCTGGGGCGATGAAGACCAGCCCCGTCTGCTCTGGCTGGCCCCCTGGGAGGGCACGCCCGCCGAGACGCTCAGCCTCGCCCAGATCGACCCCGACGCGCTGGAGATTTGCCGCCGCTTCCGTCTTATGCGCGACGCGGACGGGCGGCTCTACGGCCTGCAAGCGCCCTCCCTGAAGGCCAAGCTCGACGGCGGCGCGGACTACAAGGGCGTCAGCGGCGATCCTTGGACGCCCATCACCAAAGACGCCGAGCCCAAGGCCCTGACCGTCCCTGCCCAGGGCTTCGACTACAAGCGCATCGCCCAGCTCCTCACGGAAGATGGCTTTAAAGCGACCCTCGCCCAGTCCCCCAAGGGCTTAGATCCACACGCCGACGCTTATCTCTACCTGGAGACGTTGACGCGCGGGCAGGGCAAGACGGAGGGCTTTCATCAGCGTGTCCTCGCCGTCTCGCCCAAGGCGCGCCGTGTCTTTGAGGACGCCTCCGAGCGTGAGCGCCTCACCGCTCAGACCCGCGAGTGGATCGAGGACGCCAAGATCGCGCGCCTCAACATCCTGCGCCCTGCGCTCCTGCGGCTTTTCCAGACCAACAAGGGCGATGACAAGCGCCCCGACACCTGGACCGCCCGCCTCGACACCCGCGTGGACGCCCACTTCTTCCCCATGCTTTTTCAAAGCCTTGAGTTGTCGGATCCGCGCCCGCTCTGGCGTTCTACGCTGCGCGATCTGGTGCAAGAGGTCTTCAATGAGGCCGTCGCCGAGGCCCCCAGCGCGGGCGCGCGCCGCTGGCGCGCCATCGCCGAGGCTGAGGCGGTCCTCGACGGCACGCTGCGCAAGCGCTTCTCTGCGCTGTACTCCCAAACCGACGAGGTTCAAGCCCTGTGACCATCTATGAAACCGCCACCAAGCTCGCTTGGGGCATCACCCAAGGCGACGCGGGCCCCTTCAGCAAAGCCGAGCTGGCCGAGCTACGGCGGATGAACCCAGACAGCCCCGGCGGGATCGCCTTCTGGCGCACCTTCCACCGCCTGATCAACCCCGAGGGTGACCCCAGCAGCGCCGCCAGCGAGCGCGCGTGGATGATCCTGCTCAGCGGCATGGCCCACCACGCCATGCACAACGACGGGATGCCCCTGGGCCAAGCCCTCTTCGCTGCGGGCGTCTCCGAGCAGCGCTTCGTCAAGCTCCTCGAAGCCCGCGACGAAGCGCTCCTCGATCAAGTCCTGGTCACGGCGCGCTACCTCCGCGCCAAGAACCAACCCATGAACTGGGGCGAAATGGCCCGGTTGGTCTTCGACGACCGCCCCGAGCTGCGCCAGCGCATCGCCAAGAGCTATTTCCACGCCGAGAACTCCAGCCACAAGAAAGAGGAAAGCAAATGAGCCGCTTTATCCAACTCCACAGCCTGATCTCCTACCCTGCCTCACTCCTCAACCGCGACGACGCCGGCTTCGCCAAGCGCATCCACTTCGGCGACAGCCCCCGCGTGCGCGTCTCCTCCCAGTGCCTCAAGCGCCACTGGCGCCAGGCCGAGGGGCCGCACAGCATCCGCGAGGCGGGCGACGGCCTCTCCATCCGCTCCCGTGAGATCTTCCAGCGCATGATCGTCGCGCCTCTCTTGGCCGAGGGCTTCGACGCCAAGCTGATCGAAGAGGTCACCCGCGCGGTGATGGCCGAGGTGCTGGGCGAGAGCAGCAAGGCCAAGGATGAGAAGGCGGAGGAGAAGAAGGCCAAGAAGGCCAAGAAGGGCGATGAGCAACTCGCGCTGTTAAGCGAAGAGGAGAGCCCCGAGGCTGTGGCTTCATCGCTCAACCTCAAGACCAACCAAGTGATCGTGCTGGGGCAGCCCGAGGTCAAGTTCCTCCTCGACAACATCCGCGCCTTGCTCCAAGAGGCCGACACGGCCAAGGACGCCAAGGCCAAGGTCAAGGCCTGGCTGACAAAGGACACCAAGAAAAACCTCAAGGTCGTCGGCGCGGGCATCGACGCGGCGCTCTTTGGCCGCATGGTCACCAGCGATATCCTCGCGCGGGGCGACGCCGCCATCCACGTCGCCCACGCCATGACCGTACACAAGGGCCACTTCGAGACGGACTACTTCTCCGCGCTCGACGATCTGGAGAAGGCCGACGGCGCGCTGGGCTCGGGCCACATCAACACCACCGAGCTGACCACGGGCATCTACTACACCTACGTCGTCATCGACACGCGGCTTTTGCTGAGCAACCTCGGCGGCGACGCCGCCCTCGCCCGCGAGGTCATCGAGAAGTTCATCCACCTGATGGCCACGGTCAGCCCCGGCGCCAAGCTCGGGTCCACCGCGCCCTACGCCGCCGCCCACCTCATGCTGGCCGAGAAGGGCGAGCACCAACCGCGCACCCTCGCCAACGCCTTCATCAAGGGCGTTGACACCCGCGACCCGCTCAACGCCGCCTACAGCGCCCTCGCCCAGCACCTCAAGGCGCTCGACGGCATGTACGGCCCCACGACCACGCGCAAGCTCGCCGCCTTGGAGCCCACGCCCGAGCTGCTGAGCGCCGTCGGCAGCGACGTGACGCCCCTCAGCGACCTGGCCACCTGGACCACCGCCGAGATCGGCTGATGCGCATCCTCTTATTGCGCCTCCAAGCGCCCTTGATGAGCTTTGGCGGCACCACGGTAGACAACCGGGGCGTGACGCTGCCCTTTCCGGGGCGCGCCATGCTCACGGGCCTCTTGGCCAACGCCCTGGGCTGGACGCACGGCGACTTTGAGCGGCTGGGCGCGCTCCAAGGGCGCCTACGCATCGCCTCGCGCTGCGACAAACCGGGGCGCCCGCTGCGCGACTACCACACCGTCGATCTGGGCCAGGACTTCATGCGCGAGGGCTGGACCACCTGGGGCAAACCCGAGGGTCGAAAGGGCGGCTCTGGCGACGGCACACACATCCGGCTGCGCGACTACTGGGCCGACCGCATCCAGGTTGTCGCCCTCGCCCTCGCGCCTGAAGACGAAGCCCCCACGCTCGACGCGCTCCACGACGCGCTTCAGCGCCCGGCGCGCCCGCTCTTTATTGGCCGCAAGACCTGCCTTCCCAGCGCGCCCATCGCCTTGGGGCTGATCGACGCCGACAGCCCCGAGGACGCGCTACAGCGCACGCCGAGGCTCAGCCCTGGCGAGGACGCGCTGATGATGTGGAGCGAGGCCCTCACCACCGCGCCGATGGCGGCCCACGATCTCCGCGACTGGCGCAACCAGACGCACATGGGCGAGGCCTGGATAGGGCAAACCCTGATCACCACGCCCGATGAGGAGGCCCCGCATCATGGCTGATCTGCACCTGATTCAGCTCTTCTTCGACACCGCCCGGCTCACCGCAGCGGTGAACGCGGGGCGGGACGAAGACGGCGGCTACATCCTCCATCGGGGCATGGCGGGGCTCTTTATTGGGGGGGTGCCTGCGCCCTTGTGGTATCGCGAGCGGCGTGGGCTGGTGGAGGTCCTCGCCTACGCCCAAGAGGACGCGGCGGCGCTTGGCGAGCGCGCCGCGCTTACGCTCAACCCTGCGCTTTGGCACAGCCTGATGCCGGGGAGTCTGCTCAGCAAGCCCATGCCCCGCTTCCGCGAGGGCCAGCACCTGGGCTTTGAGGTGCGCGCCTGCCCGGTCAAGCGGACCCGCCCAGCGGGAGAAGCGGCGCGCGAGCGTGACGCCTTCCTCGTGGCCTGCGAGGGTGGCGAGGGTGGCGAGGCGCCGCCTCGTGAGCAGGTCTACTTAGGCTGGCTGAGCGAGCAGCTTGAGGGCATGGGCGCGCGGCTCATTGAGTCCCAGCTCGTGGGCTTCCAGCTTCAGCGCGTCTTTCGCCAGCAGCGCCAGGACGGCCACCGCAGCCGTGGTCGCCTGACCCGGCCTGACGCCCTCTTCCGGGGTCGCCTGATGGTGGAGGAGCCTGTTCAATTTGAGGCTTTCCTGTCGCGCGGCGTCGGTCGCCACCGCGCTTTCGGCTTCGGCATGTTGAGGCTCTCTCCGGCCTAAGGATTCCCGCTTCTCGCTCTCCCGTCCCCGCGATGAATTGGCGGCGAAGCTGCCGAGCAAGGAGCCGAAGGCGCCCAACCCCACCAAGAACGTGGGCGAGGCGAACCCAACGAATTTCTGCAAAACCCATATCGAGCCACCCCGCAGCGAAACATCTTTCCCCCAAACCTCCATCGAGCCACCCCGCAGCGAAACATCTTTCCCCAAAAAAAGAGAGAAACACATCAAATAGCGCTCCAGCAATACCAAACGCACTTTGCCAAAGCCCGACAAGGCATGCTCTCTACCCACGAACTCTTAGGCTAAGCCCGAACGATCATCGACATCCTCAATGAAGAAACCACGACCCGATTAAATATCTAAGCTCTCCAAGAGCGCCTCATCCAAAACCACAAAAAACTCAAACACCCAGCTTAACCGAATCCGAGAAAAGACGGGCATCACTCAGTGCCAGATTAACCGCCAAGCCGACGCCCAGATGCAAAACCACCTGTGCCAGATCATCGCTTACGTCATCGCGCTCTACTGGGAGCACCCCAAGCACGAAGCGCTGTTCACCGACTTCACCCAAGTCATCCAGGCCCTCCAGAGCTTAGCCGTAGCCCGCAACCGCCGCGCTGCGCTGCCTCCCCAAGAGATCACCAGTTAATCGCTGAGCATTCAAGGCGCTCATCATCGCAAAGGTATTGGTGTGCTCAATCCTTAAGCTCTCTTGCAACCTAAAATTGCGGTACGGTATGTAAGAATCATGGTTTTTATTGTATTTTTTAGAGGCGTCTGTATAATCCGGGTCAAAATTTTTTCGCGTTTTTTGGGGCAGGTCGCCGTCAATTCCCTGACGAGAATTGATAGTTTTCTTTGAAAATAGAGTCACCCAAATCCACCCTCAAAATCTTTTTCTGCTCCCTCAAGAATTTACTTACGCCTTCCCGATCTTCCTGTCAAATTGTTGATAGAGTTTCCCCCGCACACGCGGGGATTGACCCGAGCGGGCAGTGCCCGACGCAGGAGATGTAGGGTTTCCCCCGCACACGCGGGGATTGACCGGTCGCCTGGGCTTAGAGGGGGCACACATCGTTGTTTCCCCCGCACACGCGGGGATTGACCGATTGCCGACCTGGTGGAGGTGTCTCTGCACCTGTTTCCCCCGCACACGCGGGGATTGACCCTCCAGCACGGCGATCAGTGCAGTTCCGTCAGTGTTTCCCCCGCACACGCGGGGATTAACCCTCTACGCCAAGTTTCCCACGCACACGCGGGGAGTTTCCCCCGCACACGCGGGGATTGACCGCCCGCGCGCCATGGCACGGCGCAGGTATCGACGTTTCCCCCGCACACGCGGGGATTGACCCGTGCCGGCTTTAGAGCCTTGGGAGTACCGGTGGTTTCCCCCGCACACGCGGGGATTGACCTTATCGCCCGTGACTCGGGCGTCCTCAGGAGCTGTTTCCCCCGCACACGCGGGGATTGACCCCCGCCTTTGGAAAAGGCGGTTGGCTTGCGCCGGTTTCCCCCGCACACGCGGGGATTGACCCAGCCTCTAAGCCCCAAGCCCCAAACGCTTGCAGTTTCCCCCGCACACGCGGGGATTGACCAGGAAATACTTTTGACTCGGGCGGGAGCCTGGTCATCGCGACCTCGCGCGCACAAAGGGCGCGCTCGAAACGCGATGCCCAGGAGGTGTACCAACGCCCACCAGCGTAGGTCCTGGGTTGGTAACGGCTTTACAGTATTTAATTGGCATCCTCCGAGGGCTCGCCCTTGTGCCGCTGCGCGGCCCTGCGGGCGGGATCTCCGCTCAGCTACGCGCGCTTTGGGCGCGCTCCGTTCGCTCCGACCCGTGCGGCTGAAGCCGCACGAGCCCCCTCCGGCTGCCGGTCCTCGGCCCGCTTTCGCGGGCCTGCGGCTTCTCCTGAGATGATGGTCGAGGGGCTGCTGGCGCAGCCCCAATGGGGCGCTTTAAGGCGTGGAATGATCCACACTTTTGGGCGGGCCACGCATGGTCAACCCACGCTTTTGGGTAGGCCACGCATGGTTAACCCACGTTTTTGGGCGAGCGATGCATAGTCAATCCACGTTTTTGGGCGAGCGACGCATGGTCAACCCACGCTTTTGGGCGAGCGACGCATGGTCAACCCACGTTTTTGGGCGGGCCACGCGGGGAGCATCCACGCTTTTGGCGAGCGACGCATGGTCAACCCACGTTTTTGGGCGGGCCACGCGGGGAGCGTCCACGCTTTTGGCGAGCCACGCATGGTCA
>JAHJCH010000262.1 GCA_018813065.1 Myxococcota bacterium
CTTCAGGACCTCAAGGGCATGTCAGGGACTCTGCCAACTTTTCGGGGTTGCGCCCGGTGACACCTCTCCTGGCGAGAGAAGCCCTGCATGTCCGGGTAGCGCGGGGGCTGAGGAACATGTGGGTGACACCTCAACTGTGGGTGACACCTCTCCTGGCGAGAGAAGCCCTGCATGTCCGGGTAGCGCGGGGGCTGAGGAACATGTGGGTGACACCTCAACTGTGGGCGTTGGTCCAGTTCGCGCCTCGTCCACGGGCCAGGAGCCAATCAAACATAAATATCAAAGCTCAAAAGAGCACATGGGTGACACCTCCACCGGGGCTTGAATCAAATCTAATATAAATATCAAAGCTCAAAAGAGCACATGGGTGACACCTCCACCGACAGTGCGCAAGCTCAAGAAGATCGAGGAGGCGGCGGCCAAGCCCGCCAAGGCGCCTTAGCGGGCCGTCGCGCTGAGCGGGCGCTGCTAAGGCGCGGGGAAGTCCCGATGCGTGTAGGTCAAGGGGCTGGCGGCGTTGGTCCAGTTCGCGCCTCGTCCACGGGCCTGGAGCCAATCAAACATAAATATCAAAGCTCAAAAGAGCACATGGGTGACACCTCCACCAGGGGGGGTGGGCAGAGGGCGGGGGCTTGAATCAAATCTAATATAAATATCAAAGCTCAAAAGAGCACATGGGTGACACCTCCACCCGGGGGGTGACACCTCCACCCGGGGGGATTCCTCAGTGGGTGACACCTCCACCGGTGACACCTCCACCGGAGGGTGGAGTATTGATTCTAGAGCAGCTTTCACAACAGAAACTGCATATTTCTGGATCTAAATTTGGTCTGGTTTGAGCACCATTTTTGTTATTACATATTAATTTTGAACATATATGGCAACGATCATTTTGACCAGCAATTAATGGGTAGTGACCACATCTTCCACAATGTGCCAAGATTGTCTCATATCTAGTAGAATCCTTTTTTCTTCCATATAAGAAACCATTGCGAGTGAATTTGAATTTCAAATAATTCTTCAAATTAGAAGAAGACTGGTTTTCATAAAGAGTGCATAAAATATTGATTAAATTGTAAATTAAATTTAAAGGATCATATATCCCCATTGGGAATTTGAAAAATTCCTCATTTTGATAGAAATATATCACTTTATAATATAAATGTGGGTTTATATCTTCCTCTTTAGATATAGACTCCAAAAAATCTGTCATTAAAAAAAAGTATAAAAATGGAAGATCAATCAAGTTTGAGGTGTCATTTATATGTTCTTTGTTGTAACTTTTGAGAGTTAACCTCAGTCTTCTTTCAAGAACACTTAAACATTTGTTAGACAAAGAAGTAGACTCAGGAATATCGGTATTTGTAACTATATATAGTGGGATAGGATTGAATTCATCATTCTCATTCCACAGAAATTTTCTTTCTTTGAAAGTTTTAAAAAAATATTCATCTATATTCCAAAAACTATTGGATATATAAAATAAGTAGTTTGGTATAAAATTTTTATCAAGCGGCTCAAAATCAAAAAAACTTGTTTTAAAAAAACTTATTAAATGATCGATATAGTCTAAACTTGAAAAACCGATAAAAATCGGATATTCATTTTTTGATAAGCTAATTTGATTCTTAAGTTGACTGAAATCAAGGGCACCACGATCTCTATTGACTAAACCATAGTAATTAATATTAGGAGAAACAACTCCAGCAATTATAACATCTTGGCCATTTCGGTCAAGTTTGAATTTTTTTACACAATGGCGGGAATACCAGTTTCTACCACTTGTACTTGATAAAGAGTTCCAATGAAATAATTTGTTAATTCTCTCTCCCCGGATTCTACCTAATCTAGAAATTGAACGTTCCAATCCTATAACTGATCTACAAATTGAATAATTAGGTTTATTAGGATGGTTTACTCTAGAGTTTTTTACATCCAAATAGATTTCATTTTTAATGATTAGGTCATAGTCTACCCACTGTTTATCACTAGGATCCGTAATCTGCTTTATAGAGATATCTTCGACATCGGAATTGCTTTCTTTTTCCAAAAAGATAAAATAAACAAACTTTTCTGCCATTCTTGCTGAACACATTCTGTTGAATGTGTCTTTATATAATTCGCTGTTGCACCATATTTCAATTAAGTACAAGTCATTAGAGCTAAAAGAAACATTAAAATTTCTAGATTCTAAGCGAGCAATGATTTTTTTTGTCTGATTAATAATGCTAGAGATTAAATCTTTCCTCAGTCTTAAATCGCTAAAAAAACCCTTTCGATTGCACTGGTTTTCATCGAAGCCATCTCGGTCAAAGCCATCTCGGTCAAAACCATCTCGGTCGAAGCCATCTCGGTCAAAGCCATCTCGGTCAAAACCATCTCGGTCGAAGCCATCTCGGTCGAAACCATTCCGATTGAAACCAAATCGGTCGAAGCCATTCCGGTTGAATCCAAATCGGTCGAAGCCATTCCGGCTGAAACCAAACATGTCGAAGCCATCCCGTCTAAACCCATATTTATCAAATCCATGCTTATCAAACCCAAATCTGTTAAAGCCATCTCTGTTAAAGCCATATCTGTTAAAGCCATTTCTATCGAAGCCATCCCGGTCAACTCCATTTTGATTAAATCCATTTTTATCGAAGCCATCTAAATTAAATCCATTTTTATCAAATCCACCACGGTCTAAACCATCACAATCTCTTCCCATGCAATCATAGTCAACGTCAGAATGGCCTTCATCTCTTAAGTAACCATTTCTATCAAATCCTCCCCTATTAAACCCAAATTCATCTAATCCATCTCGATTGTAGATTAGAAGTGATCCTCCATCAGAAATCTTGTAACCAAATATGTCTTTTCTTTGACGATCAAAGCCTTCGTAGTCGAAGCCATCGGAACAATAAAAAATATCATTCATATTAAGCTTAAAAGCAGACCAATTCAGGCTATTTCCATTTATATCAAAACCATATGCATCAAACCCATTTTCATCGTATAAAGAGTTTGTGGAAGTGTTTCGATCCTCACGATCAAATGTTTGAAAAATTCGGTCATGACGAAGTTGTTCGCAAAGGATTTCCATTGAGATGCTGTTAGCTTTGCCCTTGATTTGAGACAAGAAATGAGATTTTTCATTCCCTAAATGAATTGAAAGCCTAACAATTGCATTAATTAGCAGAACACGGTCTTGATCCTTTCTGGATTCCCATTTTTTGGTTATCGCTAAACAAAAAATTTTAATAGGGATTTCTTTTCCAGCATGATGTATAAGTTTCACATTGACCCCTTGTTTTCTTCGCGTTTAAGTGGTTTGTTGCCTGGACATTAAGCCCCCGGTGGCAGGCGGCGCCCAGCTGTTCTTTTGAGTTTTGATGCTTATCTTTGATTTGCCCCTCGCGAGGCGCTGTTTATCAAGGATCGACGATCAAGCACACCCGCGTGAGGCGCTCGGCGAGGCTCTGGCGCTCCAGATCCACCGCGGCCCAGGTATAACCGACGCCCAGGAGCGCCACGCCCAGAAGCCCCATCAAGGGATGCAGCGCGGCATGCGCCGGAGCGAGCGGCTCGCCAGCGCGGGTGATCAGCCGCAGACCCAAGAGGCGCTGGCCCAGCGTCCGACCCCAGGTGAGGTAGCTCAGCAGCCGCGCGCCAAGGTGGAGCGCCGACAGCAAGAGCACGATGGGGGTGAAGCGCGCCGCGTGGTGGATCAGGATCTCCACGGCGTAGTCAAGCGGATCGTAGAGGCGCTCAGGCAGCGTCGGCCAACCCCAGATGCCCAGCTTAAAGGCCAACGCCATCACCGCCAGCAGCGCGCTGAGATCGATGAGATCGGCCAGCACACGCCGCCAAAAAGGCGCGGCGGTGACCTCACGGACATGGCGCGCCGCCCGCCTCAGCCCCGCGCCAGGCGCAGCGCCAGCCACCCCTCGCCCCCCTCACGCCGCTCCACGACGCGCCAGCCCGGATAGGCCGCCAAGACCGCCTCACGCTGGCCCTCTAAGAGCCCTGAGAGGATCAACTCGCCCGCGCACAGGGTCTTGATCGCCTCGGCATGCTGGATCAAGAGCGGCGCGATCATGTTGGCGATGACCATCGGCTGCGGATCGAGCTTTACGGCGTCAATGCTGGCGCAGATCAGCGTGACGCGGGCCTCTTGGCCGTTCATCTCGATGTTCTGGCGGGCGTTGTTGACCGCGTCAGGGTCGATCTCGATGGCGTAGGCGTGGTGGCCGAGGTAGGCGGCGGCGATGGCGAGGATGGCCGTGCCCGCGCCCACGTCGATGAGCCCCATCGGCGGCTTATCGGCCAGCCAATCATCCAAGATCGCGAGGGCGTTGCGCGTGGTGGGGTGGTTGCCCGTGCCGAAGGCCAGGCCAGGCAGGATCTGCACGGCGTATGTGGCCTCTTCGGGGCGCGCGCGGTGGCTGGGCTGCACCCAAAAGCGCGCTGAGAGGCGCTCAATTTGAAAAAATGCCTTCCAGCCATCGCGCCAAGACTCATCCTCCTCGCGGCGCGTGTGGATCGGCGCCTCGGGGCAGCCAACGACGGCCAGCGCCTCGCGAATTTGGGCCTCGGCGCCCTCGGGGATGGCCTCGAAGCCCAGATGCAGCTCAACCCCATCCTCTCCCTTGGACAGCGTCGCCTCATCGCGGATTTCAACAGTGCTTTCAAGGGCTTCTGCCAGCAAATAGGCGAGCCATTCGGCCTTGTCCTCGGGGACGGTGAGGCTGATTTTAAACCAACTCATGGGATCTCTCCGTGTAGATGTGAAATGTGCCTCGCGATGGGCGGCTGGGTGGCTTGAATGGGGGTGCGATTGAGGCGAATTTCGCCAAGAAAGCGCAGCCCTCCGATGATCTGCTTGAGATCATCCCGGTTGAGCTGGGCGATCTGCGCGGCGGCCTCATGAAAGCTGCGCAGATCCCAGCCCGCCCGCGTCCAATCCGCCAAAACACGCGCCGCCGTGACCGCTTCCGTCCAGGCCAAGCGTATGACATTGAGGTGACGGGCCTTGATCACCTCGATCCGCGCCGCGTCATCGCCGATCTGCATGATCTTGGCGAGGCGTCCGCGCGCCAAAACGATGCCTTCATCCAGCTTCTCCGTGGGCGCGGTGACGGTGATGAAGAGGCGGCGCCCTTGAACCTCCGCCTCGATCCGCGCCGTGGGCGTCTCTCCCTCTAAGAGCGCGGCGGTCAAGCTCAGCGCCGCCCAGCGCTCCGCCGCCACGCCGTCGATCTCATACGCCGCCCGCCAAACCCCCGTGGCCGCCTCGATCAGATGCTGATGGGGTGGCTCGAAAGGCTCAGGGCGCGGCGCGCGGGTGATGGCCACCTCACCTTGGAGTCGCCTCAGCGGCTCGATCAGGGCCAAGCCCGCCAGGGGGCTGATCAACAAGGCCCGCTTGGGCGCTTGGCGCAGGGCATCGCGCAGCGCATAGAGGTGGGCGGGGGTGATCTCGTCCAGATCGGCGAGCTGATCGGCGCGTCGCTCATGCTCAAGCACGGCGTTGAGGAGATCCACCGCCCAAGCGCGGGGATCGAGGCGCCGCGCGGTCGAGCGATGGCGCACCTGGGCGCGGGCACGCTCAAGATCAAGGGGGATTTGAGGGCTGAGCTGGTGCTCCAATGCGCGCAGCTTCAGCTCCAACGTGTCCGGCGCGCCGCGCAGGGTCAGTAATGTATGCTCGGGCAGGATTTCCACCTCGAGATCCGCGCTTTGAAGCGCCTCTGCCAGCACTTCGAGGCCACCCCGCAGGCGTTGAGGCTCATGCACACGCCCCAGATCGATGAGGAGGCTTAATGCGGCGCCTTCACCCGAAGGCGTATGGCGCCAGGCGAGGGTTTTTTCGCCAAATTTAAGCTCAGAGAGCGCGGGCGGTGGCGTGCTGGGCGATGTGCGCTGTGCGGCGTGTGCTTGTAACCCCCCGAGTTGCTCATCAAGGCGCTCTCCCCATAACGCAGCGTCGAGGTTTTTCAGATCGGGCGTGGTCAAGATCAGGGCGCTACGGCCTCGCAGCAGCGCCCAGTGGGCTTGGCGCAGGGATCTCAGGCGGACACGCTGTGTCAATGCCTGAAAGTAGGCCTGAGGGGGCCATCTCCAGGCCACCTCGGCGCGGAATCGAGGGGTCGATTCTTCGCGGAGACGCGCGCCATAGACCGCCCCCAGGTCGGCATCACGCCAGCGCAGCGGCGCGTCGTCGATGCGCGCCAACGCCGCCTCGATTTCAACCCCTTCCAAGGACAATAACAGCGCCTCGCGTGACCCGAGCCACAGCGTCTCGGCCTGAAAACCCTGGCGACGCCATAGCCCCGCCAAGAGATCCAATTCGATCCAGGAGATGAGCGCGCTTGGCCCGGTTTTTATGGGGCGGCTGAGGAGCAAATGGAGGCCGAGAGGGCCGCTCATGGCCTCACTCTGGGGCGCACTCTGGGGCTGCGCGGCCTCGGCGGGGGGCGCTCCCTGTTTTTGTACCGCCATCGGCGCCCCAGACCAGGCCAGCAGGGGGGCGATGGCGTGTGTGGCGCTGGTTCTCTCGCCGTAGATGTAGAGCAACGCGCCGCGCGGGCTAAAAGGACGCGCCCCCGAGAGGGCGTCGATGTCTTTTTCCGCCGCGCAGGCCGGGCGCGTGAGGGGATCGGCGGGGGCGATGAGCCGTACAAGACGGGCACGCGCCACTTGACGCAGGTCTAAGCCCGCGCAGCGCCGCTTGAGCCGCGTTTTGGCCGCCTCGATGTCGCCGGAGGGGGCCTCAAGCGCTTGGGCAAGCAGGGCAAAGACCGCCGCTTGTTGCTGCTGAAGGTAGATCAGCGTCAGTTCACAGCGATCGCCCTCAACCTGGCCTTCGATCTTGGCCCCCAAAGCGTTGAGTCGCGCCTTGAGCCCCTGATCTTGGCCCTCCATCGCGCCGCCTAAGAGGATCTCCAGGCTCAGCGCCGCCTCACCCCGCCGTTGTGAGGCTTCTTGGGCAGGGCCAGCCGGCAGCGTAAGGCGGGCGTAGCCCCGCGCGTTGGGGTCAAGCACGGCGGCGTTCGGTTCGATCAAGACGCGCAGCCCGTTGGCTTGGGGCTGGAGGGTCGCGATGTCCGCTTCTAAGGGCTGGGGCGGCGCACCGGCGCAGGCGAGGCAGAGGAGGGCCAGGGGTAATACACGCATGGCGCGGCAAGGTACACAAGCCAGGGAGGCCCGGCAAGGCGCGGGGGCTCAGCCGTCTTGCTCGGCGCGGGCTTGGTAGCGGGCCTCGGTGGTGCCCGAGGCGCAGGTGGCGCAGCTGCCCGCGAGGCAGGTGGACTTGTGCTGGGTGCGGATGGCGATGACGGGCTTGTCTGTCTTGGACTTGATCGCCTCGGTGACGCTGCCATACAGCCACCTCATCACCCCTTGGCGCCCCCGCGTGCTCATCATGATCTTGCTGATGGCCGGATCGGCGGCGGCGGTGAGGATCTCCTCGATAATCTCACCTTGGGTGACGCGCAGCTCCGCCTCGATGCCCTCCAGCTGGGCGGCGTAGGTCTTCATTTGGGCCAGCGCGTCCCGGCGCAGGTAGTCCTCAACTGAGCACGTCTCGCCCCCTTTAAGGTGGATCTGGGTGGCGCCCGCGACCTCCGCCGGTTGAATGACGTGCAGCAGCAGCAGCGCGGCGCCCTCCTCGCGCGCCGCCTTGACCGCTTCATCCACCAAGGGGTGTGAGCAGTCGGAGAAGTCCACTGGGATGAGGATCGTGCTCAATTCTTAGCCCTCCTTACAGCAGGTTCATCGGCATCTTGAAGAAGCGCCGACCGTTGGACTCCGGCTCAGGCAGCGCGCCTGCGCGGATGTTGACCTGGAGGCTCTGGAGGATGAGCTTGGGCGGGGCCAAGGTCGCGTCGCGCTCGCTGCGGAACTGGACAAACTCATCCATGCGCGTGTCCGCCTTGAGGTGCTTGTTCTCACGCTTGCAGGCGCCAATGGTCGTCTCGTAGGCCAACGCCCGCCCCCCCGGCTGGTAGTCGTGGCCGACGAAGACCCGCGTCTCGTCGGGCAGCGCGTAGAGCTTGTTGACGATGGAGTCGTAGAGCGTCTCGGCGGAGCCCTCGGGGAAGTCGCAGCGCCCCGTGCCGAAGTCCGGCATGAACATCGTGTCGCCCGTAAAGAGGGCGTCTTGGATGAGGTAGCTCATGCAGGCGGGCGTGTGGCCCGGCGTGTTGATGCCCTTGATCGTCAGGCTGCCCGCCTCGAAGACCTCGCCGTCTTTGATGAGCCGATCAAATTGGCGGCCATCGGTGGGGAAGCCCTCCAGGTTAAAGGCCTCGCTGAAGATCGTCTGCACGTTGGTGATGCGCTCGCCGATGGCCGTCTTGGCGCCCAAGGCCGCCTTGAGGGCGTCCATGCCCGAGAGGTGATCGGCGTGGGCGTGCGTGTCGATGATCCAGTGGACCTTGAGCTGATGCTCACGGGTGAAACCCACCAGGGCCTCGACGCTGTGGTTGGAGACGCGCCAGCTCACCGGCTCAAGGTCTAAGACCGGGTCGATGATCACGGCGTCGCGCGTGGCCTCATCCCAGACGACGTAGGTGAGGGTGAAGGTCGGGGCGTCGAAGAAGGCTTTGATCTGCATGGTGTCCTCAGTTAGGCCGCTTGGGCGTTGGGGTTTGCGTTGTCTTGGCGCGCCGCGCGGGCTTGGCGCGCCTCCTGGGCTTGCGTGTAGCGCCCCTGGAGCCACATCCCCAGGGTCATCGTGGCGATAAAGAGCAGCGGGCGGGCCGCCCCCGTGTTGAGCGTGCTCAGCGCCGGGCCTGGGCATAGGCCGCTGAGCCCCCAGCCCACGCCGAAGACGGCGGAGCCCAGGATGAGCGGCTTGGTGAGCTCTCGACCCGTGGGGATCATGTAGCGCGGGGCCAACACGGGCTTGGCACGGCGCAGCATCAGCTTGAGGAGCAGCCCGTAAGTGGTCACGGCGGCGAACATCACTACCAAGAGCTTGTACGACCAGCTGGCCGCCCCAAGATCGAGGAACTGGATGATGGTCTGCGGCTGCGTCATCTCAGAGATGCCCAGGCCAAGAGAGAAGCCAGCGCCAACAAGGAAGGCGACGAGGAGACGGGCCATGATCAACCTCCAATCCAGGCGTAGAGGGTGGCGGCGGCCATCCCCGAGAGCGTGAAGCTGAGCGTGGCGACGATGGAGCGGCGTGAGAGCCGCCCCAGGCCACAGATGCCATGGCCGCTGGTGCAGCCGCTGCCAAAGCGCACGCCGATGCCCACCAAGAGCCCGCCGAGGGCCACCACCCAGAGGGGGCGCAGCAGCGTGTCTTGGAGCGCCGCTGGGTGGATGACGCGCAACGCTAAGCCGCCAAGGATGAGCCCCAGGACGAAGGCGACGCGCCAGGCGGTGTCGCTGGGCTTGGGCGTCAAGAGCCCGCTGTAGATGCCGCTGATGCCAGCGATGCGCCCCTTGAAGAGCATCAGGCCAGCGGCGGCGCCTCCGATGATGACCCCGCCAAGCAGGGAGAGTGTGAGATCGTGCATCGCGTTTAACCCAAGAAGTTAGGCCGCCGCCGCCGAGGGCGTGGCGTCGTCCATGGCGTCTTTGACGTCGTGATAGAAGCGGTCGCGCCCCAAGAAGGCCGTAAAGCCCGCGCGATCCATGACCGCCCGCACAGGGCCCTTCACCGCCGCGAAGGCCAGCTCGATCCCCCGGCCCCGCAGCTCCTCAGCGATGGTCCTGAGCATGGACTCGGCGGAGGAGTCAAGGTCGTTGATGCTGCTGGCGTCGATGATGATCCGCTTCAGTTGCCCCCCCCGCTCGGCCTCCAGGCGCTCCAAGGTGGCTTGGAGGAACGTGGCGTTGCCGAAGAAGAAGGGGGCGTCCATGCGCACCGCCAACACCTCGGGGCGTGTCTCAGCCTCGGGGTAGTTGCTGACGTTGCGGAACACGTCGCTGTTGGGTAGACGCCCCAAGACGGCAAAGTGTGGCCGAATCGCCATCACAAAAAACCAAAAAACTGAAGATGCCACGCCAACAAGGATGCCCTCCTCAATGCCAAGGATAAGCGTGCTAAAGAAGGTGATTACAAGGAACACGAGGTCGCTTTTTTTGACGTGCCAGAGATGTTTGACCTCTTTAATGTCGATCAATCCAAAGACCGCGACCATGATGATCGCAGAGAGCACGGCTTTTGGAAGAAAGAAGAAGTACTCTGTCAGGAATTGTAGCGTAATCAGCACAAAGAGGCCCGTGATGATCGATGCAAGGCCCGTGTTCGCGCCCGCTTGGGCGTTGACCGCGGTGCGGGAGAAGCCGCCCGTAACCGGGTAGGCCCCAAAGACGCTCCCGCCAAGGTTGGCCGCGCCGAGGGCGATCAGCTCTTGGTTGGGATCGACCTTGTAGCGGTTGCGCCGCGCAAACGCCTTGGCGACGGAGATGGACTCCATAAAGCCCACCATCGCGATGGTCAGCGCGATGGGGAGGAGCGCGATCAGGCTCTCGCTGTCGATGATGGGGACGCTCGGCGCAGGCAGCCCCGCCGGCACCTCCCCGACGATGGCCAGGCCCTTGAGCAGCTCAAGCTTGGCGATGATCGTGCCCAAGATCACGACGATCAAGGCGCCCGGGACCTTGGGCGCCCACTTGCGCAGCGCCAAGAGGATCAAGATGGCGCCGCCGCCCAGGATGAGCGCCTCGACTTGGATCTGATCGAGCTTGGTGTAGGCCTGGTGAAGCAGCAGATCGACGCGATGCGTGCGATCAAGCTTGATGCCCAGCAGGTACTTGAGCTGGCTGAGCCCGATGACCAGCGCGGCGGCGGAGGTGAAGCCGCTGATCACCGGGTGTGAGAGGAAGTTGACCAGGAAGCCCATCCGCCCCAGGCCCATCCCAAGCTGGAGGGCGCCGACCATCAAGGCCAGCAGCGCGGCTAAGCCCACCGCCGTGGCCGGATCTCCCTGCGCCAGCGGGCCGATGCCAGAGGCCACCAGCAAGGACACCATGGCCACTGGGCCAACCGCCAGCTGCCTTGAGGTGCCTAAGAGCGCGTAGAGGATGAGCGGGATGACGGAGGCGTAGAGCCCGATGATGGGGGGGAGGTCGGCGAGGATGGCGTAGGCCATGGCTTGGGGGACGAGCATCACCGCCGTGGTCAGGCCCGCCGTGAGATCACCGCGAAGATCCGCCCGCTTGTAGTGCTTCAGCCAGTCAAACACGATCAATGCTCCTTGTGGGGTTGAGCGATGGCGCTGCTTCTTTGGGCGAATGAGCACGAAGCGTGCCGTAAAGAAAAATGCTTGTAAATCAAGGAGGATGGCGCTCATTGTTTTAAACCGTTTCAAACGGTTTCATTTAAAACGAGACATAGCGCCGCCCCTCTTTTGAGCGCCGCCTCTGGGCCAGGCGTTGACATTTCGCCGCTGAGGGGGGATCTCAAGCGCACGCTTGGAGGTGTGAGTATGCAGCGGATCAGCCTTCCCTTGCTCTGCGTCATCGGCGCATGGGCGTGCTCAAGCGGCGGCTCGCCGGTGCCCTTCTCAGAGGAGGACGCGGCGGCGATCATCGACGCGGCGGCGATCGTCGATGCGGCGGACGCAGGCGCCACCGATGCCCTGATGGCTGACGCCCTGGAGACGCCCCCCTTTGCCTTTGTCGGGATGGACGCGGCGGAGGGCGAGGCGCTCCTTCATGGGCTGATGCGGCTCTCCGCGTGCGGGGGCGTCGCTGATCTCAACGCCGCCATCGCCGAGCGCTTCTTCACCCGCAGCCTCGCCGCCGCGCGCTTGAGCCTGGAGGGGCTGCAAGGCGTGCCCAGCCCCACCGATCCACAGCGCCTTGAGCCGCTGTCACGGGCGATCGAGATCGCCGCCCTCCCCGATAAGCTGCGCTGCGTCAACGCCGCCGGGGACTGCGCCGCGATCATGGCCTGCTTGGGCGTGCGGCTGGACACCCGCTGCCAGATCTATGAGGACACCGGCTGTGTGGGTGATAGCGTCGTCTACTGCCTCGACACCACGCCCCGCGAGAACCTGCTGACCCAGGATGAGGGGCACGTCCGCTTTGAGCGCGTCTGCGCCACCGAGGGCACGCCCAACCCGATCTGCGACGTCGATCCCCGCGACGGCGCGGCGGGCTGCGTCGCCGCCGTGGGCGCCGCCTGTGAGGCCGCCCCCTGCGTGGGGGGCTGGTCCCCTGACTGCGACGGCGGGCGGCTGCGCTACCGCGACTGCGCCACCCTCGATCAAGTCTGCCAGGACGGGGCCTGCGCGCTCGGCCCCAACAGCGCCTGCGCGGCCTTCCCCTCCGAGTCCCACGGCAACCACGTCATCACCTGTGATGGAGATCGGCTCATCGAGTGTGTTCACCCCGGCCTCTGGGGCGATCACCGCGACATCGACTGCGCCGCTTTTGGGATGCGCTGCGTCCGTGAGCATGACGCGCTGCTCGGCGTCGATCGCATCGCCTGTCGTGGCGATGAGCCGCGCTGCGATGAGCGCGTGGACGGGCGCTTTTGTAATGGCTCGCGTGTCGAGTTATGTGTTCAAGGCGCCCGCGTCCATGTAGACTGCGCGCAGATCGGAGGCGTATGCGCAAAAAATCAAGCACAGATCGCGGCCTGCGCCTTGTAAGATCATCTTTTGTTAGCGACATATTCGGGAAACAACACCTCATAAGTGGCAGGTGGAGAATCCATGACGAGCGAAAAAGAGTTGAAGAAAGAGATTGTTCTTCAAGTGTATCATGGCTTAAAGGCCAAATACCGCGTTTTTAAAGAGAAAAAGCCATTAAAATTTAACATACATTTAGACGTAATCGCTGACAATAGAGATATACCCGAAGATTATCTGAGAGAGGCGATTAAATGGATGGTTCAATCCAATGATTATTTGGAGGGGATCGCTCGTGGCGGCATTCGATATGATTTAAGGTGTAAACCTTGGGGTAAAGTAGAGAAAAAGCATGTTCTTTATGCTCGCGATATCCTCAAAAAGCGCGCCTTAAAGCGGAATTGGAGAAATAACCGCGACAAATATGAGCATAAACTCACACTCGCGGTTGAAAAGGGTCAAATCAAGAGCTTTGGCATTGAGCAAAAGATGGTGATGCATGAGGATGAGCAAAAACGGTTTAAGGTGAAAGCCTGGGCTGAGCTGATGGATGGCCGCTCCGTCGCCACCAGCCCCAATGAGCACAGCAACGCCGATAAGGCAGGCAGCGAGGCCCTGCGTAACCTCGTCGCGCTCCTCGAAGGCTTAGATGTCCTGAGTTAGCTTGGTTGGCGAATGCGCCCATCGCTGATCTGAATCAGGCGATGCGCCTTGCTCATGATGCTGGGATCGTGCGTGGAGAAGAGGAAGCTGATCCCCTCCTCGGCGTTGAGCGCCTGCATCAGATCCAAGACCCGCCCGCCCGTCGCCGAGTCCAGGTTGGCCGTGGGCTCGTCGGCCAAGACCAGGGCTGGGCGGGTGACCAGGGCGCGGGCGATGGCCACCCGCTGGCGCTGCCCCCCCGATAAGGCCCCCGGTCGCTGCTTGCGCTGCTCACTCAACCCCACCCGCTCCACCACCGCCTCCACCCGCTGGCGTCGCTGCGCCTTGCTGTAGCGGCGCTGGAGGAGCAGCGGCAGCTCGACGTTTTGAAGCACGTCGAGCACCTCGATGAGGTTGAAGCTCTGGAAGATAAAGCCGATGGACTCCAGCCGCAGCCGCGTTAAGGCGCGCTCGCTCAGCCCCCGCGTCTCCTGGCCCAGCAGCTCCACCGTCCCCGATGTGGCCGTGTCCACGCAGCCCAGCAGGTTGAGCAAGGTGGTCTTGCCGCTGCCAGATGGCCCGGCGATGGCGGCGAAGGCGCCACGCTCCAGATCTAAATCCACGCCCTTGAGGGCCTCGACGGTCGTGCGCCCCAGCGGGTAGGACTTGACCACCTGGCGCAGCCGCGCGATCAGCTCAGCCATCGCCCTGGCCTTCGTAGTCCGCCTCCAGCAGCTCGACGATCCGCCGCCGCAGGGCGCTGGGGTCGAGGATCTCGTCGATGGAGCCCACCGCCTTGGCCCGCGCCACGGTGTGTACGCCGTCAAAGTCCGCCGCCAACGCGGTGATCACCTCCGCTTGGGGTACGCCCCGCGCCTGGGCGCGGCGCTTGACCTCGCCCAAGAAGACCACCGCCGCCGCCGGCGCGCCGCCAATCACCGAGGCGAAGCTGCCCGTTAAGGCGAGGCTGCGCAGCTGGGGGTTGAGCGCCTTGGAGAACACCACGTAGGCCCCGCCGTGGTAGCGCGAGGTGACCACGAAGAGGATCGGCCCCTGGAAGTTGACCACCGCCCGCCCAATCTCGGCGCCAAACTCCAGCTGGAGATCAAAGAGCGACTCCGGGGAGCCGTCGAAGCCCGAGAGGTTGGCGAGGATGACCACCGGGCGGCGGCCACTGGCGGCGTTGATCGCCCGCGCGATCTTCCATGAGCCGCGCGGGTAGAGGGTGCCGCCAGCGAAGACGTCGGGGCCTTTGGCGTTGGGCTGGCCCAGCCGGGGCATCACCTGGTTCTCGACGCCAATGCACAGCGCCGAGTAGCCGCCAATGCGCGTCTCCCAGACCACCGCGATCTCCGCCTTGTGCGTCGCCGCCCAGCGCTCCACCGGGCGCACGTCCTGATCCGTCAACGCGGCCATGATCGGCCGCACCGCGAAGGGGCGCTTGCGATCCGGGTTGTGACTGAAGATCTCACCGACGTGGCTGAAGCCGTGGCCCAGGGCCTCTGGGTAGGGCGAGAGGCTGAGATCCCGCCCGCGCGGATCGGTCGTCTCGCGGTAGGGCGGGCGCCGCGCGCCCGGAGGCACATAGGTCAGGTCGTAGTACTGAAACAGGAGCCGGTAGGCGGCGTTGAGGTTGGGCGCGTAGGCCTGGGCTTGGCCGTTGGGGCCCATGATCGATGTGTAGCCGCCGATGGCCCGCTCGTCCTCCCCCGAGACGCAGCCCGAGAAGTCCAAGGCGCGCTTGCCGGTCAAGACCATGCTGCCCTGCTCGGTCATGATCAAGAGCCCACGCGTGTGCATCAGCATGGTGGCCTCGGCGTTCCAGTAGGACTGGGCGCCGACACAGGTGCCAGGCACGATGAGGTTGATCTCCCCCCCTGCCTGCGTGAACTCGATGATCCGTCGCAAGACCTGCGCGGTCCAGTCCAGGTTCTCCGTGCCCGTCTTCCAGTCGATGCGCGCCCCCGCGCTGACCGTCACCCACTCCAGCGGCACGCCCAGGCGCTCGGCCAGGTCCAAGGCGGCGATGACGCTGCGGCACTCCGCCTCGGCCAAGGCGCCCATCTGCTGGGTGGGATCGGAGAAGACGGCGACGCGCACCAGGCCGTTGACGAACTTGGCGACGCGGCTGCGCATCACCCCGAAGATCACCGCGCTCTTGGCTAAGCCGCGCGGGCGCTCCCAGACGCTGACGGGCAGCCCCTCGGCGTCCACGTCGAACTCCTCGAAGTTGCCCGAGGGGCCGATGTCGCCGCTCTCTAAAAGCCGAATGATTTCATATGGATAGATTAGCCCACGGCGGCGCGCGGCGACGACCTTGGACTCGTAGCGCGTCCGCGGCATCAGCGGGCGGTGGGAGACGGAGCGCATGGCGTAGCCTGCCTCGCCGCCCGAGAAGTCGTGGATGAGGAGATCCATCGGCTGGCTGATCCCCCCCGGCGCGTCAGGATCGGCGCAGCGGAAGCGCACGATCACCTTCTCCATGCCAATGTGGCTGGCGGCGGGCACCAGGCGGCGCATGTAGTGGTGTACCGCGTGGGCGCGCAGGGGCACCACCGGGAGGATGTGGAAGGTCAGCCGGTTCCAGTGCAGCCGCCGACGCGGGTCGTGGAGCATCCGCGCGGCCTGCATGGCAAAGACCGCCTCGTAGAAGACGCGATCCACCTCGGGGAGGTAGAGCGGCGGGCCCGCCTTGCGCCGCAGGTTGCGCACCTCGGCGTAGGCCAAGAGCCGCACATCGTCGGGGTTCTCGCGGGCCTTGGCTAAGAAGAGGATGATCCCCGGCGCCGAGGGCAGCCGCTCGAAGTCAAAGCGCTCCAGGCGGTCGAGATCCAAGCGCCGCTCGGTGCTGGGCAGGATGTCGCGCCGGGCGGCGCGCTCGCGGCCATCGCTGCGGTAGCGGCGCGCGGCGGGGCGGCCCATGGCGTCCACGCTGAGGAGGCAGATCTCCGACCACGGCGCCAGCTCGGCGTAGGTGTCCTCCAGCCCCAAGCGCAGGGCGTGGGCGATGGGCACCAGCAGCCCTGGCGTCCCCGCCGCTGAGGGGTCCTCAGGGACGATAAAGAGGTCAAGGCGCTCGAAGGGCGGCTGCTTAGAGAGCGCGGCGGTGAGGGTCGTGACCTCGTCGGGGCGGCAGACGACGACGATCCGCGCCTGCTCCTCGACGCCCACCCGCAGCGCCACGCGCCCCGCCACCTCGAAGCGCGCGCAGGCGACGTCGGCGTCGCCCGACTCAAGGCGACGAGCCACCCCCTCCAAGGCGATGAGGCAGCCCGCCTCGGCCTCTGGACCAAAGACCCCCAGGATCGGCTCAGGCGTCTCGATGAGATCCGCCCAGCGCGCCTCCCCCGCCCGCAGCCGCGCCAGCAGCGCCCCGGCGCGGATGGCGGAGTCGCGCTGAAACTCGGCGAGGATCGGCCGCTCAAACCGCTCAAACCGCGCGTTCTTGGCCGCCTGGCAGATCTCCTGGAGGCTGTCGAAGTCGAGGTTGCTGAGGCGATCGAGGATCTCAACGGTGAGGTGGCTGCTCTCGCGCAGGGCGATGACGACGGCGGCGGCGCTGCGCTGGAGCCGCTGGCCCGCCCGCTCGACGCGCGCCAAGGCCGCCTGCATCGCCGGGCCACGCCCCTCTACCCCGTGGCAACGCAGCAACGCCTCTAAGGGCGCCCGGCGCTTGGGGGGTAAGGCGTCCAGGCCTCGGCGCGCCACCGTCTCCAGCCACACAGAGGGCTCGATGGCCTCGCTGCGGCCCTCGCGCGTCTCCGGGCGGCGGTCGAAGAAGTCGGCGACGTCGGCGAAGGCGGCGAGGGCCTCGGTGCAGTCCTCGCCCGCCAGCGCGGCCATGTCCGCCGCCCACTGGCGAGGCGCCGCGTCCCAGCCAATGACGCTCCAAAAGAGCCGCTGCGCCGCCCCCTGAGGCTGCGGCGTCGCCTCCCAAGGCAGGCGATCAGCGCGGCTGATCGTGGCCTCGCCCTCGGGCTCCAAGGTCAAGAGGGGCTGGCCGGTGCGCACGCCCACGCCAGGCAGCACGCGCAGCTCGCGGATCACCCCAGAGAAGGGCGCGCGGATGCGCACCTCCATCTTCATCGACTCCAAGATCACCACGCAGGCCCCCGCCTCGACGAGGGCGCCGACGGGCTCTGGGAAGGCCAAGACCATGGCCGCCGAGGGCGCCGTGATCGTCCCAGGCGCCTCCTTGGCGACGCGGTGGGGCTCGCCATCGACGAGGTAGCCCGTGTCCCCTGGCGCGCGCTCCACGCGGTGCTGCACGCCGCTGAGCGTCAGCCAAGCCTGGTAGGGGCCGTCGAGGCGATAGCGCAGGGTGAAGGCGCCCTGGCTGGAGACGACGCTGAAGCGCTCAGGCCCCACCCGGTAGATCACCAAGCGGCCATCGGCCTCCACCTCCACGCCGCCGTCCTCGCCCTCGACGCCCTCCCCCGACAGCACCCGATCCAGCGCGGCGGCGAGGCGGGCGACCTCGTAGCCGTTGGCGTCGCCAAAGGAGAGCGTCTCCACCAGCTCGGTGCTGACGCGCCCCGCCCGGACGTCGACTTGGCCCACGAGCCGCCGCAGGAAGGCGAGGTTCGTCGCCCCCCCCTCGACGACGATGCGCGTCTGATCCAGCGCCCGCCCCAGCCGCGCCAACGCCGTGGGGCGATCCGGCCCCCAGGCGATGATCTTGGCGATCATCGAGTCAAACTCGCTGGAGACGCGCTCGCCCTCGCTGAAGCCCGCGTCCACACGCACGCCCGGCCCAGCAGGGAAGATCAGGCGCACGAGGCGGCCTGGCGCGGGGGCGAAGTTGTTCTGGGCGTCCTCGGCGCAGACCCGCGCCTCGACCGCCCAGCCCCTGGGTGTGGCCGTCTCCAAGCCCAAGGGCCGCCCGCGAGCCAGATCGATCTGCGCGCGGACCAGATCGACGCCGTAGACCATCTCCGTGACGGGGTGCTCCACCTGGAGGCGCGTGTTGACCTCAAGGAAGTAGATGGCCTCGGTGCGCGGATCGTAGAGGAACTCCACGGTGCCAGCGCTGCGGTAGCGCACCGCCGCGCAGAGGCGGCGGGCGGCGGCCAGCAGGGTGGCCTCGACGGCGGGCGGCAGCGTAGGCGCGGGGCACTCCTCGATGATCTTCTGGCGGCGGCGCTGTAAGGAGCAGTCGCGTAGCCCCAAGAGGTGGATCTGGCCCTCGCCGTCGCCGAAGACCTGCACCTCGACGTGGCGCACGTCACTGACCCAGCGCTCCATAAAGAGCTCGCCGTGGTTAAAGGTGCGCAGGCTCTCATCGCGGGCGGACTCAAAGGCCTCGGCCAGCGCGTCAAGCTGCGTCACCCGCCGAATCCCCCGCCCGCCGCCGCCCGCCGCCGCCTTGAGCAGCAGCGGAAAGCCGATCTGCGCGGCGGCCTCGACGGCGGCGGCCTGATCCTCGACGATGGCCCAAGGCGCGACGGGCACGTCATGCTGCTCCGCCAGCTGCTTGGCGCGGATCTTATCGCCGAGGAGGGCCATCGTCTCAGGGCGCGGCCCCAGGATGGTGATCCCAGCGGCCTCCAGCGCGCTGGCGAAGCCCGCGTCCTCGGCGGCGAAGCCCCAGCCCAGCCAGGCCGCGTCGCAGCCCGTCTCCTTGAGCGCGGCGATGATCGTCGGCGCGTCGGAGAAGGCCGCGCGCGTCTCACCGATCAAGCGCGCGGCGGCGGCGAGGGTGACGAAGTGCGCCCCCTCGTCGGCGCGCGTGTAGAGGGCGACGGCCTCGGGCGCTTGAGGGTCGTCCCGCCTGAGCGTGTCCAAGGCGGCGAGGAAGCGCACGGCGGCCTCCCCACGATTGATGATTCCAATGCGTCTCACTCGACCCTCGATCGGACGGTCTTCAGATACCACCGCGCCCATGATGCGCTGGGCGACGGGCGGGGCGCTCACGGCCCACATCTTCGGTGCGCGAACTTAATCTAAAGGGGGTGGGCTCACAAGCGAGGCGGCCTCTCCTTGATTTTGGGCGACGCGGCGGCGGGGATGGGTTATCAAAAGGCCGCCCTCGCCTCCATGAGCGCACGCAGGGGGCGTGGCGCCGATGAGGACCACCCTGGAGTTCGCTGAGATGTTCCTTGATGACGATCTAGAGGCCCTCTTGGGGCAACGTCGCCGCGTCTTTATCCGCCAGCGCGTGGAGTGGGGCGAGGCCGTCTTCGGCTTTGAGCAGCGCAACCAATACGACGTGTTTGATGACAAAAATGAGCTGATCGGGCGCGTGGTTGAGGATCAAGGCGCCCTGTCTCGGCTGCTGTCTCGGCTCTTTTTGGGCTCGCGACGCGGCTTTGAGATCGACGTCCGCAGCCACCTCAACCGCGATCTGTTGAGCTTGACCCGTGGCTTCTCCTTCTTCTTCTCGGAGATGGATGTCTGGGATACCAAGGGGCGTCGCTTGGGTCGCGTGGTGCGTCGCTTTAGCCTCTTATACCGGCAGTTCGATCTGATCGATGAGAGAGGCCATGTCTTCGCCTATATTAAGTCGCCTCTTTGGCGTTTGTGGACCTTTCCCATCTTTTGTGTTGAGAATCGGGAGCGAGGGCGCATCACCAAGCGATGGAGTGGCTTGTTAAAGGAGATGTTCTCCGACGCGGATAACTTCGGTGTTGATTTTGGTGAGATGCCTTGGACCTTGAGTCATCGCGCGGTGATCTTCGCCGCCGCCATCAGCATCGATTTTGACTTTTTTGAGAACAATCATAAGTGAGCTGGGCTTGCGGCGCTGGGCGTCGGCGTCTCACGCCTCAGCTCGCCGCCCCCTCGTTGACAACGCCTGGGCGCTCAGACACCCTCTCGGCGACTTATCAAGACTGTGAGCCCCCGTGCGGATCATCAAGCGTTACGCCAATCGAAAGCTCTACGATACCAATGAGAGCCGCTATGTCACCCTTGAGCAGCTGGCGCAGATGATCCACGACGGCGAGGCGTTGCAGATCATCGATAACACCACCAAGGAGGATCTGACGGCGGTGACGATGGCGCAGATCCTCGTCGAGCAGGAGAAGCGTCAGCGCGGTCAAGGGGCCTTGCCCAACCTCCGCGAGCTGATCTCACGCCGCATCACCGAGCCCGTCTCCAGCCTGCGCCTCAGCGTCGAGGAGTCCGTTCATCGGCTGCTGCGCAGCGGCGAGGAGCGCGCCGTGGAGACCCGTGAGCAGTTTCAGGCGTGGATCGATCAGAACACTTTGGCCTTTGAGGAGCTTCAACGGCGGGTGGATGAGCGCGTTAAGGTGGCGCTGCATTCTCTCGATCCGCTGGGACGGACTCAAGATCGGGTGGAGCAGCTGGAGGCGCGGGTGAAGCAGCTGGAGGCGCGGTTGAAGCAGCTGGAGGGCGAGGATGAGGCTTAAAAGTCTAAGCCAAA
Source organism: Myxococcota bacterium (assembly GCA_018813065.1). Classification (GTDB taxonomy): domain Bacteria; phylum Myxococcota_A; class Bradymonadia; order UBA7976; family UBA1532; genus JAHJCH01. The sequence goes on from JAHJCH010000262.1 coordinate 20,602, forward strand.
GTTGATGTTGTAGCTCTGTACGCCCTTGGCTAAGGCCACCTCTGGCGTAAAGTTCACCGCTGAGAAGACAAAGCGGCTGCCAAGCACGAAGCGATGTACGGTCTGGTCTTCGCCCGAGAAGACGAAGTCCCCGCTGGGGTCGTCGCCGTTGCCAGGCGTGGAGTCAAGCACGCCGCTGCGGGCGAAGATCCAGGCCGGGCTGTAGGCCATGTACGGGCCGATGTTGGCCACGCCGCCCGCGCCAAAGGAGCGGCTGAGGATCAAGTCCATCCCCGCCGTGCTCAGCTGCATCTCCGAGGAGCCCACCATGCGGTTGAGGCTGCCACGGATCGCGAAGTCCACGGGGAAGTCGTTGATCGCCTCATTGAGCGCCCACTTCAGCGAGCCGCCAAAGGCCCAAAGCTCGCTCTCGATGAGGTAGGTGGCCGTCGCGCCCATCTCGAAGCTAAAGGGCAGGCCCTTGCGCACGTCGATCTGCGTCGTCATCAACGCCGAGGGGGGGTCGTTGACGGCCTCTTTCCAGTAGGCCTCGTCGCTGTTGGTCGTCGTCGTCGAGAGCTGGAGGCTGAACTGAAAGCCGTTGGCCCCCAGCGTCTCGGCGGGCGCCAAGAGCTTGGGCGCCAAGGCCACGCCATACTCCTTGCTCAAGGCCGCGAAGGCGGCCTGATCCGCCTTGGGTGAGGCGCCACAAGGCAGCGCTGGATCTCCGCCGCTGGCGACGCACAGCTTGCTGAGGGTGGGATCGTTGTTGAGGGCCGCGGCGGGGAGCGCGGCGCTGACGAGAAGCGCGGTGAGCGCGCCGAGAGTGAGGGATCTCATCGCCTCCACCTCCTCAGCCCTTTGAGGGTTTAATGGGCGTGGAGAGTAGGCTGGGGGCGCTGAGGTGTCAACCCAGCGGGCGGCGAGCGTGGCGCTTGCCGAGAGGGGGGGGGGCTGTGCTTGTATGGTCGCCAACTTCGCACTCACTTCAAGCGCTGGGGTGGTCCCGGCGCAAGGGAGACACCCTCGATGTCACACCTCGCAGCGCCCCCCCCGCCGCTCACTGGGGCTGCACGGCGCGCCGCTTGGCTCTTGCTCATCGCCCTCACGCTCGCCGCGCCTCACCTGGCCTACGCTGAGCGCGTGGATCAAAAGACCGTGCGGGCTTGGATTAAGCGCGGTGAGTCGCTGTTTCGCGCGGGGCGGCTGGAGATGGCCTTGGTGATGTTTCGCAAGGCCGAGCCCCACGGCGAGGTGGTGCGCGATCGCGCGGGGGTGCGCTGGAACATCGCCCGCTGCCTGGAGGAGCTTAAGCAGCACCCCGAGGCCGTCGAGGCCTTCGAGGCCTATCTGGAGTTCGAGCAGAACCCCGCCGGGCGCAAGGACGGCCAAGCCAAGATCGATGAGCTGTTCCCCAAGGCCTTTGGTCAGATGGAGATCGAGTGCAATGAGCGGCTCAGGATCCACCTGGAGCATGAGGGCAAGGAGACGATCCACCGCTGCCCCGGGCGCTGGGTGCGTCTGCGCGAGGGCCACTATCGCTTCTGGGCGGAGATCGATGGCCGCCTCTACCCCCCGCAGGACGCGGCCATCCGCGTCGGCGAGGTCAGCCGCTTTCAGATCCCCCCCCCCGGCCTCTTGACCATCGAGACCACCTCCAAGGGGGGCGAGGCGTATCGCATCAATGATGATGAGATGGGCGCGCTGCCCTCAGATCAGCGGGCCTTGCCCCCCGGCGCCTATCGCATCGAGGTGGCCCAGCCCGGCGAGGCCCCGTGGCGGCGCGAGGTGGTGCTTGAGCCCGGCGAGGCGCTGCGCGTGCTCTATGAGGCGCCCCGCCCTGCCCCGCCCGCCGCCGCGCGCTGGCAGCCTTGGGTCTACGGCGCCAGCAGCGGCGTGGCCCTGATCGTCGGCGGCGCGCTGCTGTGGTCGGCCAGCTCCAACGCGGCGGTGGCCGATGATAACTACGCCAACTATCTCAAGGCCCGCCGCCCCTCGGACGTGGCCTTGCTGCGCGCGGCGGTGGAGGGCGCCCAGGACAAGGCGCATCAGCAGCGCCTCTATGGGTGGGTCGGCCTCGGCGTCGGCGGCGTCCTCGGCGCGCTGACCCTCTGGCAGATAGGCGCCGGGGCGCCCGTGGCGTTGACGCCGCACGATGACGGCGCCGCAATCACATGGGGGATGAGATGGTGAGCGGCGCGTGGCGCACACTGGCGCTGAGCTTCTTGGTTTGTAGTGGCTGCGTGGAGATCAAGGACTACACCTTTAATAACCCCTGCGATCCCGCTGTGGAGGGGGCCTGCGGCGTGACCCTCGACGCCGCGCGGCCAGCCCCAGATGGCGATCTCGGCCCACCGATCGGCGACGGCGCGGTGGACGCCGCTGATCGCGCCCTGCCGCCCCCGCCCGATCATGACGAGGACGGCGTCAGCGACGATGAGGACAACTGCCCGCTGATCGTCAACCGAGGGCAAGGCGACGCGGACGGGGATGGGGTGGGCGACGCCTGCGACATCTGCCCCGAGGTCGCCGATCCCCTCCAACGCGACATCGACAGCGACGGCATCGGCGACGCCTGCGATGTCTGCCCCCAGCTCAGCGATCCCACGCAGCCCGATCAGGATCGCGATGGCGTCGGCGATGCCTGCGATAACTGCCCCGAGGTCACCAACCCCCATCAAGGAGATCAGGACCGCGACAGCATCGGCGACGCCTGCGATGTCTGCTTGCGCGTCTCCGATCCGCAGCAGCTCGACGCCGACCGCGACGGCGTGGGCGATGTCTGCGATAACTGCCCCGAGGCCAACCCCCCGCAGAGCGACGTGGACGGCGATAACGTCGGCGATGTCTGCGATAACTGCCCCTGGAACGCCAACCAAAACCAAGCCGATCAAGATAATGATGGGATCGGCGACGCCTGCGATCTGTGCGGCTATGTCTCCGATCCGCTCCAGCTCGATCGCGACTTCGACGCCGTGGGCGACGCCTGCGATAACTGTGAGTGGGTGATCAACCCGCCTCAGTCCGACGCCGACGGCGACGGGATCGGCGATGACTGCGATAACTGCCCCGTGCGCTCCAACGCCGCCCAGCTCGACGCCGATGAGGATCGCATCGGCGACGCCTGCGATAACTGCCCGCTGATCGCCAATGACCAGCTCAACGGCGACGGCGACGATCACGGCGACGCCTGCGATAACTGCGTCAACATCGAGAACTCAGATCAGCGCGACACGGACGGGGATGGGGTGGGCGACGCCTGCGATAACTGCCCCGACGCGCCCAACCCCGATCAGCGCGATGAGGACAGCGACGGCACCGGCGATATCTGCGAGCCCTGCGATCATCTGCAAGACGAGGACGGCGATGGGATCGGCGACGCCTGCGATAACTGCCCTCAGCTCAACAACGCAGGGCAGGAGGATCAAGATCGCGATGGCGTGGGCGACGCCTGCGATAACTGCCCCCAAGCGGCCAACGCCGATCAGCGCAATCAGGACGGTGATCAAGACGGCGACGCCTGCGATCTGTGCCCCGCCTCGCCCGAGCCGCCCTCGCCAGCGACAGACAGCGACGGCGACGGCCTCGCCGATGTCTGCGATAACTGCCCGGCGCGGGCCAACCCGACCCAGGTGGACGGCGACGCGGACGGGGTGGGTGATCTGTGCGATCTTTGCCCCGAGATCGCCGATCCGGACCAAGAGAACGCCGACGGCGACGCGGCGGGGGACGCCTGCGATATCTGCCCCGAGGCGCCCGACGCGCCCTACTCCTTTGACAGCGACAGCGACGGCCTGGGCAACGCCTGCGATAACTGCTTTGAGATCGCCAACCCCGCCCAAGAGGACAGCGACGATGACGGCATCGGCGACGCCTGTGATAATTGCCCCCACGCCGCCAACAGCGATCAGCTGGATCTGGACGGCGATGGGGTGGGCGACGCCTGTGATAACTGCCTGACCCTGAGCAACCCCGAGCAGGTGGACGCCGACGGCGATGGGGTCGGTGACATCTGCCCAGGCGATCTCGATGGCTGTCATGGGGATCTCGTCGAGGAGAACACCCTCTTGCGCTGGAGCGTCTCCACCAACGGCAGCCTGGATGATGTCCTGCCCACCCGCCTGACGGGCGACGCGCCGGTGGGCGAGTGGGCGTTGGTCGTGGAGACAAATCAGCCGCATCAGCTCTCGCTGCGCTATCGCCCCGCGCTGCTACAGACGCTCAACCTCGGCGGGCGCCCCGATCTGTCGTTCTATCTCAAGGTCACGCGGCTCGACGGCGCATGGTCGGAGGGCAACCCCAAGCTGAGCCTCACCGATGATGAGGGGCACACGATGAGGATCGAGCCGCTGGGCTCCATCGATATGCCCCTCGCCGATCAGGGGCGGGTGCTGCGCGTGCCCCTCGACGTCGATCCGGCGTGGCAGCGCGTCATTGGCGCGGATGGGCAAGGCGTCGATCTCTCTTCCATCCGACAGCTGACCTTGATGTTGAGCCTGACGGGGGGCGCGCGGCTTATCCTCGACGCCGTTTACTTCCCGGTGCAGCTGCCCGGCTGCGGTCATGTCATCGAGGACGCCCGAGATCGGACGCCCAATGAGGCCTCAAAGATGAGCGCGACGCGCGCGCCATGAGCCGCAACAAGCCCGCCGCCCCTGCGACCCAGCGGCGCAGCACCCATGAGGACGCGCGGGCGCGGCGCGAAGAGGACGCGGCGCGTCCAGCCCACCCCACACCACCACCGCAGCCGCAGCCCCACGCCGAGGAGGCCTGGCGGGTTTACTGTCGCCAGCTGCGCCAGCCCTCGGCCCCTTCGGCGGAGCCGCTCCTCAGCCGCGACGCCACGGGGCGGGTCGTGGGCCTGGACAGCGGGGGCCTGTTGGCGGCGGCGGGCGTCGATGGCTTGGCGGGGCGCTTGACGCGGATCACCGCCCGCGCCGCGGCGCTGGGGCGGC
>JAHJCH010000263.1 GCA_018813065.1 Myxococcota bacterium
CTCGACGCCGCCCCGGTGGATCGCGGCGTGGCGCCCGACGCGGTGATGACGGACTACGGGATGCCGCCCCAGCTCGACGCCGCCCCGGTGGATCGCGGCGTGGCGCCCGACGCGGTGATGACGGACTACGGTGTACCGCCGATCGACTGCGCCCAGGTCTGCTGTGCCTGCGAGTATGGTGTCATCCCCGATGAGGTCTGGGACACATGCTGCGCGCCTGATCCCTGCGAGGGTGTCTGCTGTGACTGTGATTATGGGGAGCCGCCGCCGCCGGACTGTTGCCCTTGAGCGACGCGCGGTGAGAGCAGGCGCGGTGAGGGCAGGATCTTAGTCTTCGTCTTCGTCGATGGCGATGAGGGGCATCCCGCCGCTGCCGGGCTCGATGCGGCGGATGGCGCGATCCCCGTTGGCCGCCTCATAGACCTCGACGAGATCTTGCTCCACCAGATCATCGAGGATTTGGCGGCGGACCTCCTGGGAGGTCTCCATCAAGGGGCTTGACCAGCGCGTGATGAAGTAATTTAGGCCGACGAAGCCAGGCTTAAAGTGCTCCTCAGCCTTGCCCAGCTCCTCCAAGAAGACATCCTCCGCGTCGGGCGCGGGCGCGATGTTCCCGTTGGGCTGGCTGTTCGAAGAGAAGCGCGGCGCGTCATTGCCATCGACGCGGGAGCTCTCAAAGAAGCTGACGCCTTTAAGCAGATCAATGTGATCAAAGGCGATACGGCACAGCCGCTGAGAGAGCCCAGAGCCGCCCCATGAGGCGACATAGGCTTGCTTGCCCAGGAGCTGGATGGCCTCAATCGCGGGAGAGTGATCGCCATCGCCAGAGAGCAGGACCGCGACGTCATAGGCGTTAATGGCGGCGTAACGCACCATATCCGCCACGAGGCTGGTGTCTACCTCTTTGTCATGCGTGTAGCGTGTCTCATGACCACATGAGGTGCAGCGATGTGTCATGCTGCGACGCCCGAGGCGGTGCACGAAGTAACCTGGGCGGTGCTCAAGCATATCCAAGAAGCCAGAGAGCTTTTGCTGACTGAGCCCTTGCTCTTCGCTTGTGTCTATGCCTGTGTACCAATGCGCACCCCAGAGCGTTCGACCACCAGCGCGCTTCACCAACCAGCTGGCGAGCTTCTCGTAGTCAATCTCTGGACGCTCAGAACGGTCTTTCCAGCCTGAATAAAAATTCTTACCATCGAAGAAGAGAGCAACTCTCAAGAGGGACCTCCAAAAAGGAGCGACGAAATTAAGTGGGCGCAGGATAGGCGAGCGGCAGGCAAAGCGAAAGAGCCCAACGCGTTTTTTTGAGCGCGCGCCATTAAAATCCATAAAAAGTATGAAAATTAAGGAGATGCGTTCATTCTCGACGACGGCGCGTCGCTGGGCGAGGGGGCGGGCGGGGGGCGCGTGGCTGAACCCAAGCGGATGACCTGTGTCACCCAGGGCGGGGGATCATGCGTGATCCAAACCAAGGTCGTCGTCGCGCGCAGCGCAACAAGCGCGTTGATGAGGGCCTGGGCCGTCGCCGCGTCGAGGTGCGCTGTCGGCTCATCCAAGATCAACAGGCCTGGGCGTCGGAGGAGCAGGCGGGCGAGGGCCAGGCGCTGGCGCTCTCCGCCGGAGAGGCGCCGCCCATCGACCCCCAGCGGCGTCGCCTCATCCAAGCCCCCCAAGCCCACCCGGCGCAGGGCCTCGGCGCGCGCCTCGGGCGTAAAGGCCGCCCCCAACTCCAGGTTCTCCCGCGCGGTCCCCTCGATCAGCCGCGGCGACTGCCCCAAGAGGGCGACGCGGCCACGGGCGGCGATGGGCGACACGCCGCCGATCTCCACGCGCCCGGCGGTGGGGATCGCCAGGCCCACGAGGCAGCGGGCGAGGGTCGTCTTGCCCGCCCCGCTCGGCCCGACGATGGCCACGGCCTCGCCTGCGGTGATCTCAAAGGACAGCGCCTCGCCGGAGGGGGTTGAGATGCCTGGGCGCTGGAGATCGAGGACGCGGGCCGTGAGGGGGCCAATCGGCGGCGGGCCCTCGATTGGGAGAGGCGGCGCGTCGAGCCCGCTCAGGAGCCGCGCGGCGGCGTGGCGCTGGCGCCCTAAGGCCGAGGCGGCGGCGGCGAGGGGGGCCGTCGCCTCAAAGGCGGCCAAGGCGATCAGGGTATGGGCCACGGCCAAGGGCAGCGGGGCCTCCGCCACGCTCCACAGCGCCCCCGCCGTGGTCAACCAGCGCAGCGCCTCATGGCTCGCCCCCGCCAGGGCCTCTAAGCGCGTGGCGGCGCGCTGGAGGGTGAGCAGCGCCGCCGTCGCCGCCTCGACGTGGGCCGC